>NZ_JBEOSP010000004.1:227839-342908 GCF_040303105.1 Kitasatospora sp. NPDC096128 | reverse complement strand
CTGAACATCATCGAGCCGTACGAGGACCCGGACACGTTCGACGCGTAGACCAGGTGCTTGCCGTTGTAGACGACGTCGGTGAAGTCCTTCACCGAGGCCCACCCGTTGCCCGGCTTCGCCAGCGAACCCGTCGAGGACCAGTGGTACGTCGACGGCAGGGCGCAGGTGCTGCCCGACGGCGCGGGTGTCGTCGGAGTGGAACCGGCCGGGGTGAGGTTCCAGTGCTGGTTGGCGGCGCCCCAGGAGTCCCAGATCTGGACGGGGGTGCCGTTGGCGGTCTGGTTGCCGGGCGTCTCCAGGGCCTTGCGGGTGGCGACGTTGGTGAGGGTGTAGGAGCCGTCGCTGTTGCGGGCGGCCTTCCAGTGCTGGTTGGCGCCGCCGTTGTCGTCCCAGACCAGCAGCTTGGTGCCGTTGGCGGCCTGGCCGGCCGGGTCGTCCAGGACCCGGCCGCTGGCGAGGTTGGTGAAGGTGTAGGAGCCGTCGCTGTTCCTGCCGGCCCGCCACTGCTGGTTGGCGGCGCCGCCGGCGTCCCACACCTGGACCGGGGTGCCGTTGGCGTTCTGCCCCGCGTACTCGTCGAGAATGCGGCCGGCGGCCACGTCGGAGAGGGTGTAGACGGCTCCGGAGGTGATGCCCCCGCCCGGCGTGCCGCCGTCTCCGCCGCCGTTGCCGCCGCTGCTCGCGCTCAGGGTGGTGAGGACCGCGCCGTAGGCGGGCTTCTTGTTGCCGTTGCCGTCGAACAGCAGCGCGTTCTCGCCGGTGCGCCAGGAGTCGCTGTCACGGATGCCCCACACGGTGATGCCCGTGCAGCGGGCGACGTTGAGGCAGTCCTGGACGGCGGCGGTGTACCCGCCGGTGGGTGCCTGGGCGATGTCGAGCTCGGTGATCTGGACGTCCACGCCGAGTGCGGCGAAGCTCGACAGGGTGTTCTGGAAGCTCGCCGGGGGGCCGCCGGCGCCGAAGTGGCTCTGGAAGCCGACGCAGTCGATCGGCACACCGCGGGACTTGAAGTCCTTGACCATGCGGTAGACGCCCTGGGTCTTGGCGTCGGACCAGTTCTCGATGTTGTAGTCGTTGTAGCAGAGCTTGGCGGAGGGGTCGACGTTCCGGGCGGTGCGGAAGGCCTCCTCGATGAAGCCGTCGCCCAGCACGTCCTGGAACACCGAGCTGCGGTGCCGGCCGCTGCCGTCGTCGGCGAACGCCTCGTTGACCACGTCCCAGGCGTAGATCTTGCCCTTGTAGTGGGACATCTCCTGGGTGATGTGGTTGTCCATCACGCCGCGCAGGGTGTTGGCGTCGGTGGTGGCACGCACCCAGGCCGGCAGCTGGGAGTGCCAGACCAGGGTGTGGCCGCGCATCCGCTGGCCGTGCGCGGCGGCGTGACTGACGATCGAGTCCGCGGGGGCGAAGTTGAACGACCCCCGGGAGGGCTCGGTGGTGTCCCACTTCATCTCGTTCTCCGGGGTGATCGCGTTGAACTCCCGGTCGAGGATGGTGGAGTACGTCGGGTCGCCGAGCCTGCCCGAGGACACCGCCGTGCCGAAGTAGCGGCCGCTGCCGGCCGCCGCCTCGGCGGTCGTGGTCGGTGCGGCGGCTTTCGACGTGCGGGCGGCCTGGGCGATCAGCGGCACGGCGGCGCCCGTGGCGGCGAGGGCCACGGCGACGGCGATCACACGGCGGGTCGCCGGGCGGCGGCGATGGGAACGGTTCTGATCGGGCAACGGCTTCTTCCTCTGGCACGGTGGGCCTTGGTCCTGGCCTCGTTCACCTGCTGGTTGCCGCCGCCCGCAGGAAGGTTGCCGTGATCCGGGAAATTTTTTTCAGCGGATGCGGGAGCCGGTGAAGCGGGCGACTTCGGCCAGGTCCTCCCCGATCCGGCGCGCGGCCTCCCGCAGCGGTGGGAGGACGGTGCCGTGGATCCGGTCGGCGGCGCCGCGGCCGGCGCGGAGGGCGAAGTCGGCGGCGGTGCAACCGCCGCAACCGCCGCAACCGCCGCACTGCCTCCGGAGGTCGGGACCTCGGGGACAGTACGGCAGTTGCGTCCGGTGACCGCTCAGACGGCCCACTTCTGGTTGCTCTGGCCGTTGCAGGTCCACAGGTCGATCAGGGCGCCGTCGGCGGTGGACCTGGCGGTGACGTCGAGGCAGAGCCCGGACTGGGCGCTGGTGATGGTGCCGTCGGCGTTCACCGTCCACTGCTGGTTCGGCTGGTTGTTGCAGGTCCAGATCTCGACCTTGGTGGCGGGCGCGGTCTGGCCGTTGTACGCGTCCAGGCACATCCGGGTGCCGCCCGAGGAGACGGTCAGCTGGCCGGAGGAGGTGCGGGTCCAGGCCTGGTTCGGTTGGCCGTTGCAGTCCCAGATCTGCAGCTGGGTGCCCGGGGTGGTGGTCGAGTTCGGCACGTCCAGGCACTTGTCCGCGCCGACCGCGCGCACCGGGCCGGTTCGGTCCGTGCCGCCGCCGGTGCCGCCCGCGACGCGGAACATGGTGGTGCCGTGCGCCGGAACCGAGGCGCTGATGGTGCCGGTGGTGGTCGAAGTCGCGCCGGACCACAGGTCGGTGAGGCTGTAGCCGGAGGCGTCGGCCTTCCCGATCGCGGCGGCGGTGGTGCTGATGGTCGCGGTCGATCCGGTCTCGTTGAACAGGGCCACCGAGACGTCGCCGTTCGCCAGCGGCTTGGCCAGCACGTCGAGACCGCCGGTGGAGGAGACGAGGGTGCCCTGCTTGCCGAGCGGGTCCTGGTCGACCGCGATCACCCGGGCATTGGTGAGCGTGGCCAGGGTGGCCGCGCCGGCCGAGGCGATGTTGGTGCCGGAGATCAGCGGAGCCGCCATCTCTGCCCACAGGCTGAACTCCGAGCGGCTCTCGGTGTCGGTGAGCGGGCTGTTGCCGACCTCGAGCATGTCCGGGTCGTTCCAGTGACCGGGCCCGGCGTAGGCGGCCAGGTTCACGTTGCTGTGGAAGATCGACAGCATGCTGGAATAGCCGGCGTTGATGTCGCCGGTGGTGCGCCAACTGTTGCCGACGCCGGCGCCCCAGGTCCACACGGCGTCCTCGCCCCAGCTGCACAGGCTGAACAGGACGGGCCGGCCGGTCGCGGCCAGGGCGTCGCGCATCGTGGCGTACCGGGTCTGCGCGGGCGCCTTGGTGCCCTGGGGGCAGGAGTTCTGCCAGCAGCCAGGCCCTGCATAGCAGTTGTCGTACTTCAGGTAGTCCACGCCCCAGTCGGCGAAGGTCTGTGCGTCCGTGGTCTCGTGGCCCAGGCTGCCCGGGAAGCCGGCGCAGGTCTGCAGTCCGGCGTCCTCGTAGATGCCCAGCTTCAACCCCAGCGAGTGGACGTAGTCGGCGGTGCCCTTGATCCCGTCCGGGAACTTGTTCGGATCAGGCACCAGACGCCCGTCGGAGCCCCGAGCGCGGGTCATCCAGCAGTCGTCGATGTTGACGTACTCGTACCCGGCGCTCTGCATGCCGTTGTTGTGCATGGCCAGCGCCGTGCTCTTGATCAGCGGCTCGGAGACGTCGCAGCCATAGGCGTTCCAGTCGTTGAAACCCATCGGCGGCGTGATCGCCAAACCGTTGCCCACGGCCGGTGCGGCCGGTGCGGCCGCGCCGAGGGCCGCAGCCGGCTGGGCTGCGCCGAGGGAGAGCAGTGGAATCGCCAAGGACAGGAGTAACGCCGAGAGTACGCAGGCAAGCGTCCTCCGCAGCCGTGCGCGTGCCGTCGGCCGGGTGACGCGCGGGTTCGCGTGGAGCATGTGGTCGCCTCCTGGCGGGAGTGGTGGGGGAGGTGTCTGTTTCTCGCGGTTCGGCATCAACCCGATATAGGTGTGGGCATGACAAGCACATTTCGGTGGATGGCTCCACAGTTGTGGTGTGGGGGCTCCGAGAGGACCCGATCGGGGGCGGTGAGGTCGCAGCGTGAAGAAATGGAGGACTGTGCGCCGGTATTTCCGGTGCGGCTCCCCCGGCATGTCGGGGCGGCGAATCCATCCCGGATCTCCGGTTCGGCCTCGTGGGCGCCGGAAGAATCGGAGAAGCGGCCGCACGAGCCGCGCGGGTGGCCGGTCGTGGCGCTCAGGTCCGCATGCCGGCCTCCCGATCGGCGGTGGATTCGACGGCTGAGTGTTAGCGCTAACAATCACTCGCAAAAAATGTCACCGGGATGAATGCCCCCGGCGTCGGCCAATTGGGAGCTTCCAATACCCTGCGCGCAGTGTCAACCCTTCTCGCGACAATGCACGCCTCCTGGCGATCTGTCCGGGTTGATACCGGTTCAGATGGCCGAGGTGGCTCATGAGCCAATGCCGCCACGCCGCCTTCCTGCTGCCCTCACCGCGCCTGCGGCTCGTCCGGCGACCGGCTCGCCCCTGATGAGGAGCCCACGCCTGCCGACGGCCGGGGCAGTGCCAAACGGTGTCCTGACGCCGGGGATGAGCCACAGTCGCATCGGCATGCAGTGGCGGCTGCTTGCGCCGCGTTCTGGCGTTGTGGGCCGCTCGGCGGCAGACTGTGCGTGACTTCCAGTCAGGAGGTCGTCACGCTATGGAGGCGTTGAGGCATGGGCATGCTGTCGGCTGATCCGCGGACCTTGGCCCGCGAGGCGTACACCTACCTCTACCCGCTGGTCATGATGGACGTCACGCGTCGGCAGGCCACCTCTCCGGCGGCAGCGCAGAAGCCGGGCTACGGCGCGCCGAACGAGTTCCATCACCTGCGCGAGTTCCCCTCGGCGGAGTTCCGTGCCGTGGTGCGGCCGAACTTCGACACGCTGTACTCCAACGCCTGGCTGGACCTGACCGACGGCCCGGTGGAACTGCACGTCACCGACACCGCCGACCGGTACTTCATGCTCCCGCTGATGGACATGTGGACGGACGTGTTCGCCACCATCGGCAAACGCACCACCGGAACCGGCGACCAGGACTACCTCATCGTCGGTCCCGGCTACGCCGACACTCCCCGGGCCGGGGTGACAGTGCTGCGGGCGCCGACACCCTACGTGTGGATCATCGGCCGGACCCAGACCAACGGCCCGGCCGACTACGCCACCGTCTGGAAAGTCCAGGACGGCTACACCCTGACCGCGGTTCCCCCGCGCGGGTACGTGCCCGGCGAGCCGATTGACGTCCAGACCGACGCGCTCGCCCTGGTGAACAATCTCAGCACTGTCGAGTTCTTCACCTCGGCTGCCCAGGCACTGGCGGTCAACCCGCCGCACGCCGCGGACTTCTCCACCCTGGCCCGGATCGCGCACCTGGGTATCGTGCCGGGCCAGGCCTTCGATCCCGGCCGGTTCACCGATGCCGACCTCGCCGAGATCGACGCCGGCGCCAAGGAGGCACTTGCGAAGATCCTCGGGTCGATGGCGAGCTTCGGCGTCGCGGCCAACGGCTGGCGGACCTCCCTGGACACCATGGGTGTCTACGGCAACAGCTACTTCAAGCGCGCCGTGGTGGCTGCCGGCGGCCTCGGCGCCAACCCGCCGGAGGACGCCGTCTACCCGGTCCTCGCCGCCGACGCGGACGGCGACCCGGTCAACGGCGACCACGACTACACCCTGCGGTTCGAGGCCGGTGAGATGCCGCCGGCCGGTGCCTTCTGGTCGGTCACCATGTACGACGGCGAGGGCTACCAGGTCGCGAACGACATCGACCGCTTCGCCCTCGGCGACCGTGACGACCTGGCCTACGACGAGCAGGACGGCTCGCTCACCATCTTCATCTCGAAGCACAACCCGGGCCCGGAGCGGGTGTCGAACTGGCTGCCTGCCCCGTCCGGCCCGCTGGGCATCACGATGCGCCTCTACGCACCCGAGCCCGAAGTCCTCGACGGGACCTGGAACCCGCCCGCAGTCGTCAAGGGCACAACAGATCGTTCGACGATGGGTTGAGCCCGGGCCCACCACCCGGTGATCCGGCCCGGCAGGGTGTCCGGATGCGCATGGATCCTGTTCCGGACGATCTGTGGGAGCGGGCGGATCCGCTGTTGCCGCCCGCTCCTGAGCGGGCGGCAACAGCCCGGCCGGCTGCGTGCTTCCGGCCGGGCGGCACTCGCCGGGGGTTCGGGCCGCCGCGGTCCGTCAGTTGGCCGGGAGCCTCGGGGTGCGGGTCGGCTCGGTGCGGCGCCGGCCGGTGGCCTCGAAGGCGGCGGCGAGGCGCAGGAGGGCGGTGTCGTCGTATGCGCGGCCCGCGAAGGTCAGCCCGACCGGCATGCCGGTGTCGGTCATGGTGCCCATCGGCACGGTCACGGTCGGGATGCCGAGGTGGCGCGGCACGAGGTTGCCGTTGGCGACCCAGACACCGTTGCGCCAGCCGAGGTCGGCGGAGGCCTCGTCGACGTCCATGTCGGCCGGGCCGACGTCGGCGACCGCGGGGAAGACCACGGCGTCCAGGGCGAGTTCGTCCATCCAGCCCTCCAGGTCGAGGCGGCGGGTCTCCTCCAGCCCGCGCAGTCCCTGTTCGAGGTGGGGGATCTCGGTGAGCGACGCGTACGGGCGCTCGCGCACCAGTCGCGGGTAGTCGGCGATCGTGTCGTCGAACCCGGCGTAGCGGTCCGGCAGTTCGCCGGGGTGCTTGGGCCAGATGCGCGCGGGGTCGACGTCGGCGAGGGTCGGCAGGGCCGGGTCCCCGTTGGCGCGCAGGAAGTCGTCCCAGGACCAGGCGGACAGGTCCTCGATCTCGACGGTGAGGAAGTCACGGCCGACGAGGCCGCGGGTGAACAGCGACGGAGCGCCGGGGCGGTCGGACTCGTAGTTGGTCACCACCGGGAAGTCGACCTCGACGACCTCGGCCCCGGCGGCCTCCAGGTCGCGGCGGGCGGCCTGCCACAGGGCGAGGACCGAGGCGCGGGTGTCGATCCGCTGCCCGGTCTGGCCGCCGATGCCGCCGTCGGGGTTGGTCCCGGCCTCGGGGTCGGCGTTGATGTACATCCGGGGCACGCCGACGCGTCGGCCGGCGAGGGTCGAACCCGCCGCCGCGGTGTCGGCGGGGGCCAGTGCGGGGTACGAGGCGGGGCGGACCTCGGAGGCCGCGGGCAGCGGGATCCAGGGCTGGGAGCGCCACAGGTCGCCGCGGGTCTCCGCGTCGTCGGCGACGATGACGTCGAGCAGTTCGAGGAGGTCGGCCATGGTGCGGGTGTGCGGGACCACGACGTCCATGGTCGGGACCAGCGGCCAGTTGCCGCGCACCGAGATCACGCCGCGGCTGGGGGTGTAGGCGCACAGCGCGTTGTACGAGGCGGGCGCCCGGCCCGAGGACCAGGTCTCCTCGCCGAGGCCGAACGCGCCGAAGGAGGCCGCCGTGGCGGTACCCGAGCCGTTCGAGGAGCCGGAGCCGTACGCGCTGGTCAGCCAGTCGGCGCTGTACGGGCTCTCGGCCCGGCCGTAGACGCCGCGCTGCATGCCGCCGTTGGCCATCGGCGGCATGTTGGTCAGGCCGATGAGGACGGCGCCGGCGGCGCGCAGCCGCTCGATGGCGAAGGCGTCGCGCTGGGCGACGAGGTGCTCGAAGGCCGGCGAACCGGCGGCGGCGGTCAGGCCCTTGGCGAGGTAGCTGTCCTTGGCGGTGTAGGGGATGCCGTCGAGCGGGCCGAGGGTGCGGCCCTGCGCTCGGCGGGCGTCGGAGGCCTCGGCGTCGGCGCGGGCGTCCGGGTTCATCACGACGAGCGAGTTGAGCGCTGTGCCGGTGCCGGGCCGGTCGTAGGCCTCGATCCGGGCGAGGTAGGCGTCGAGCAGGCCGACCGAGGTGGTCTCGCCCTTCTCCAGCGCCGCGCGCAGGTCGGCGATGCCGGTCTCGACGACGTCGAAGGCGTGTGTCATGCGGGTTGCTCCAGGGGTGTTCGGTCGAAGGTCGAAGGTCGGAAGCGGAAGGTCGGAAGCGGAAGGTCGGAAGCGGAAGGTCGATGGTGCCACCGTCTCGGGGCAGCGGGGCAACTACACGACGGCGGGCGCGAGTTCGTCGCTGTGCGGGCGGTCGTGGGCCGGGTCGGGCATCCGGCGGTCGGGGCGGCGTGCGAGCAGGTAGGCGAGGCCGGCGAGGGTGACGGTGCCGACGCCGAGCGGTGCCGCCCAGATCTGGTACCAGGGCGCTCCGGCGGGGGCGAGGATGGCGCGCGGCCAGCAGATGTTGACCACCTCGAAGCCGGTCCACAGCACCGCGAGGACGTTGAGCGGGGTGCCGAGTCGTCCGTAGCCGACCGCTCCGGCGGGCTGCCAGGTGCCGCGCAGGCGGGCGGTCAGGGCGACCACGGTGAGCAGGAAGAACGGCACGAAGGTGGCGGCACTGCCGAAGGTGATCAGGCTGCCGATGGCGGAGGTGTTCAGGCCCAGGGGCAGCGCGGCGCAGCTGATCACCGTGGCGGCGAGCAGGCCGCCGATCGGTGCCTTGTGCCGGTTGACCTTGCGGATGTGGCGGGAGAAGGGGAAGACGTCGTCGCGGGCGAGGGAGTAGAGGCCGCGGGCGGCGCCGCCCTGGGAGGCCATCAGGCAGGCGGTGAAGCTGATCAGGACGACCAGGACGAAGGGCTTGTCGGCCCAGCCGCCGAAGGCGTGGGTGACGGCGGTGGTGACCGGGTCGAGGTCCTTGACGGCGACGACGTCGGCGGGGTCGGGGTGGGCGAGCTCGACCGAGACCGCGTTGAGGATGACGACGAGCCCGACGCTGATCAGCGACCACCACATGGCCCGGGGGACCTGCCGGGCGGCGTCCTTGGTCTCCTCGGCGGTGGACACGCAGGCGTCGAAGCCGATGAACGCCCAGCCGGCGACGGCCACGGCGGCGAGCAGGGCGCCGGTGTCGCTGACGCCCAGTCCCTGCGGGGCGTCGAGGAAGTCGGTGAGCAGGGACAGGCCGTGCTGCCGGAAGACCAGCAGCAGGGTGAGGCCGACCAGGACGGAGGCGACGGCCTCGGCAGCGATGCCCAGGCTGACGAACCAGCGCAGGAGGTTGATGCCGTAGGCGTTGACCAGGGCGCAGAAGAGCATGAAGCCGACCGAGACGAGGACCTGCTCGGCGGGCGTCGGGACGGTGCCGAAGAGGGCGAAGAGCCAGGGCGAGGCGAGGTAGGCGACGGTGGTGTTGCCGAACATCACGGCGAACTGCCACAGCCAGCCGCTGAGCCAGGCGACCGCCGGTCTCGCCAGGCGTCTGCTCCATTGGTAGGCGCCGCCGGCCAGCGGCCACTGCGAGGCGAGTTCGGCGTAGACGGCGACGACCAGGCACTGCCCGAGCAGGCACAGCGGCAGCGCCCAGACCCAGGCGCCGCCCGCGACGCTCATGCCGACCTGGACGGCGGCGTACAGCCCGACGACCGGGGAGACGACGGCGAAGCCCATGGAGATGTTGCCGAGCACGGTCAGGCTGCGCCGCAGCTCCTGCTGGTAGCCGAGCGCGGCCAGCCGGTCGGCGTCGGTGGCGTCGCCGGCATGGGTGGCATCGGTGGGGGTGTTCTCGGCCACGGGCGGCGCCCTCCTGATAAAACTAACTTTGTTAGCAACTGCTGTCGGTCTGGCACGATAGCCCCCGGACACGGAGAGCGGAAGAGGGGAATTTTTCGGTGGGCCGACCGAGCAGAGCACTGCTGACCCGCGAGCGGATCGCGCGCGCCGCACTCCAGGTGGTGGACGAGGAGGGTCCCGACGGCCTGACCATGCGGGCGCTCGCCGAGCGGCTCGGGGTCAAGGCGGCGTCGCTCTACAACCACGTACCGAGCAAGGACGCCCTGGTCGACACGGTCTCCGGGCTGGTCAACGACGAGATCGACCACGCGCCGCTGAGCGATCCGGACTGGCGGGCCGGCCTCGCCGGGTACGCGCGCGGCTACCGCGCGGTCTTCCTGCGGCACCCGAACGCCGTCTCCCTGCTCGCCCGCCGCCGGGTCGAGGCCGACAGCGCACTGCGCGGCTACGACGCGCTGCTCGCCCTCCTCGGCCGGGCCGGCCTCGACCCCGCGGACGCGGCGGAGGTCGCCGCGGCGATCGACTACCTGGTGCTCGGCTCCGCGGTGGAGACCTTCGGGGCGGGCTTCACCCGGGAGCCGGCCGCGTACCGGCCGCAGTACCCGGCGCTCGCGGACGCCCTGGAGGGCTCCGCGGCCCGGGGCGGTGGCCCGGCGGGGCTCGACGACCGGGGGTTCGAGCTGGGGCTCGGGCTGCTGCTGGACGGCGTCCAACGGCGGACGGCGTAGGCGGGGGCGTGGGGGGCTCGGTCCCGCGGCCGGCGCGTCTCGCACGTCGCCACAGCCCGAGCGGCGGCCCCCCGTCCCGGTGATCGGGACGGAGGGCCGCCGTCGGGGATGATCCGGCCCGAGTGGGGGATCGGGGGATCAGCCGGCCATGGTGGTCTGGATGAAGTCCTTGAACGCCGTCACGTTGGTGTAGATCGAGGGGTCGACCGCGCAGGTGGAGGAGCTGCCGCCGGCTCGGCTGGTGGCGCCGAGCAGCCGCCACTCACCGTTGATCTGCGCGATCGCCGGGCCGCCCGAATCGCCGTAGCAGGCGCCCTGGTTGTTGCCGTCCGGGCCCTGCGGGTTGTTGACGCAGAGCTCGGAGGAGGGGTCGTAGCCCTCGGCGCAGCCGCTCGGGAGCAGGCTGGTGTCGAGCTCCTTGAGCTGGTCCGGGCCGTTGTCGCCGCCGGGCTGCGGCGTCTCCTGGCCCCAGCCGAGCAGCTTGGTGGCGGTGCCGGCCGGCGCGCTGTCGGCGATGGCGATCGGGGTGGCCTGGACGGGGCCGGCGAGTTGGAGCAGGGCGATGTCGTTGTTGGTGCTGTAGTTCGGGTGGGGGACGATCTTGGCCAACGAGGCGACCTCGCCGCCCGAGGTGCGGTCGTTGGAGCCGACCCGGACGGTGAACTGGTCGGCCGTGCCGCCGGCCACGCAGTGCGCCGCGGTGACCGCCCAGGTGGGCGAGATCAGCGAGGCGCCGCAGATGTGCTGGCCGTTCTGCTGCAGCGAGACGATGAACGAGTAACCCTGTGCGGCGGTGCCGCCGCCGATGATGGTCGGGCCCGGCAGGCTCGCGGCCGAGGCGCCGGTCGCGGGTACGGCGAGGGCGAGCGCGGTGGCCGCCGCGGCGGTGGCCAGGATCCTGGGCAGGGGGAAGCGACGCATGACGTGTCCTTGTCCGGCGGTGTGTGGGGCCGCCTGTGGGGGTGACGTGAACCTGTCGAACTGCCCGCAAGGCTGGCCCCTGACGGATCGTCGGGGAAATCCGCCACTCGGCGGGAAGAAGTCCACCCCCAGGAGGCTTGCGTCGACACGCAAATATGCGCGAGGATCGCGCACCCGAGGCCGGGTGGCGGCACGGTGACTCGCGGGCCCGGCCGCGGGGGAACGAAACGAACAGCGGACCTTCTCGTGGGCGTAGCCCGGCCCTCCACCGTCCACAGGCCGAGGCCGCACCTGCGGGGGCAGGTGCGGCCTCGGCCTGTGGGGTGGTCAGACCGTCGCCGGGGCGTCGGCCTCCTCGGTGGACTTCGCGGCCGGCTTCGGCCGGGCGAAGTACTGGTAGGCGATGGTGAGGGCCGCCAGCGATGCCCCGACCAGGCCGGTGACCGCGAAGCCCCAGGCCGGTGCGGAGTGGTCGATGACGGCGCCGGCCAGTGGTGCGCCGATCGCCCCGCCGATCGTCATCGCCGAGCCCTGGAGTCCCGCGGCCTGGCCGACCACCGACGGTGGCACCGCCCGGGTGATCTCCTCGGAGGCAGAGGCGAGGGTCGGCGCGCACATGAAACCGGAGGGGAGCATGGCCACGGCGAGCCAGATCCAGCCCGCGTGGCCGGCGATCCCGACGGGCGCGATGGTGAGCCCCATCAGCAGCATCAGCCGCGGCAGCCGCCAGGGCCGGCTGGTGGCGCCGTGCCAGAAGCCGCCGACCAGGGAGGCCGCGCACCAGATCGCCACGCAGACCCCGGCCCACTCGGTGTCGCCGACCCCGCGCAGGACGGCGGTGATCGAGATCTCGCTGCCGGCCAGGACGAGGTTGGCCGCCAGGCTGACGCCCAGCACCAGCAGGAAGCCCGGACGGAGCCAGAGGCTGCGCCCGGTCGGCTCCGGGACCGCCGGGTCCTTCGGCGCGGCCGCCGCCCCGTCGGCCCCGGCCGGGGCGAGCCGGGTGAGCAGCAGCCCGGCTCCCAGGTAGAGCACGCCGATCCCGGTCATCGTCGCGGTGGCGTCGTTCACGGCGGTGATGGCACCGACCGCGACGGCCGGTCCGACCATGAACACCACCTCGACCAGGATCGCGTCCAGGGCGAAGGCCTGCCGCTGCTGCTCCGAGGGGATGTTGGTGGCGATCGCCCGGCGGATGGCCGTGAACACCGGGAGCCCCATGAACCCGGCCACCAGGGAGGCCGCGAGCAGCCACGGGTAGGGGAGGTAGGGCGCTCCGATCCAGAACACGGCGTCGACCGTGCCGGTGACGAGCACCACCGGGCGCACGCCGAAGCGGTCCAGGGAGCGGCCCAGCAGGGGCGCGCCCACGGCCCCGCCGAGCGTCAGCATCAGGTCCGCGAGCCCGGCCGCGCCGTAGCCGCGGTCCAGGTCGATGACGACGTGCAGGGCGAGGGCCATCGAGGCCGCGGTGAACGGGAGACGGGCGAGCAGTCCGACGACGAACACGGTGCGCGCTCCGGGGAGCGCCAGGAGTCCCCGGTAGGACGCGAAGGCCTTGAGCACGGGTCACTCCTCCCCGACACGGACGAGCATCTTGCCGGTGTTGTCGCCCCGCAGCACCCCGAGGAACGCCTCGACGACGTGCTCGAAGCCCTCGACGACCTGCTCGTCGGCGACGATCCGGCCGGTCTGGAGATGGGGCGTCAGCCAGCTCACGGCCTCCTGCTGGAGGTGCATGAAGTGCCGTACCTGGTAGCCGCGCAGATGGATGCTGCGGTCCGACACGGCGTAGAGGTTCCGGGGCGCCGCGGGCGGCCGGTCGGGGCGGTTGTACTGGGAGATCGCGCCGACCCAGGCGATCCGGCCGAACTCGCGGGTGGCGCCGATCGCGGCCTCCAGGTGGTCGCCGCCGACACCCTCCAGCACCGCGTCGACGCCCTTCGGGGCCGCCTGCGCCAGCAGGTCGGCCACCGGGCCGTCGTGGTAGTCGAAGGCGGCGTCGAAGCCGAGCCGTTCGACGACGTGGCGCACCTTGGCCGCCGAGCCGGTGCTGCCGACCACGTGCCCGGCGCCGGCCAGCTTCGCGATCTGTCCGGCCACGCCGCCGACCGCGCCGGCGGCCGCCGAGACGTACAGCGCCTCCCCGGACTGGACCCGGAGGATCTCGCGGACGCCCACGTAGGCCGTCAGGCCGGTCGCGCCGAGCACCGACAGGTACGTGGCCGTCGCCACGCCGGCGGCCGGCCGGATCACGCGTCCGCGGCCGTGCTGGATCAGCGCGTGGGTGCTCCAGCCCCCGCCGTGCTCCACCAGGTCGCCCACCCGCAGGTCGGGGTCCGCGGAGCGGACGACGCGGCCGATGGCCCGGCCGAACCCGAGTGGTTCGTGCAGCGGCCACTCCTCGTCCATGAGCTCCCGCATGTACGGGTCGACGGACAGGTAGATGTTCTCCGCCAGGGCGGTGCCGGGTTCGACCGCGGGGAGCGGGTGCTCCACGACGGCGAAGTGTTCGGCGCCGGGTACACCGTCGGGGCGTGCCACCTGGTGTACGGCGCGGAATGTGGAAGACATCGTCTCCGTCCTGAGTTGTGGGCCGGGGGGCGTCGGAAGCGGGGTCGGGAGCAGGGGGTCGGAACTTGGGTCGGAACGGGCGTTGGGACAGTAGCTTCAGCGCAACTCGGCGTCCTGGCCGGGGTACAGGAACATCGGGGCCAGCCGCCGGTCGGTGGAGTCGGCCGGCTCGCCGGAGTGCACCAGCCGTCCGCCGCCGCCGCCCAGGCCGCCCGGCACCCAGTACAGGCCCAGGCAGGCGTCCCAGGACTCCGTCCGGCCGGTCTCGACGTCGACCGCGAACTCCGCACGGGGGACGACCCGTTGCTGGGCCACCGCGCCCTCCTCGGCGCCGAGCCGCAGCGCGTCGGCCCACTGCTGGTCGGAGACCAGCCAGCCGCAGGTGATGCCCTGGCCGCCGAAGCCGCCGTCGGGCTTGAGGATCAGCTGCTCGCGGCGCTCGCGGCAGTCCGCGACCACCGTCTCGAGCCCTGCCGCACCGGGTACCAGGGCGCGGGTCCATGGCAGCACCCGGTCCACCAAGTCCCGTTCGTCCTGCGACATGTGACCGCGCAGTCGGGGGTCCGACAGGTACGCCAGGAAGCGCTTGTTGTCGGTCAGGTCGCTCTCCAGCGGGGCCCAGAGCGCCACCTGCCCGGACCGGTGGGCGTCCCGCAGGCGGACCGTGGTGCGCCAGGCGTCCTGGTCGTCGACGACCTGGTCCAGGTCGTACAGCCGGTACACCAGGTCCACCGGCCGGCCCTGGAAGCGCGCCCCGGAGGCGGTCACCTCCAGCTCCTGGACCTCCCCGATCAGGCAGTC
Organism: Kitasatospora sp. NPDC096128; assembly: GCF_040303105.1. Lineage (NCBI taxonomy): Bacteria > Bacillati > Actinomycetota > Actinomycetes > Kitasatosporales > Streptomycetaceae > Kitasatospora > Kitasatospora sp. NPDC096128. Next base: position 328,431 of record NZ_JBEOSP010000004.1, on the reverse strand, counting down.
GAACCCCTCGGCCTCCAGCAGGCGCCGCAGCAGGTACCACGAGCCCTCGGCGTAGAGGTCCAGGCCGCCGGTGCCCTCGACCATGGCGATGACCGGGTCGCGGCCCGAGCACACCCTGGCTGCCGCCTCCCGCAGCGCGCCCGCCAGCAGCGTGGTCTGGGGCAGGTGGTACAGGCCGTGCGCCGTCCCGAACGCGCGGAAGGCGTCGTCGGCCCAGAACATCTCCGCCAGCGGCTGCACCCACTCCTGGCCGCCCACGGATCCGCCGACGTTGAACTCCAGGACCCGCAGCGCCTCGCCGTCGTGGTAGGCGTCGATCCGGCCGAAACGCGGCGGGCGCTCCTGCTCGAAGTCCCCGACCAGCTCCGCCTTGCGCGGGTCCAGGCCGAGCGCCCGGCAGGTCCGTTCGACGTCGCCGTCGAACAGCCGCGTCGGCAGGGTGGTCAGCAACTCGACCGCGCCGAGCAGGTCGGCCTCGAAGGCGCGCACCTCGGACTCGGGGTAGACCAGCGGCCGGCTCAGGTACCGGGCCCGCTTCAGGTCGGCGAGCACCGGGTGGCGCCGGGGATCGATCGACCGCAACGGGCTGTCCGGCCGGGCGAGTTCGGCATTGAGCAGGGCGCTCACCGGCTCCTTCGGCGGTGCGGCCGCCATCACGCCCCCACCCGCCGGTCGATCACGCCGCGGACCTTGCCGCTGACCGGGTGGCGCGGCAGCTCGCCCTCGCCGAGGCACTCCACGGCGAAGTGGAACAGCAGCTCGTCGGTCTCGAACTCCTGCCGCGAGCCGAGCAGCGAGAACTTCGACTCCAGGTGCGCCTTCACCGCCGCCGGATCCAGCGGGCGGGCGGACTCGGTCCGGATCACGATGGACTCGTGCCGGTCCCGGGAGGCCACCTCGACCTGCACCTGGGAGACCTCGAACGGGGCCAGCTCGGCCACCACGTCCGCGTAGAGCATGGTCTGGGCGTGGGCCTTGATCTGTCCGTCGGACCGGCCCAGGTACTCCAGCACCCGGCCGCTGAGGCCGCAGCCGCAGCTGTGCCGGAAGATCCGGCCGATGTCGCCGATCCGGTAGCGGATGAGCGGCCCTTCGAGCTTCTGCAGGCTGGTCACCAGCAGTTCGCCGACCTCGCCGTCGGGCAGCGGACGGCCCTGCTCGTCGACCACCTCCAGCAGGTTGTAGTCGTCGCAGACGTGGTGCAGCGTGCCGCTCATCTCGGAGCACTGGTAGCCGAGTTGGGCGCCGTCGTTGGCGGCGAGGATGCTGGCCACCACCTTGGCGCCCAGCTCGTCGCGGAGCCACTGCTTGTCGGTCTCCATCATCGGGCTGCCGCCGTACAGCACCTTCTCGATCCGCAGCTCGGGGAAGGCGGCCTTGGCGGCCCGCAGCACCGGCAGCAGCAGCGCGGGCATGCCCAGCACGGCGTTGGCGTCGAAGCTGCGCACCAGCATCAGGATGTGGTCCGCGCTCGCGCTGCCGCCGACGGTGTAGGTCTCCACCGGCATCCGGGAGAGCTCGTTCTGACTGGTCACCAGCCCGCCGTAGAGCTCCCCGCCGAACAGGGTGTTGATCACCCGGTCGCCCGGCCGCAGGCCCAGCGCGTACAGCACGGGGATCGCCTCGCGGATCATGTTGGTCCAGTCGGCCCGCGAGTAGACGATGTACCGGGGAGTGCCGGCGGTGGCGCCGCTGCGCAGGACCTCGCCGCTGGGCCGGTCGCCGCCGGACAGGTCGTGCGAGGTGGGCAGGGAGTGCCGCTCCAGGTCCGACTTGTTGAGGACCGGCAGCCGCTGGAGGTCGGCGCGCTCCGTCACCCGCGGCAGGTCGAGCCCGCCGTAGTACGGGGTGCGCCGGGCCCGCTCGACGAGGTAGCGCAGGCGCGCCGCCACCCGGCCGTCCAGCCCGTCGGCGGCCGCGGCCCGGGCCCGGGCCAGCGTGGTGCCCGGGAGGTACTCGCGCCGGGACAGCCCCTGGGCCCAGCCGGAGGTGCAGTCCAGCCGGAAGCGCCGGGCGTTGACGGTGGTGTCCGGCGTGTCGGCGCTGCCGCCGGCGCCGCCGACCGCGGGCAGCGGCGGGACGTCGACCACGACGGCGCCCGGGAAGGACTCGCCCCGCGGGGCGGTCCGCAGAGCGGGCAGCGGGAAGCCCGGGGCGCGCAGCAGTTCCTCGACCGTCCGCCACCACCGGGGCCGCGCGGTGCGGACGATGACGTCGTCGCCGGAGGCCCAGGCCAGCAGCAGGCCGCGGACGGCCGGCTCGGCGGAGTCCGGTGCGGGGTCGTCGAGGACGACCGTGCCGACCGGCGAGAAGGCGATCACGTCGTCGCTGTCCGTCAGCGGACGCCACGGGTACTGGCTCACGCCGCCGAAGAGCTCGTCGAGCCCATCGGCCAGCTCCTCGGTCCGGAACAGGAAGTCGACGCCGGCGTCGAGGAGCGCCCGGACCGCCGGCGAACCGGGCTCGCGGGTCAGCGCCCGCTCGACGTGTTCGACGGCCAGCAGCAGATCGGTCGGGTGGTACGGCCCGGCGGCCGCGGTCTGCGGCTCGGCCGCCGAGCGGCTCGGGGTGGTCGTGGCGGTCACGGCCTGGGACCTCCTGGGGTGTTGGCCGGTTCGGGCTGGCTCACCCGGATGGACCGGGTGCAGTCGGCGAGGAACCGGGCGAGGACGACGGGGTCGGGGTGCGAGGCCTCGATGAAGGCGGGGACCTGCCACTCCTGGTAGGTGATCCGGGCGGAGCCGCCCGAGGGCTCGGTGCCGGGGTCTTCGAGCAGGTGCAGCCGGTCCAGCGCCGGGTGCTCGCGCAGGTGCTCGGGCACCTCGGTACGCCAGGGCCGGGCGGGGTCCAGCTGGTGCCCGGGGAAGATGGCGAAGCCGTGGTACCGCCCGCTCGGCGCCAGCCGCTCCGGGCGCGGCAGGCCGAGCCGGATCGCGATCTCGTGCCGGGCCAGGTGGACGCCGGTGTGCCGCAGGTGGGCGGTGACGATGCCGCCGCCGCCGAGCCGGTTCGCCACCTCCAGGAACACCAGCTCCCCGGCGGCCGTCTCGAAGAACTCCAGGTGGATGCACCCGGCCTCGATCCGGAGCGCCTGGACCACCCGCTCGGTGAACGCCGTGTGGCGAGGGTCGGGCGGCAGCTGTCCGGTGGCGATGGGGGCGCCGGCGGCGAAGTCGACGGGCTTGCCGACGTACCGGCTGACCACCAGGTCGGACACCCGGCCCGCGGTCACCAGCCCGTCCGCGTGCAGGAGTTCGCCCTCGACGTACTCCTCCAGCTGGTAGGCCTCCCGGTCCGGCAGGCCGCGGTGGTGGGCGACGGCCTCCTCGGGCGTCGGGTGGATGGTGACCCCGTCGCTGGAGGCGCCCAGCCGCGGCTTGACGACCGTACGGCCGGTCCACGGCAGCCGGCCCGAGGCCGGGGGAGCCGCCACGAACCGGGGGTGGCGCACGTCGGCGTCGACGAGTGCCCGCTTCATCGCGACCTTGTCGCGGATCAGCTCCAGGGCGGCCCGGTCGGGGCCCGGGATCCCGAGGTGCTCGCGGATCGCCGCGGCCTCGAGGATCCCGAACTCCGAGAGGGCCAGCACCTGTTCCCACCCGTCCTCACGGCGGGTGCGGGCGATGATCTGCTCGGCCGGTCCGCCCGGACCGTCCAGGACCACCCGCCCGCAGCGCAGCGGCTCCGGGATCTCCGCGATCGACTCGGCCGTCCCGAAGTACGTGACGTCGTGGGCCTCGTGGTCGAGTCCCAGGTGGTAGTCGATCTTGCGGTACGGGACCTGATGCATCACCAGGATCTTCACCGGCGGCACTCCAGGGCCGTGATCCCCCAGCTGAACCCCATCGCGCTGGTGGCCAGCAGGATCAGGTCGCCGTCGTGCACCCGGCCCTCGTCCACCAGCTCGCGCAGGGCGATGAAGGTGTCCGCGCCGCCCATGTGGCCCTGCCGGTCGTAGGCGAACACCGACTTCTCCTCGGGCAGCCCGAGGGTGGTCAGCAGCCGCCGGTGCATCCGCTGGTCGCCGTGGTTGATCAGCAGGTGGGCGACGTCGTCGACCTTGGCGCCGAGAGCCCGCAGGGTCTCGTCGACCAGCGCCCCGAAGTTCCTGACGTAGGCGTCCGCCAGGCCGCGCCGGTGGGGCTCCTGCCGGATCACCACGCCGTCGGGGCGGTGCTCGCCGCGGTAGTAGTCGGCCCAGCTGCCGTCGGTGCGCATGGCGGTGTGCGCCAGGGTGAACGGCCCGGGACCGGCGGTGAGCAGGACCGCGGCCGCGGCGTCGCCGAAGTTGAACAGGTCCAGGCTGTCGGCGTCCGAGCGGTCGACCAGCCGGGTCAGCCGGTCGGCGACCAGGACCAGGGCGTAGCCCGAGCCCTGGGCGTCGAGCCGGTCGCCGGCGACCCGCAGGGCGGTGGCGCCGGCGTTGCAGAAGTTGGCGACCTCGAAGCAGTGCGCCCGCTCGATGCCCAGTGCGTGCGCGGCCTTGGCGGCCGGGGACCAGAACGGATGGTCCCACTCGCCCGAGCCCGCGAAGATGACGGTGCCGATCTGCTCCGGTGCGACCCCGGTGCGCTCCAGGACGGCGCGGGCGGCGTCCCGCGCCAGCTCCCAGGAGGCCTCCCCCTCGCCCAGCCCGGGGAACCCCTGGGCGTGGGTGACGTCGAGGATGTCGGCCACCGGCACCCCGGAGGCGGCGTGCAGGTCCTGCACGTCGACCCGCCCCTCGGGGTACCGGACGGCGAAGTCCGCGATGGCGCTCACTGCACCCGCTCTTCGACCGGCTTCGTGTTGCTGTCCGCGGCCTCGATGCTGACGCGGTGCACGGTGCGTCCGACGCCCGGCTCGACCTCGGTGGCGATGTGGTAGGTGGTGCGGGTCTTCCAGATCACCAGGTCGTGCGGCGTCCACACGTGGGTGTAGACGTGGCTCTCGTCGGTGATCAGGCTGTCCAGCAGCGCGAAGAAGGCCTCGTTCTCGTTGGGGTCGAAGCCCTCGACGCCGTCCATGTACTCCCGGCTGCCGTAGACGTAGGTCCGGCCGCTGCGCTCGTCCTTGGCGACCACGGGGTGCTGGACCGGCGGGTGCTCGTACTCGGCCTGGGCCTTGAACTCGGCCGCGGACAGGCCCACGTGCTCCGGACGGATGCGCAGCCGCTTGCTCACGGTGTGGTTGCCGGTCCGGTCGGCCAGCCGGGCCTTCCACTCCTCGGGGAGGCGGTCGTACACGTCCGCGGCGCTGGCGAACTTGGTGTGGCCGCTGGTGGAGGGCACGTTGACGCCGTGCAGCATGGTGAACGGCGCCGGGTCGGCGACGAAGGTGGAGTCCTGGTGCCAGAAGTTGCCGACCCGGGCGACGCCGACCGGCTTGCCGTCCTTCTGCTCGTTGGAGGAGATCATGATCTCCTCGAACTCCGGGTGCCGGTACTTGCTGATCACGAACGGCACCGGGCGGCCCAGCCGGCGGGCGAGCTCGATCTGCTGCTCGGGCGTCAGGTCGATGGAGCGGACCACGACCACGTCGTGGGCGTGCAGCGAGTCGATCAGGTCCGCCCACAGGGTCGGGTCCTGGAGGTCCTCGTAGGTGACGTCGGTGAACTCCACGCCGACGAACGGGTTGCTCTGCTTCTTGGTGGTCATCGTGCTTCCTCCGGGGTGGTCGAGGTGGTCGAGGTGGTCGAGGTGCTGGGGGTGGTCGAGTTGCTCGGGGTCGCGGGGTCGACGGCCCGCAGGCAGTCGTGCAGCGATTCGGCGAAACGGGCGATCTGCTCCGGGGTCCGGAACGGGGCGACCGTGACGCGGTAGCGCTCGCTGCCCTTGGCGACCGAGGGGTAGTTGATCGGCTGGACGTAGATGTCGTGCTGCTCCAGCAGCATCGAGGCCACCTGGCGGACCCGCTCGGCCCCGCGCACCATGACCGGCACGAGGTGGCTGTCGGCGTCCAGGAACTCGATGCCGCGGATCCGCAGCTCGGCCTTCAACAGGGCGACCTTGGCGTCCAGTTCGGCCCGGAGCGCGCTCCCCTTCTGGACGATGTCCAGGGTGCGGAGGGTGGCGTCCATGGAGGCCTGGGGCAGCGCCGTGGTGAAGATGAAACCGGGGGCCTGCGACCGCACGAAGTCCAGGGCGACGTCCGGGCCGGCCACGTAACCGCCCACCGTGCCGAGGGACTTGCCGAAGACCCCCTGCACGAAGGTGGCGCGGTGGTCGCCGAGCTCCTCGCTGAGGCCGGCGCCGGTGGCACCGCGCACCCCGATCGAGTGGGTCTCGTCGAGCCAGGTCAGCGCGTCGAACTCCTCGGCGAGGTCGAGGATCTCCGACAGCGGCGAGGTGTCGCCGTCCATGGAGTACACGGACTCGAACACGATGAGCTTCGGCAGGTGGGCGGGGGTCGCCGCCAGCCGGGCGCGCAGGTCGGCCACGTCGTTGTGCGCGAACACCTGCTTGGGCGCGCCGGAGCGGATGATGCCCTCGATCAGCGACCGGTGGTTGAGCGCGTCCGAGAACACCACCATGCCGGGCGTGGCGGCGATCAGGGTGCTGAGCGACTCGAAGTTGGCCACGTAGCCGCTCGAGAAGACGAGGGCGCGCTCCTTCCCGTGCCACAGGGCCACCCGCCGCTCCAGCTCGACGTGCGCCACGCTGGTGCCGGCGATGTTGCGCGAACCGCCGGTGCCGGTGCCGTGCCGGGCGACCGAGGCCTGCTGGGCGGCGATCGCCTCCGGGTGCTGGCTCAGGCCCAGGTAGTCGTTGCTGCACCAGACCTGCACCAGGCGGTCGTCGTGCCAGGTGTGGCCGGGTTGGGCCGCCTGATGGGCGACCGGGAGGAAGTCCCGGTAGAGCCGGTTGGCCCTGAGTTCGTCGAGCCTGAGGCGCAGTGGGTCCAGGATCGACGCGCTTGTCGGTGTTTCCAGGATCTCGGCAGTCATTGGTATCTCCGCTGGCAAGTGCGATGCGTCCGTGGCGGCGTGCAGCCGCGGCACCGCTGCGGAAAAGACTGCCGAGGACGCTTCCCGTTCCGTTCCCGCGCCGCTCCCGGTCGGGTTCCCGATCGCCCTCCGGCAGGCGCAGTCGGAGGTGCTTCCGGCCGGGTGGAGCGGGACCGGGATAAGCGCGAATTGTTGCGCCAGGTAACATCGGTCGGCGGGTGTACGAATGGCTCAAAAGCCTTGCAAGCGGGGAGGTTTGACTTTGCGGCAGGTTGTGGCACACAGGCCGCGAAATCAGACCTATTGACCCGTCCTTCCTCGGCATTACGACCGATATGCCGGAAATGCCATGAGTCCCCTCGAAGACGGAGTACTGAATTCCGGCCGGTCGTCCGGGTGTTGCCGCACGTCAAATCCCGGGAAACGCGCGATGGATCCCGTTCCGGAGATCGATCACGGCCCTAGAATGCGGACAGTTGTGCCAAACGGTGCGCGTATACGGGAGGAGGGAGCATTGTGGGCGATCCTCGGTTCCTGCTGTTGGGGCCCTTGGAAGTGTGGGCGGGGGACCGGCGGGTACCACTCGGCGGCAGGGTGAACGAGAAGGTCCTGACCATGCTGCTCCTGGCACCGGGTCAGGTCCTGTCCGTGCCGCGGATCGTCGAGGGGATCTGGGGCGAGGCCCCACCCGAGACCGCCACCCACCAGGTCCGCAAGGCGGTCTCCAACCTGCGCACCCGGCTCCCCGGCGGCAAGGCGCTGATCGAGACCGTCGGCACCGGGTACCGCATCGCGGTGCACGACGACGACCTGGACTCGACGCGGTTCGCCGCGGCCGTCCAGCGGGCGCAGGCCCTGCTCGGCGACGGCCGGGGCGACCTGGCGGCGGAGGAGCTCCGCACCGCCCTGGACCTGTGGCGCGGCGCCTCCCTCGACGACCACGGGAGCGCGGTGATCTCGGCGGCCTCGGCCGCCCTGGAGGAACGCCGGATGGCCGCCCTCGAACAGCTGCTGGCGCTCCGGCTGGACGCCGGCGAGGGCCCGGAACTCATCGGCGAACTGCGCGACCTGGTCGCGGCCAACCCCCTGCGGGAGCGGCTGTACGGTCACCTGATGCTCGCCCTGTACCGCTCCGGCCGCCGGGCCGACGCGCTCGACGTGTTCCGGTCCGTACGGCGGCTGCTGCGCGAGGACCTCGGCGTCGACCCCGGCCCGGAGCTGATCGGCCTGCACGAGGCCGTCCTGAAGGACAGCCCGGACCTCCTGGCCGCCGCTCCCGCGCCGCGGACGGCCCCCGCACCGCGGACGGCGCCCGAGCCCGCCGAGCCCCCGCAGCAGACCGCGACCGTCCCCCGGATGCTGCCGGGCGACCTGCCGGACTTCGTCGGCCGGACGGCGGAGCTGGCGGCGGTCGTGGCGGCCGCCGCCGAAGCCGGGACGGCCGGCGGGCGGATCGTCGCCGTCGACGGCATCGGCGGCTGCGGCAAGACCTCCTTCGCGATCCGGGCGGCCCACACCATCGCCGAGGCCTTCCCGGACGGCCAGATCTTCCTGGACCTGCAGAGCCACACCCCGGGCGAGGAGCCGATCAGCGCGAACGCCGCGCTCGACATCCTGCTGCGCTCCCTCGGCAAGCGCCCGGACGAGATACCCGACGACCTCGCCGGCCGTACGGGGATGTGGCGCAACTGCCTGACCGACCGCCGCTACCTGCTCGTCCTCGACAACGTGCGGGAGGTCGGCCAGATCCGGCCCCTGCTGCCGGCCACCGCGGGCAGCATCGCGATCGTCACCAGCCGCGCCCGGCTGGTGGACCTCGACGGCGCCCGGTGGGTCTCGCTGCGGGAGCTCTCCCCGCACGAGAGCTCCGCGTTCCTGGCCGAGACCCTCGGCGCCGACCTCGTCGCCGCCGACCTGCGCGGCGCCCGGGACCTCGCCGAGTTCTGCGGCCACCTCCCGCTGGCGCTGCGGATCGCCTCCGCCCGGCTGCTGAACCGCCCGGGCTGGACGCTGGACCGGATGGTCCGCCGACTCGCCGACCAGACCAGGCGCCTGGACGAACTCAGCAGCACCGACCGCAGCGTGGAGGCGACCCTGCGGTCCTCGTACGACGCCATGGAGCCGCCGGTCCGCACCGCGTTCCGGCTCACCGCCCAGCACCCGGGCGGCGCGCTCGACGTCCACTCGGCGGCGGCCCTGCTCGGCCGCGACCTGCCCGCCGCCGACTCGGCCCTGGAATCACTGATGGACGTGCGGTTCCTGCAACTGCGCAACGACGGCCGGTACGGTTTCCACGACCTGGTCCGGGCGTTCGCGCTCCGGCTGCCCGACACGGACGGCGAGGCCGGCGTCGCCCTGCGGCGGCTGCTCGACCACTACTGCCAGGCCAGCGACGACGCCTGCGCCCGGGTGTTCCCGTACTGGCGCCGGGTGGACACCACCTTCCGGCCGGAGTCGCCGTACCTGCCGCGTTTCCCGGACCACGGCGCCGCCCTGGAGTGGCTCGACCGCGAGCACTCCAGCCTGATCGCCGTGGTCCGGCGGGCCGAGCAGGAACGGCTGGACCTGCACGCCGCGTACCTCGCCCGCAACCTGGCCTACCACCTGAACCTCCGCGGCTGCTTCGAGGACTACTACGAGGTCGCCAAGATCGCCGTCGCCTGCGCCCGACGCCTCGGGGACTCCTCACTGCTGCTGCTCAGCCTGTCGAACCTGGCCGCGGTGTGCTGGAAGGTCGGCCGGCTCCCGGAAGGGGTCGCGGCCGCCGAGGAGGGGCTCGCCGCGGCCATCGCCATCAACGACGCCCACGCCGAGGCGCGTTGCCGCGGCACCCTCGGGATGCTGCTGACGACGGTGGGCGCGTACGACGCCGCCCTGCCGCACCTGGAACGGAGCATCGCGCTGGGCACCGAGGCCGGCCTGCACCGGGAGACCGCCGAGTCGCTCACCGTGCTGAGCATGCTGCACGAGAACCGCGGCGACTTCCGCCGGTCCGTCGAATCGGCCCAGGCGGCCGTGGACCTCAGCCGCCGGCTGCACGCGGTCGAGATCGAGATCGCGGCCCTGACCGACAAGGCCGTCGCCCACCTGCGCGGCGGCGAACTGCCCCAGGCCCGGGCCTGCGTGGACCTGGCCAGGCTGCTGTCGGACGAGTCGAGACTCCCCGGCAACGTCGCCCTGCTGCTGGCGGTCTGTGCCGAGGTCGCCGCCCGGAGCGGGGACCGGGAGGCGGCCGTCGAGCCCATCGAGAGCGCCCTGCGGCTGGCCGAGGCGAGCCGCACCCCGGTGCGCCAGGCGGCCGTCGCGAACATCGTGGGCCGGGTGCGGTTCGCCGTCCAGGACTTCGAAGGGGCGCTGGAGGCGCACCGCTACGCCTACCGGCACGCGAGCGCGATCGGCTACCGGATCGAGGCGGCCCGCGCCCTGGAGGGCATGGAGGCGGCGGCCGCCGTGCTCGACGGCGTGGGGCGGCCGAGCCCGGGGCGCATCCCGGTCTGAACCGGTCGATCGGCCCCGGGCGACCGGCTCCGGTCAACAGGCCCCCACCGGGCGGTATCGGAGCGGGAACCGCCCGGGATTGTCATGGCCGAGGCTACGTCGGGAACGGGAAACCGATTCCTTCAACTGTTGCATCCAGCGGTTGCATTCAACGGATTCCTTCAACGGATTCCTTCACGAGAGGACATGAAGGGCCATGCTCAAGAAGATCGCCGTCCTGGTCGGGGACATCGGCGCCGCGGTGGCACCCGCGCCCTCCCCGGCGGCGTCGCACGAGCCCTCCGTCCACGGCGGCGGCTCCGGCGGAGGCGCCGACATCGGGCCCAGCTGATCCGCTGGGGCTCACGACCACCCCGGTTCCCGCTTCTCACGGAAGGTCCTCATGCACATCGGCAGAGTCCGAAGATTCCGCAGATTCCTGGCGAAGGCGGGTGTCGTGGCCGTCGCCGCCGCGACCGTCGGAGCGGCCACCACGGTCGCCGCCGCCGACCCCACCGACGGTACCGGCACCGGTGCGGGCGCCACGTCGGTCGGCAAGCCGCACCCCAAGCACGGCGGGACGGTCCGCATCGCCCAGCGGCCGAACGACAGCCCCAACGTGATCTGGCCGTTCATGGACGTCAACCAGGTCACCTCGATCAACATCGGGGAGTTCCAGCAGTTCTTCTTCCGGCCGCTGTACTTCGCCGGACGGGACGACCGGATCGCCATCGACGACGACCTGTCGCCGGCCCGCGCCCCGGAGTGGAGCGCCGACGGACGGACCGTCACCATCGGCCTCAAGAACTGGAAGTGGAGCAACGGCGAACGGCTCACCGGCCGCGACGTCCAGTTCTGGATCAACATGTCCAAGGCCGAGAAGGACCACGACGGTTACTACACCCCGCCGATGACCATCGCGGGGAAGACGACCAACTACTTCCCGGACGACGTGGTCTCCACGGCGGTCGCCGAGCACGGGATCTCGATCACCTTCGACCAGGCCTACAACCGGACCTGGGTGCTGCAGAACGTCCTCACCACGATCACGCCGATGCCCCGGGCCTGGGACGTGACCGGCCCCGACGGCGCGCGCGGCCGGTGCGCGGCGGACGCGGTGGACAGCCCGACGCTGAAGGCCGACTGCGACCCGGTCTTCCGCTACCTGAGCGCGGCCTCCGTCGACAAGAAGACCTTCGCGACCAACCCGCTCTGGCAGATCACGGACGGCCCCTGGAAGCTCAAGTCCTACGACGCGGCCTCCGGTTACTACTCCATCGTCCGCAACAAGGCCTACTCCGGCGTCCACAAGCCGTACCTGGACGAGGTCGACTTCGTCCCGTACAAGAACGCCGAGGCCCAGTACGCGGACCTCCAGGCCGGCGCGTCCAGCCCGAACGCCCTGCAGATCGGCATCCTGCCCAAGGCACACGCGGCGCGCTACGACCCGAACGACCTCCAGGCCGGCAACCCGCTGGCCGGGCAGGGCTACCACATCGCGCCGCTGACCTACCTGGACTCGATCAGCTACTACCAGCTCAACTTCCGCAGCACCCGGCACGGCAAGCTGTTCCGGCAGCCCTACTTCACCAAGGCGCTCCAGGACTCCTACGACCAGCAGGGCGTCATCGACGGTGCCCGCAAGGGCTGGGGCCACCCCACCATCGGCGCCGTCCCGGCGATCCCCGCGGGCAACCCGCTCTCGCCCAACGCCCAGCAGCACCGGATCAAGTTCGACCTCGCCGAGGCGCGCAGCCTGATGCTCGCCAACGGCTGGGACCTGAGCACCACCCCGGCCGTCTGCCGCAACCCGGGGACGGGCCCCGGGCAGTGCGGCGCCGACATCGCGGCCGGCGACAAGGCCGAGTTCGACCTGGACTACCAGGCCGGCAACGCCGACCTGCCGGGGATCATGGCCTCCTACCGGGCCAACCTCGCGCAGTCGGGGATCTCCGTGAACCTGGCCGAGGTGCCCGTCGACCGCCTCCAGACCGAGGCCTCCCTGTGCGCCCCGGCCAACCCGGCCGGCTGTGCCTGGGACGCCGCCCTGTACGGCGGTTGGGTCTACTCGCCCCAGCTCTACCCGACCGGCGACTCCCTCTTCGCCACCGGCGCCGCGGCCAACGTCTGGGGCTACTCGGACCCGCACCTGGACGAGCTGATCGCCAAGTCGATCACCAGCAACGACGTCCAGGACATGTACGCCTACGAGGACTACGTCAACGACCACCAGCCGGTGATCTACACCGACGAGATCGTGGCCGTCTACGAGGTCTCCAACAACGTCCACATGCCGGTCCAGGACCCCTTCGAGGGCTACCAGCCGGAGTTCTGGTACTACACCGGGTGAGACCCGAATCCGTGGGGCCCTGTTCCGAGATCCGGAACAGGGCCCCACGGTGCGTGTTCGGCAGGCCGTCCCCGCCTCCGCGGACACCGGCGCCGACTACCCGGTCGACCTGCCCGGGGCCCTGGGTCACCCGGGGAAGACCTGGCCCAGCAGCCGCTGGAAGGTGTGCCGATCCGCCTCGTCCAGCTGCGCCAGCCCGGTGAGGCTGGACATCAGCTCCACCCGAATCTGCCGCACGGTCCGCTCGCCCTCCTCGGTCAGCAGCACGTTCTTGATCCGCCGATCGGCCGGGTCCACCTCGCGGCGGACCAGTTCGCGGGCCTCCAGGCGGTCGACGATGCCGGTGACGTTGGAGGCGTCGCAGGCCAGCAGATCGGCCAGGGTGCGCATCGGGCGGGGTTCGCGCAGGAGGCTGAGGGTCTTGCCCTGCATGAGGGTGAGGCCGCGTTCGGCCGCCAGCGCGGCGAAGTGCCGGTAGTAGGCGGCCGCGGCGGCGGCGACCTGGTCCATCAGCTCGACCGGCGTGGGAGCGGCGGCACCGGCGACGGGCGGGGTGGTGGTCTGGGTCATGCGTCGAGTGTAGGCGGGATTGCTTGACTTCTTCAATCTTTCAGGTCTACCTTCAAGGCATTGCTTGAAGACATCAACCTTGCAGGCTTCAACCGTCCAGGTCCCGCCCGCTGCCTTCAAGCGTCGGCCCGGCCCGTTCCCCGTGCGGCCGGCCCCTCCCGGAAGGACCCCCCCTTATGAGCCACGCCGCCGCTCGCGCCGTGCCCCGATCCGCCACCGGCGCCGCCGCCGGACAGCGCAGCCGTACACCCCTGATCCTGACGCTGGGCCTGGCCGCGATGGTCGTGGCCATGGCGCAGACCCAGGTCGTCCCGATCCTCGCCCTGCTGCAGAAGGAGCTGCACACCGGTGCCGCCGGAGTCAGCTGGGTGACCACCGCCGCGCTGCTCTCGGCCGCCGTCTTCACCCCGCTGCTGGGCCGGGTCGGCGACCAGTTCGGCAAGAAGCGCACGCTGCTCGCCGTCCTCGCGGTCATGGTGGTCGGCTCGGTCATCGCCGCGACCACCACCTCGCTGGCCCTGCTGATCGTCGGCCGGGTGCTGCAGGGCTCCGCCACCGCGATCTTCCCGCTCGCCCTCTCCGTGATCCGCGACGAGGTGCCGCACGAGAAGCTGCACGGCGCGATGGCCCTGGTCAGCGGAACGCTGGCGTTCGGCAGCGGCCTCTCGCTGGTGGCCACCGGGCTGCTCACCCAGGGCTCGCACCCCGACTACCACCTGGTCTTCTGGTTCTCCACCGCGCTGACCGTGCTCGCTCTGGCGGCCGTCGCCGTCGTGGTACCGCACGGCGGCTCGCCCTCCGGGGGCCGGGTCGACGTACTGGGTGCCCTCACCCTGGCCGTCTTCCTGGTCCTGCTGCTGCTCGGCATCTCGCAGGGCCACGAGTGGGGCTGGTCCTCCGCCCGCACGCTGGGCTCGCTGGCCGGTGCCGCCGTCTTCGCCGCCCTCTGGGTGCTGGTCGAGCGGCGGGTCCGCAACCCGCTCGTGGACATGCGGATGTTCGTCCACCGCCAGGTGCTCTTCACCAACCTGACCGGGCTCTTCGTGGGCTTCGCCTCGTTCGCCCAGTTCATCGGCATCTCCTACCTCGTCCAGATGCCGGGTCGGCTGACCGGCTACGGCTTCACCGCCTCGGTCCTGCGCGCCTCCGTCGAGTACCTGCTGCCCAGCGCCCTGATCGCGCTGGCCGCCGCCCCGGTCGGCGGCCGGCTGGTGCGACGGATCGGCGCCCGCTCCACCCTCGCGGTCGGCGCGCTGATCGGCGTCGCGGGCTTCGCCTGGCTGGCCTTCGGGCACGGCGCCGAGGGCGCGGTGATCACGGCGGGCATGCTCACCGGCATCGCGATCTCCTTCGGCTACGCCGCGATGCCCGCGCTGATCGCGGCCAGCGTGCCCCTGGAGCAGACCGGCATCGCCAACGGGATCAACTCCATCTCGCGCTCGGTCGGCAGCTCGATCGCGAGCGCGGTGGTGACCTCGCTGCTCGCCTCCAAGACGGTCAGCTACGCCGCGCTCGGTGGTGCAGCACTGCCCGCGGAGAGCCAGTTCACCCTCAGCTTCGTGATCGCCGCGGTCGCCCTGCTGCTGGCCGCCGTGGTCGCGATGGTCGGGCTCAGCAAGCACCACCGGCCGCTCACCGCGCGGGCCGACGAGCAGACCGACGGGCGGACCGACGAGCAGCCGCGCGCCGTGGCGGCTACCGTGGCGACCGGTGCCGAGGCCGTCCCCAGCAACTCCTGATCGACCCGCCGACTCCTGAAACCCCTGATCAACCCGCAACTCCCCGCCGACCTGGAGCACCAACCATGACTTCCGCCCTCTTCGTCGTCACCGGCGCCGCGCACTGGACCCTCGCCGACGGCACCGCGCACCCCACCGGCTTCTGGGCCGAGGAGCTCGCCGAGCCGCACCGGATCTTCACCGAGGCGGGCTTCGAGATCACCATCGCCACCCCCGGCGGCGTCGCCGCCCCCGTCGACCGGGGCAGCCTGAGCGTCGAGGCCAACGGCGGTGCCGCGGGCGGCGGACAGGAGAAGGCCGAGTGGCTGGCCGGCTACCTGGAGTCCATCCGCGCGGACCTGGAGCACCCCGCGAAGCTGGCGGAGGTCGACCCGCAGGCGTACGACCTGGTCTTCTACCCGGGCGGCCACGGCCCGATGGAGGACCTCGCCGTGGACGAGGCCTCCGGTCGGCTGCTCACCCGGGCACTGGAGTCGGGCAAGCCGCTGGGCGTGGTCTGCCACGCCCCCGCCGCGCTGCTCGCCGCCCGGCACGAGGACGGCAGTTGGCCCTTCGCCGGCTACCGGATGACGGCCTTCAGCAACGCCGAGGAGCAGGCGGTGGGCCTGGCCGCAGGCGCCAAGTGGCTGGTCCAGGACCGTCTGGTCGAGCTCGGCGCCGACTTCGTGGAGTCCGCGCCCTTCACGCCGCACACCGTGGTCGACCGCAACCTCTACACCGGCCAGAACCCGGGCTCCTCGGCCGAGTTGGCCCGCACCCTGGTCGCCGCCGTGGCCACCGACCCGGCCACCGTGGTGGCACGCGTGCGCGCCACGTTCGCCACCGGCCGTACCAGGACGCTGGATTGGCGCCTGGCCCAGCTGCGTGCGCTGCGCGCGCTGCTCAGCGAGCAGTCCGAGGCCTTCCTGGCCGCGCTCCACACCGACCTGGGCAAGAGCGCGACCGAGGCCTACCGCGGCGAGGTCGGCTTCACGCTGAACGAGATCGACCACACCCTGGAGCACCTGGAGCAGTGGCTGCAGCCGCGGCCGGCCGCCGTCCCCGGCGCCTTCCTGCCCGCCGAGGCCCGGGTGGTCCGCGACCCGCTCGGCGTGGTGCTGGTCATCGCGCCGTGGAACTACCCGCTGCAGCTGGCCCTCGCCCCGCTGGTGGGCGCCCTCGCGGCGGGCAACACCGCCGTGGTCAAGCCCAGCGAGCTCACCCCGGCGACCTCCGCGGCGATCGCCCGGCTGCTGCCGCGCTACCTGGACCGGGAGGCCGTGGCCGTGCTGGAGGGCGGTGTGCCGGAGACCACCGCGCTCCTGGAGCAGCGCTTCGACCACATCTTCTACACCGGCAACGGCCAGGTCGGCCGGATCGTCATGACGGCCGCCGCCAAGCACCTGACCCCGGTCACCCTGGAGCTCGGCGGCAAGAGCCCCGTGGTGGTCGAGCCCGGCGCCGACCTCGCGGTCACCGCCCAGCGGGTGGCGCGCGGCAAGTTCCAGAACGCCGGACAGACCTGCGTGGCCCCCGACTACGTCCTCGCCATCGGCGACACCGCCACCGCGCTGGAGGCGCACCTGGCCGAGGCCGTGCACGCGCTGTACGGGGCGGACCCGGCGAGCAGCCCGGAGTACGGGCGGATCGTCAACGAGCGCCACCACGACCGGCTCACCGCCCTGCTCGGCGCCGGCCGGACCGTCATCGGTGGCGGCCACGACCGCGCGCAGCGCTACCTCGCGCCGACCGTGCTGGCGGAGGTGTCCCCGGAGGCACCGGTGATGCAGTCGGAGATCTTCGGCCCCATCCTGCCGATCATCGCCGTGCCCGACCTGGACGCCGCGATCGCCTTCATCAACGAGCGCGACAAGCCGCTCGCGCTGTACGCCTTCACCGAGTCGGAGCAGACCAAGCAGCGGCTGGCGGCCGAGACCTCCTCGGGCGGCCTCGTCTTCGGTCTCACCGTCTCCCACCTGGCCGTGCCCGAGCTGCCGTTCGGCGGTGTGGGCGAGAGCGGGATGGGCCGTTACCACGGCGAGTACTCGATCGACACGTTCAGCCACGCCAAGGCCGTCCTGGACAAGCCCCTCGGCTGACCGGGCGGGGCACGCGGCTCCCGCTGGGAACGCGGTGACAGCGTCCGACCCGGCGGAGCCGCCGCCCCGGCCGGCGCAGCCGCGGCGACCGTCGAGGACGGACGGGAGCGGGGGAGGGCAGTCGGGTCGACTGCCCTCCCCCGCTCCCGCGTTCCGCCGGGATTCCGCTGTGCCTGTTGCAGAATTGACGTCATGTCAGTTCACGTGCACCGGCGGGTCCGGAGCGGGCACTGCGTGCACGGCGTGGACCCCGGTCGGCCGGCGGGGGCGGACCCGGCCCGGCGGCGATCACACAACAGCCGATCGATCAACCCCTGGGACAGTCCTGTGCACGTCGGGGGCGGTGGGACCTAGGTCCTATATTGACCGGCCCGGAACCATGCGACGCTGAAGGAACGCGATCAACACGTTGGGGAACCACCCGGGGATTCGCCAGGACGGATTCCGTTTACTGGACGACTGATTCTCGCCTAGCGCGGCCCGGGCATCAGATTTCGAGCCGATCGAAAGGTGGGTCTTGGTCGTGAGCGGCCTGTCAAGCCAACCGCAGTCAAACTCGAACGATCTGAGAGTGCACTGGAACTCGCCGCTCAGCGGGCAGCGCAAGGCCGCGGGGAAATACACGGTGGGCCAGCTCGACTTCGACGAGATCGTCGAATTCGCGCAGGAAGCGGACAGTCTGGGTGTGGACTCGCTCCTCATGGGGATCGGCTTCCACATGCCCGACCCGCTCCCGATGCTCGGCGCCCTGGTCCGCGAGACCGAACGCGTCAAGTTCCTCCTCGCGTACCGCCCCGGGCTGCTTTCGCCGACACTCTTCGCGCAGGTGATCAACACGGTCTCGTGGATGTCGGACGGGCGGATATCCCTCAATCTGGTCGCCGGCACCTCCCCGGCCGAGCAGGCCTATTACGGCGACTACCTCGCCCACGACGAGCGCTACGCACGCTCCAACGAGTTCCTGGAAATCCTCCACCGGTTCTGGCGCAACGAGACCCCGATGACCTTCGAGGGCGAGCACTACCGCCTCAAGGACGCGCAGATCGGCCTGGGGTACAAGGGCGGCGGCCGTCCCGAGATCTACATCAGCGGGGCCTCGGAGGTGGCGCAGCAGACCGCGGTGGACCACGGTGACTGCTGGCTGCGGTACGGCGACACTCCCGAGGGGATGCGGGAGGCGGCGAAGAACGTGCTGGCGCAGGGCGGCCGGGTGGGGACCCGCATGCACGTGCTGGCGCGGGAGACCCGGGAGGAGGCGCTGGCGGATCTCGCCGCGATGATGGGCGATCCCGACGCGGAGCACCGGAAGCGGATCGCGGACGCCGTGGCCGCCACCGACTCCGTGGCGGTGAAGACCACCTTCCAGCTGGCCGAGACCGCGGAATCCGACTGGATCTCTCCGATGCTGTACTCCGGCGCCGTGGCGTACCGCGGTGGGCCGGCCCTCTGTGTGGTGGGCAGCTACGAGGAGGTCGCGGCCTACCTCCACGAGTACAAGGCGGCCGGGATCAGCGAGTTCATCTTCTCCGGCTGGCCGACGCGGGAGGAGATGCGGATCTTCTACACCCGGGTGCTGCCGCTGGTGCGCGAGCTGGAGCGCGCCGGGCGGCCGGCGTGAGGGTCGGCGTCCCCCCGTCGTGTTCCGCGGGTTGACCGTGCCGTGCGTGGGCGGGTTCCCTGCGGGCCGACCGTGAGGCGGCGGGTGCGGGCGGAGCCTCTGCTTCCCCTGCTTCCTCGCGCCCTGCCTCGCCCGGCGCGACCGCACCGCTGAAGCCCTGGAGGCCCCACCTTCGATCACTGCTGTGCCCCGCTGTGCCGACCGCACCTCGGCAGGGCCGACCCCGCTGTGGCGTCGGCCGCCCGACGGATCTCCTACGACGGATCTTCTGCGACGGATCTTCTGCGACGGATTTCCCACGGCGGATCTCCCACGACGCGAGGGATTGACGATCCCGGCATCCCCGACCATCGTGAAGCGGACCGGTGGAATCCGCTGTCCCGCCGGCCCCGGCCGCATGGCAGGGCGCCGGCGGGTCTGTGCGGACATCGACTCTTAACACAAAGCACTGGCCTGCCGGTGGCATCGATGAGTAGACTGAGTTGCTTTTGATCATTTTCAATCTGCATCTCGATCGGGCTGTGAGGGGTGCTCTTGACCGGTCATAAGCGTGCCACCTGGTGATCGCTGCACCATCTCTTCACCGTGTCGCCATATTCGTATGCGAACGTTTTGCTGCCGGTACGGGGGATCGCATTGACGTCATGCCGCCGTGTCCTTTCCATGGGTCCATTGGGCTCCTGTGTCCACTGCCCTGGCCGATGCCCCCTGTGACGTTCTGTGCTCCCCGGATGGAGCCCTCGGGCGTTTTTGTCGCACTCCTTGAGTGAAGGAAAGAAGAGGCAAGACGTGGAAGAGGCATCGGCTTCCAACCTCACCCTCCGCGAGTTAGACGTGCTCCGCCTGCTGGCCCGGGGGCTGAGCAACCGGCTCATCGCCCGGAGGCTGGACATCTCCGAGAAGACCGTCAAGAACCACCTCAGCAGCATCTATCCGAAGATCGGTGCCACCGACCGCACCCAGGCCGCGCTCTACGCCCAGCACGTCGGCCTGACCGACCCCCGGGAGGCGGCCCCGTCCCCCTCGGCGTCCGCGCTCGTCCCCGAGCTGGGGGAGCCGCCGACCGACCCCGCCCTCACCGCCCGTGAGTGGGGCGTACTCCGTTTGCTGGCAAGGGGGTTGAGCAATCGGGTGATCGCCCGGAGGCTGGAGATCTCCGAGAAGACCGTCAAGAACCACCTCAGCAGCATCTATCTGAAGATCGGTGCCGACCATCGCACCCAGGCCGCGCTCTACGCCCAGCACGTCGGTGGTGCATCCTGACGGTTCGTCAGTCGTTCTCGACGAGGAACTCCCGTACCAGCCTTCCCGCTTCGTCCTGGCACTCCTCGAAGTAGGCGTGCCGGGCGCCCGGGAAGAGGTGTGTCCGGGCGCCGGGTATGCGGGAGGCGAGGAGTCGCAGGTTGTCCGGCGGGGTGAGCCGGTCCTGGCCGCCGTGGAGGACCAGAGTGGGCGCCGTGATGCCCGGCAGTTCGCTCCAGGCGTCGTGCTCGTTGCTGGCGACGAGGTGGCCGCGGCGCGCGTGCGGGGGCATCAGCGGGTCGCCGAGCGTACGGTAGGGGCCGGGGTGCGCGGCCCGCCAGGCGGGGGAGTACATCAGGTCGGCCAGCACCCGGCGGACGGCCTCCGGGTCCGGCTGCGCGAGCGAGCGCCGCACCGACGCGTCGCGCTCCACGGCGTACGGGCCGCCGGGGGAGGTGCACCCCAGGACCAGCCGGCGGACCCGCTCCGGGTGGCGGATCGCGAGCCACTGGGCGACCCGGCCGCCCATCGAGGTGCCGTACACATCGGCGCGCGCGATCCCCAGCGCGTCCAGGACCGCGACGACATCGTCCGCGAACTGCTTTACGGAGTAAGGCCCTTCGGGCTTGTCGCTGTCGCCGGTGCCGCGCAGGTCCAGGGTGAGGGTGGAGCGCACGGGGTGGAAGTCCTCGCGCACGCCGTCCCACCAGTGGTGGTCGTTCGCCTGCCCGGCGAGCAGCACCAGGGGCGGCCCCTCGCCGTGGTGCTGGTACGCCAGGGCGGTGCCGTCCTGGGCGCGGGTGAAGGCCGGGGCCGGCCGGCCGTGTTCGGTCATCGACGTCCTTCGAAGGGGCCTGTGGGGCGCGTGCGCGGCGCGCGCTGTCCTGGGTCCTCCTCACGGTAGCGTGAAGCGGGACGCGCCACGAGCGCTATCGGTGTTCTGCCGGGTGGACTCCAGTGGGGCTCGACCGATCGTCGGCGCCGTCCACGGGCGGGGCCTCAGGCCCGCCAGTCGCCGGCGATCTTCAGCAGGCGGTCGTTCTGCTCGGGGATGCCGATGGTGATCCGCACCCCCTCGTCGCCGAAGGGGCGCACCATGACCCCCGCCGCCTCGCACGCGTCGGTGAACGCGGTCGACTGCGAACCCAGGCGCAGCCAGACGAAGTTGGCCTGGCTGTCCGGAACGGTCCAGCCCGTGGCCCGCAGCGCCCGGCTGACCCGCGTCCGCTCGGCCACCAAGGTCCCTACCCGGTCCAGCAGTTCGGGAGCCGCTCGGAGCGAGGCCCGGGCGGCGGCCTGGGCGAGTCCGCTGACGCCGAACGGCAGGGCGCAGGCCCGCAGCGCGGCGGCGACCGGCGGGTGCGCGACCGCGTAGCCGACCCGCAGTCGGGCCAGCCCGTACGCCTTGGAGAAGGTGCGCAGCACGGCGACGTTGGGACGGTCGCGGTAGAGCTCGACGCCGTCGGGCACGTCGGTGTCGTCGACGAACTCGCGGTACGCCTCGTCGAGCACCACCAGCACGTCGCCCGGCACCCGGTCGAGGAAGCGTTCGAGCTCGCCGCGGCGCACGGCCGTGCCGGTCGGGTTGTTCGGATTGCACACGATGACCATGCGCGTGCGGTCCGTCACCGCGGCGGCCATGGCCTCCAGGTCGTGCCGCTCGTCACGCAGCGGAATCCGCAGGGGAGTCGCCCCGACGGCCCAGACGAGCATCGGGTACGCCTCGAACGAGCGCCAGGCGAACAGGACTTGGTCCCCTGGGCCGGCCGCGGCGGCGAGCAGGTCCCTGGTGACCCCGAGGGATCCGGCGCCGGGCACCAGGTGCTCCGGGGGCACCGCGAGGGCTGCGGAGAGGTCGGCGACCAGTTCGCCGCTCTTCGCGTCGGGATAGCGGTTGACGCGCCCCAGCTCCTCGCGCAGCGAGGCGATGACCGACGGCAGCGGGGGGTAGGGGTTCTCGTTCGACGACAGCTTGTCCACCTGGTCGCCGGGCGCGGGCCGGCCGGGGACGTAGCGGGGCAGCCCGGAGACGTCGGCGCGCAGCCGGGGGGCGGGTGCAGGGGGCATGGCGGGAACTTCCTGGACGGGAGAGGGCGGACGGTCGTGCGGGGCGTCGTGGCGCCGGGAATCCGGACGGCGTCCGCCGGGACGGGGCGCGCGGGCACGGGATCCGGCCCGCGCGCCGGGACCGGTCAGGCGACGGCCGCGGTGGGCGCTTCCTCCTCCTCGACGGCCGTGGTCCGCACGCCCGCCTTGGCGAACTCCTCCATGAAGCTGGGGAAGGACAGCCGGACGTCCTCGAAGCCCGAGAACCGGTTGGCGGACTGCATCCGCAGGCCGGCCACGAACAGCGACATGAAGATGCGGTGGTCGCCCCAGCTGGACAGCGTCACTCCGCCGGGATAGGTCCGCGCGCCGCGGACCTCGAAGCCGTCGCAGATCCCGTCCTCGTACAGGACCTCGATGTCAACCCCCGCGCGGGTCAGTTCGGCGGCCATGGCCTCGATGCGCGACGCCTTGTGGAAGCGGGTGAGACGGCCGCCGGTCACCCGCAGGCGGCCCTGGACGTACGCCCCGATGGCGGCGAGGGTGGGCACGATGTTGGGGCAGTCCCGCACGTCCACCTCGAAGTCGCCGGTCAGGCTGCCGGGCGGGGTGTCGACGGTCAGCGACTGGGTGTCCCGGTCGAGGGTGACGCCCACCCCGAGCTGCTCCAGGATCGGGACGATCGCGAACTCGCCCTGCATGCTGTCGCCGTGCACGCCGGTCAGGACCGTCCGGCCCGGGAAGAGGGCGGCGGCGGCCAGCAGGTACGAGGCCGAGGTGTAGTCCTCGTGGGTGGTGACGTCATGGGCCTGGTAGGTGGAGGGCACCACCTGGTAGTGACGCATGTCGTCCGAGGCGGACACCTTGATCCCCGCGTCCGTCAGGCTCGCCAGCGTCTGCCGGATGTACGACTGGGAGAAGACCTCGCCCGTCACCTCGATCTCCACCGGGCTGTCGGCCAGCGGGGCGGCGAACAGGATGGCGGTGATGAACTGCGAGCTGATGTCGCCGGGCAGCCGGCAGGTGCCGCCCTTCAGGCCACCGCCCCAGTTGACGACCGGGGCCTTGTCCTCGTCGACGATCGACTCGATGTCCGCGCCGAGTTCGCGCAGCGCGTGGAAGAGGGGTTCCATCACGCGCTTGCGCAGGGTCGCGTCGGCCGCCACGACGACCGGCGTGGGCAGCGCCGAGGCCAATGCCGTCATGACACGGAACACCAGACCCGAGCCGTGGGACTGGATGACGCGCCGGACGCTCGGGAGCGTCCCGCCGATGCCCCGGATCTCCAGGAATCCGTCGTGCTCGGTGATCTCGGCGCCGAGGGCGCGGCAGGCGTTCTTCATGGTCTCCGTCTCGGCGCAACGGAGGTCGTTGTAGACGCGTGACGTGCCCTCGGCCAGCGTGCCGGTCAGAATTGCCCGCTGCGTCTCCGGTTTCGAAGAGGGGACGCAGAAAGTTCCGGAAAAGGAATCGATCGGATCGACCTTCAGCAGCATCCTGGTATCTCCCGTTTCCCATCGGTCGCCGTCTCATGTCGTGCAGGAGATGTCGCTTTGATGTCCGGGGCCGGCGATGTCCTCGGAGCGTGTCACCCCACCGCTTGACGCTCGATGTCAGGGGCGGGAGTTCGGAGAACTCCTCGGTGCGCGTGATGGTGCGCGTGACGGCGCACGTGACGGCGCACGTGACGGTGCGCGTGACGGCCCGCCGCCGGCGGTGGAGGGCGCGATCGGTATCGCGATCGGAATCCTGCGTCCCGTGGATCGCGTGCGGCATTGGGCCCGTCTGCCCCTGGTGTCTCCGGCGCGGGGTGGTCCGGACCGCGGCCGGGTCCTCGCTCAGGCCAGCGCCCGGAAGGACTTCTCGTAGTAGATGGCGGGGGTCACCGGGCCTTCCCCCAGGCGTGCGTCCGACACCCGGCCGATCAGGATCGTGTGGTCCCCGGCCGGGTGCCTGGCGTACACCTCGCAGTCGAGTTCGACGAGTGCGCCTGCGACGGCGGGCAGCCCGCCGGGCGTGCGGGACAGGCCGCCGGAGGCGAACTTGTCGGCGCCCTTGGTCGCGAACGTCTCGGCCAGCGGCTGGTGTTCGGGGCCGAGTACGCTCACCGCGAAGTGCCCGCACGAGTCGAACGCGGCGAAGGAGTCGGCCGAGTTCGCCAGACAGACCAGGATCAGCGGCGGGTCCAGCGACACCGAACAGAACGAACTCGCCGTGAAGCCGCGCGGCAGCCCGCCGTCGTCCAGGGTCGTCACCACCACGACCCCGGCCGCGAACCGCGCCATCGCCGCCCGGAATTCCTTGGAGCTCATCCGCGGAACGGTCTTCGTTCCCTCCGGCACGGCAGCATCACCACCTCTCCCGCGAAATTCGGTCCGGATGTGCAGCCCAGCGGCGGGACCGCTTTCCCGTTGCGCGCACCGTCGGCGATATCGGCGGAGCGGGAACACGGCCTCCGTCGGCGGTGCAGGGCGCCATGGGAATCCTGAAGCCCCTCGGGTGCGGGCGGCAATAGGCCCATCTACCCATGGCGCTTCGGGCACGAGGCGCTCCAGGCCTTCCCGCGCCGGTGCTCGGCGCGGGCCGTGGTGCTCGGCGGCGTCCTCGGGCGGGGAGCGCCCGGGTGTTCGGGTGCTGAGCGGCGGCGCACCCGCGAGGCCGGGGCGGGGCCGGCATCGGGGCGGGACCTAGGTCCTATTCTGACCGGGCCGGTCCCGTGCAAGGCTGTGGCGGCGCGAAAAACACGGTCAGGGCCGCTCCCGGGATTCGGATTCGGGTCGATCCTTCGGTTCCGAAAGGCCCGCCGTCGACCGGCCTCCGGCCGGGCGCATCCCTGCTCTCCCCGTGAACCGTGAGGCGACCTCCATGCCCAACGCAATCCTGTACATGACCCGCTGGCCCTTGTACGAGGACCAGCGGCGTTGGGAGAACCGCCTCGCCGGACCCGAGCTGATCTTCGACCCGGCGGTCGACCACGTCACCTACGTCTGCGACGAGGCCAGCCGCAGCGGAGTGCCCGCCGACGCCGAACGGGTGCACGTCGTACCGGACCTCGACGATGTGGACGGCGTGCTGAAAGTGGTCGACGCCGTCGTCCGTGACGAGGGCCCGTTCGACTACGCCATCGGGCTGTCGGAAGCCCTCCTCGAGCTCGCGGCGACCATGCGCGAGCGGTACGGCATCCAGGGCTCCGGCCGCGAGGAGACCGTCCGGTTCCGCGACAAGACCGTCATGAAGGAGCTGGTGGGGCAGGCGGGCCTGCGGGTGCCGCGCTGGGCTTCGTGTCGCACCGAGGAGCAAGTCCTCGCGGCCGGTCAGGAGTTCGGCTATCCCGTGATCGTCAAGCCGGTGCGGGGCGCGGGCAGCGTGGGGGTCAGCCGGATCGCCTCGGCCGAGGAGTTGCGGGCCCTGTGCGCCGAACGGAGTCTGAAGGACCTGGAGATCGAGGAATTCGTGCAGGGCGACGTCCTGCACGTCGACGGTGTCCTGGACGCCACGGGCCGACCGCTGTTCCTGTGCACCTCGCGGTACGTCTCCAACTGCCTGGACTTCGAGCTCCAGGGCGAGCCCCTCGGTTCCGTCCTCCAGACGGACCCGGCGGTGCGCGACCGCTGCGAGGACTTCGCGGTCCGCTGCCTCACCGCGCTCGGTCTGCGCAGCTCCGCCTTCCACCTCGAACTCTTCGACACCGGTGATGAGTTGGTGTTCCTGGAGGTCGGCGCCCGGGTGCCGGGTGCCGATGTGCCGTACGTCGTCCACGACGTCCACGGCGTGAACCTGTTCCGGCTGTGGGTCGACGTGCTGCTCGGCCGTCCGGTGGACCTGCCCGCTCCCGTCCCGGAGCAGAGCGGCGGCTGGCTGATGGTCCCCGGCCCCAGGCCGCTGCCCCAGAAGGTCATCGGCGCCACCCCGCTCATCGGTGAAGTCCCCTATGTGTACCAGGAATTGGTCCCCCGGCCGGGCGAGGTCCTGGAATACCGGCCCGGCTCGTACGCCAGGATCCAAGGCGGCCGCTTCCTCTTCCGGGGCGGCACCCAGGAAGAGATCGAGCAGGCCGTGCTCCAGGCGCGTGAGCAGTACCGCCTGACGGCGGAGCACGTCCAGTAGCGCGCCCGCACCGTCCCGTGCCATCGGCCCACCGTCCCGTGCCATCGGCCGTAGAACCGTCGAGTCCGTGGAGGAAGACATGGCTCAGTTGAACCAGGCGGAGCTGATCGACAAGAAGTACGTGCTGTTCGCCGAGGGGTGTTTCGGACTCTTCACGAGCAAGATCGGCGCCTCGGTGCTCCGCTACCGCGGGGACCGCTGCGTCGCGGTGATCGACAGCGGCACGGCCGGCCGGACCGTCCAGGACGTCCTCGGCTACGGCGGCCCGATCCCGATCGTCAGCCGCGTCGAGGACGCCCTGCACCTGCGGCCCGAGGTCATGATCGTCGGCAAGGGGCTGCACTCCGGAGACCTGCCCCCGGACTGGAAGCCGCACTTCCTCGCGGCCGTCCAGAACGGCCTCCATGTGATCAACTCGATCCACTTCCGCCTCACGGACGACCCGGAGATCGCCCGCGCCATCCGGGACAAGGGCGTCACCGTCTGGGAGACCAAGGACGCCCCGAAGGTCCCGCTCAACATGGCCCGAGTCCGGGACCTGGACGCGTGGATCATCCACACCTGCGGCAGCGACTGCAACATCGGCAAGAAGACGGCCGGCCTGGAGATCTGGAACGAGGCCAACCGCCGCGGCATCCGCACCGGCTTCGCCGCCAGCGGTCAGAGCGGCCTGCTGATCTCCGGCCACGGCGTCGCGGTCGACGGTGTGGCCGGCGACTTCATGGGCGGAGCCATCGAGAAGGTCGTCATGGACGCCGCCGTCGGCAACGAATGGGTCGTCGTCGAGGGCCAGGCCGCCCTCAACCACGTCCAGGGCAGCGGTGTCGCCCTCACCATCCTCCACAGCTCCATGCCGCACGTCCTGGTCTTCTGCCACCGCCTCGGCGCCGAGCGCACCAAGGTCTGGGAGACGCCCATCCCGCCCATCCCCGAGATCATCCGCATGAACGAGGAGCTCAGCGCCTTCAGCGGGCGCCCCGCCAAGGTCGCCGCGGTCAGCGTCAACAGCGTCGGCTTCTCGGCGGAGGACTACCGCCGCGAGGCCGAGAAGCTGGAGGCCGAGACCGGACTGCCCGTCGTCGACCCGCTCCGCGCGGGCGGCGCCGGCCGGCTGGTGGACATCCTGCGCGCCCACCAGCGCGAGACGGAGGACCAGCTGCCGGGCCGACGGCGCTGAGGGCGGACCCGGAATCCGGAGGAGATGCACCGATGAAGAGAGCAGTCCTGCTCCTCATGCACCAGGGCAAGTCGTACATGGAGCAGATCGCCGAGGCCGTCGCCGGGGTCGGCGTCTCCCTGGTGGCCGTCAGCTCCCGGCCGAAGACGCCGGAGGTCCTGGAGGCGAGCAGTCGTCACCTGGCGGACTGGGTGGTCACCGAGGAACCTGAACTGCAGTCCGGCGACGTCGAGAAGGCCGTCCGCGAGTTCGCCGACCGGGGCTACCGCATCGAGGCCGCCTTCGCCAGCTTCGAGGGCTACCGGCTCCTGATGTCCGAGCTCAACGAGCGACTCGGCGCCCGCGACTGCGCCGCGCCCGCGCTGCGGTTGTGCCTCGACAAGTTCGAACTGCGCCGGCACCTCTTCGCCGAGGGGCTGAGCGAGGTCCGGGGCCACCGGATCACCCCCGGGGTGACCCCCGAACTCGACCCCGCCGCACGCTGGTTCGTCAAGCCGGTGCGCGGTGCCGCGTCCTTCGCGGCCTTCCTCCTGGAGAACGTCGAGGACCTGGCCGAGCTGCCCGCGATCCAGGAGCAGATGCGCGCCGACCAGTCCATGCGGGCGATCTTCATGGACCGGTACGACTTCCTCGTGGAGGAGTACGTCGAGGGCCCGGAGTTCAGCTTCGAGACGTTCGTCCTCGACGGCCGGGTGCACCACCTGTGCGTCCACGAGAAGGCCCGCGTGGAGCGCCTGGAGCGGACCACCCTGGAGGGGATGTCGGTCAGCCCGCCGGTCAGCCTCGACCGTGAACTCCTCCTGGAAGGCGCCGACTTCGTCACCGATTGCCTCGCCGCGCTGGCGGGGCACGGGCTGACTACCGGCCCGCTCCACATCGAGGTCAAGTACTGGGAGGCGAAGAGGCGCTGGGAGATCATCGAGATCAACACCCGGATGGGCGGCAGTCTCATCGACCCCAGCGTCCGGACCGTCACCGGGCTCTCCTCCTTCGACCTGTGGATCGAAGCCCTGCTGCTGCCCGACGGCGAACGGGACGCCTTCCATGAACGGCTCGCCCGCGCCTCCCAGTTGGAGGCCCTGCGGGCCGGCTCGCCCACCCGGGCGACCCTGTTCCTCAGCAAGTACGGGGAGAAGGGGCGGACCATCGACGAGATCCGCTTCGAACCGCCGACCCGTCCGCCCCGGATCCTGCGCGTCCACGTGGCGGAGGGAACCCGACTCGAGGACTCCGACCGGGCGATCTGCCTGATGGACGCCCTGTGGGACGTGGCGGCCGAGGACCTCGACGCCGAGATCGCCTTCCTCGACCGACACGCGACCGAGCACTTCCACGTCCGCTACCGCTGACCCTTTTATCGGCAACGTTCCCCCGCGAACCCCCTTGTGAAGGAGAACGCGATGAACCGCGTGCAGAACACCGGGATCACCTACCCGAAGCCCCTCTACAACGAGGAGCAGAGCAGGCTGAAGAAGGCCGAGCTGGACCGCTACATGGACAAGAAGATGGCGGAGTGGAAGGCCACCATCCCCTTCGCGTCCCACCTGTCCGAGCCCGACCTGCACCAGGCGTACTACCGCCGCACCCTGATCGAGCACGTGTGGCGGATCCGCCTCTCCCGGGTGAGCCAGACCAAGGCCATCTACAAGATCGCCCAGATCGCGCCCAGGGCCGCCCGCGACTACGCGCAGTACCAGGCCGACGAGATGCTCCACGACCGGCTGTACGTCAGCGACGCCGCGGCCGCCGGCATCACCGAGGAGGAGATCCTGGCGACCGAGCCCTACCTGTCGACCCGTCTCCTGGAGGGCTTCTTCTACTACGCCCTGGAGCACGAGGGGGTGCTCGCCCCGGTCGTCTCCAACTACCTGGTGGAGTACACCCAGGTGAAGCTCCAGCCGGCCATCGTGGAGAACCTCACGGAGCGGCTCGGCAAGGAGAGCGTCAAGGGGCAGGCCGCCCACCTGCACGTCGACACCACCGAGGACCACTCCCAGGAGATGTGGGACATCCTCCACCAGCTGATCTTCAGCGAGGAGGACTTCCAGAAGGTCTTCAAGTACATCGACGACGTCCAGGAGATCCTCGCGCTGTTCTTCCGGGAGATCTACCAGGACACCGTCGCCAAGCACCAGAAGACCGCGGTGTGACCTCGCCGGAGACCGATGGCGCCTCCTGAGCCATCGCGGGTCCGCCGGGCGGTCGTCGCCGGGCGGACCCGCACGAGCTCCACCCCACCGCGCCCCGCCACCCAGCAGAGAGGAACCCCGCGCATGTCCGCACCCGACACGGCCGCACTCGTCAAGGAGTACCGCGCGAACGGCTTCGCGGTCGTCGAGCGCCTCTTCGACCAGAGCGAGGTCGCCGAGCTCAACACCGCCATCACCGAGATCCTCGACGTCTCCGACATCAGCTCCGTCGCCGAGGTGGAGCCGGGCGACAACGGCATGGCCCGCCGGATCTGGTCGCCCACCAAGCAGCACGCCGCGTTCGAGCGGGCCGCCGCCCACCCCGCACTGCTCGACCACATCGAGGCGCTGATCGGCCCCGACATCCTGTTCCACTACAGCAAACTCCACCTCAAGGCCCCGCAGGTGGGCAGCGTCGTGGACTGGCACCAGGACTTCTCCTACTACCCCCACACCAACACCGACCTGGTGACGGCCCTCATCTACCTCGACGACACCACCACCGAGAACTCCGCCCTCCAGGCCGTCCCCGGCTCGCACCTGCGCGGTCTCGCCGACCACTACGTCGACGGCTTCTTCCGCGGCAAGGTCGTGGGGAGCGACACCCCCGACCCGGCGCTCGCCGTGCCGATCGAGGCGCCCGCGGGCAGCGTGGTCTTCATCCACCCCCTGCTCCTGCACTACTCCTCCCCGAACCGCTCCGACCGGTACCGCCGCGCCTTCCTGCCGGCCTACCGGGCGGCCGACGCCTTCCCGATCCACTTCGGCCCGCACGCCGGCCACAACGAGGCCGGGGTGAAACTGCTGCGCGGTAAGGTGTCCGACACGGCACGGGTGGAGGCGGGGGCATGGCGCCTGCCGTTCGCGGAGCGCCCCTTCGGCTCGCTCTTCCAGCTCCAGGAGGGCGCCCACCAGGCCGCGGACGCGGCGACCACCGGGTACGCCACGCTGGAGGAGGCGAAGTGACGGTTCGATGAGCACACCGAACGTGGCGGTCGTCCGCGCCTGCCTGCGGGCCGGCGCGGGCGGCAGCCCGACAGCCGTCGTCCTGGAGGACGGCGCGGCCGGCCCGGGCGGCCCGGACGGCGCCCCGCTGGGCGACGACGAGCGGCGCCGGATCGCGGTCGCCCAGAGCACCTCGCACACCGTGTACGTCCGTCACGTCGGTGACGCCACCGAACTGCGCTTCTTCACCGCGGAAGGGGAGTTGCCCGCCTGCGGGCACGGCACGATCGCCGCCCTCGCCCTCCTCGCGGCGCGGCACGGCGGCGTCGGGCCCTACCGCGCCACCCTCCGCGCCGGCGGGCGCGAGTTCGCCGGGCGGGCCGAGCGGGCCGGCGGGCTGATCACCGCCGCCTTCGACCCCGGCCCCGTCGATCTGCGCGAGCCCACCGAGGAGGAACGCGCCCTCGTCCTGCCGACCCTCGGTCTCGCGCCGGACGAGGTCGGACCGGACGTCCGGATCGCCGGCGTGGGCCGGGAACGCGTTCTGGTGCCGGTCCGCACCCGGGCCGCGCTCGCCGCGCTGCGCCCGGACCTCGACCGCCTCAGGGCGGCCTGCGACCGGTTCGGCCTGCTCGGTGTGTACGTCCACTCGGAGCCCTCGCCCGAGGGCGCGCTCGGGGCCCGGATGTTCGCGCCGTCGATCGGTGTTCCGGAGGACCTCGCCAACGCCAACAGCACGGCCTGTCTCGCCGCCCACCTGGCCGGCCGGGGCACCCACCGGATCGCCGTCGACATGGGCGACGCGCTCGGCAGCCCGGCCACCATCACCGCCGCGGCGGGGCCGGACCTGCACGTCGAACTCGGCGGCTCCGCAGTGGTCGTGACGGAGGGTCCGGCCGACCGGTCCGCCTGAGGGATAGTCGGAGGAGCGGGCCGGAGGAGCGGGTCAGAGGAGCGCCCGGCGGGCCCGGGCCGCCTCGATGTCCGGGACGTGTTCCTCGGCCCAGCGCCGTACGGCACGGAGCGGGACGAGCAGCGAGCGGCCCAGCGGGGTGAGGGCGTACTCGACGCGGGGCGGATTCTCGTCGTACTCGTGGCGGCTGATCAGGCCGTCGGCCTCCAGGGAGCGCAGTGTCTCGGTCAGGGCCTTCGGGGTGATGTCCTGGATGTGTGCCTTCAGTTCGCTGAAGCGGCGGGGCCCGCCCTCGAGGGCGTTGACGACGAACACGGTCCAGCGGGCACCGATGCGGTGCAGCACCGTGCGGCTCGGGCAGGTCGCTGCCATCACGTTGTAGGCCTTGCCCATGGCTGCCCCCAGTTTCGTTGAAGATACCGGTATCAAATCCATACCCTTGCACCCGATCCTAGGAGAGGGAGTGAGCTCGATGGAGCGGATCCTGGTCATCGGCGGTGCACGGGCGCTCGGCGCGGCCATCGCACGGCGGGCGAAGAAGGACGGGTACGACGTGGTCGTCGGTGCCCGCGACCTGGCCGCGGCCGAAGCGCTGGCGAGCGAGATCGGTGCCACGGCGGTGCGGGTCGACCTGCAGGACGAGTCGACGATCGCGGCCGCGGCGGAACGGCTGAACGACGGGGTCGACCACATCGTGACCACCGGTTCGGCGCCGCACGACGTCCGCGCGACCGAGCTGGACCGCGACAAGCTGCTGGCCGCGTTCACGGCGAAGGTGGTCGGCCCGATGCTGGTCGCCAAGCACTTCGCGCCGGTGCTCCGGCCGACCGGGTCGCTGGTGCTGTTCTCCGGAGTCGTCGGCTGGCGCCCCGGGCCGGGATCGCTGGTCAAGGGGATCACGAACGGCGCGCTCGAGTACGCCGCGCGCCACCTGGCGGCGGATCTGGCGCCGGTCCGGGTCAACGCGGTCTCGCCCGGTGTCGTGGACTCGGGTGCGTGGGACCGACTCGGCGACAAGAAGGCCGCCTTGTTGAGCAAGAGCGCGGCTGGGACCCTGGTCGGACGGCACGGCGAGACCGACGACGTCGTCGACCTGGTGATGTGGCTCCTCCGCGCGGGCTTCATCTCCGGCGAGACGATCCACATCGAGGGCGGTGCCCGCCACAAGCTCGCCTGACGGGCACCCGAGCACAGCCAACCAGGAGTCGGAGGACAGTCAGGTGGACACCACCAGCCAGCACCGCCCGCCGGGCGGACGGACCGAGCCGGCGGCCGGGACGGATGCCGAACGAGGGTTATCGGCCTGGCTGGTGGCCCGCGGCCTCCTCCCCGAAACGGGCGCCAAACGCGCCTTCGCCGCCGCGACCTTCGTCAACCAGATCGGCAAGGGCCTCTTCATCGCCGGGGCCGCGCTGTTCTTCACCCGCTCGGTGGGCCTGCCGGTGGCCCAGGTCGGATTCGCCCTGGGCGCTGCGGCCCTGATCGGACTCGCCGCCGGCATCCCGGTGGGCTACCTGGCCGACCGGTACGGTCCGCGCGACGTCTTCCGGGTCACGCTCTTCGTGCAGGCCCTCGCCGTGGCGGGGCTCGTGTTCGTGCGGTCCTTCCCCGCGCTGATCGCCTGCCTGTGCGTGGCCGAGCTGGCCGTCTCGGCCGGCACCGCCGCGCGCGGCCCGCTGACCCGCGCCCTGGGCGCCCCGAACCCCACCCGCTACCGCTCGTACCTGCGGGCCCTCAACAACATCGCCGTCGGTGCCGGAGCCCTCGCGGCCGGCGTCGTCGTCCAGCTGGACACCAGGACCGCGTACGTGTGCCTGATCCTCGGCACCGCCGCCGCGTTCCTGCTCTCCGCGGCGGCCTCCTCCCTCGTTCCGTCCGTGCCGCCGGTGGCCGCCCCGCCGGGCGGCAGCCGTTGGCCGGCGCTGAAGGACAAGCCGTACGTCGCGCTCACCGTCCTGGACGGCATCATGTCCATCCAGAACCAGGTGCTGATCTTCGCCCTGCCGTTGTGGATCATCGGGCACACCGAGGCGCCGCGGTGGTTCGTCGGCGCGAGCGTGGCGGTCAACACCGCCCTCGTGGTCTGCCTCCAGGTGCGGGTCAGCCGTGGCGTCCGCGACAACGCGTCGGCCGGCCGCACCGCGCGCCGCGCGGGGGCCGCGCTGCTCCTCTCCACCGGCCTCATCGCCGCGGCGGGGGGTGTGCCCGGATGGGTCGCCCTGGTCGTCGTCGTGCTCGGCGTCGTGGCCCTCACCGTGGCCGAACTGTGGTACACCGCAGCCTCGTTCGAGTTGTCCTTCGGGCTGGCCCCCGAGCACGCGCAGGGCCAGTACTCGGGCCTGTTCGCGATCGGCCAGGGCCTGTCCAACGCGATCGGCCCGCCGGTGCTCGGCCTGGTGTGCCTCGGCTGGGGTGAGCCGGGCTGGCTGGCCATGGGAGCGCTGTTCCTGGTCGCCGGCCAGGCCGTTCCGCTCGTCGTGAGGTGGTCCGACCGCACGCGCAGCCACGACCCGGTCGCCTGATCACCCGCCCGCTCCGGCCCGCCGTCAGCGACCCGAAGCGGACGCCGTTCGGCTACACCTGCTGCAACTGTCCGCCCGGTACCCGGGACACCTCTCGGGCGATCGCCGAGACGGTGTCGAGCGTGGGGTCGGCGATGAACCGGCCGAGTTGGGACATGAACTCGGTCTCCGTCCGCGGCGGCAGGACCTCCCGGCAGACACCGGCCAGCATGGTCAGCACGGAGAGCGAGTCGCCGCCGAGCTGGAGGAAGTCGCTGCGGGCGTCGATCCGGGCCTGGTCGACCCCGAGGACGTCCGACCAGATCAGCGCGACCCGGGACTCGATCGCGTCCCGGTCGGGATCGACGGCGGCGGCCGCCGCGGCGGCCGGGGCAGCCGACCCGGGGAAGGCGGCCGAGCCGGCGGGCGTCCGGTCCGCGAAGGGGTCGGGAAGGGCGCGCGCATCCACCTTGCCGGCCACGCTGTAGGGGATCTCCGCCACCAAGAGGATCGCGGCCGGGACCATGTAGGCGGGCAGCCGCCGGGCGGCATGGGCCTGCAGCTCCTCGGCGCTCACCTCGGCGTTCACCAGGACGTAGCCGTAGAGCGCCTTGCCGGAGCCGTCCGCACGGCTGCGGGCCACGACGACGGCGCGATCCACCCGGGGGTGCTCCTCGAGGGCGCCGGCCACCTCCGCGGGCTCGACGCGGTGGCCGCGGACCTTGACCTGGTCGTCGATGCGGCCCAGGAACTCCAGCGTGCCGTCGGGAAGCCGCCGGGCCAGGTCCCCGGTCCGGTACACCCGGGTGCCGTCGGCCAGCGTGGGGAACCGCTCGGCGTCCAGGTCGGGCCGGCCCAGGTAGCCGCGGGCCAGTTGGACCCCGGCCAGGTACATCTCGCCCACCTCGCCGTTCGGCACGAACCGGCGGTGGGGATCGAGCAGGTGGACCCGGGTGTTGTGGGCCGGGACACCGATCGGGACCGCGGCGCGGCCGGTGTCCGCCACCGGGTCGAAGGTGTGGGCCGTGCAGCCGATGGTGGCCTCGGTCGGGCCGTACTCGTTGATGATCCGGCAGTCCGGGCCGAACATCTCCTGGGCGCGCGCGGCGACCTCGGTCCGCAACTGCTCGCCGACCACGACGATGCTGCGGAACCCGCGCGGCGCGATGTCCAGGCGGCCGATCAGCTCCAGGTGCGAGGGGGTGAGGTTGAGCATGGTGGCGCCGGAGTCCTCCAGCATCCGGCGCAGCGTCAGATGGGTGGGCTGGTCCTGGACCAGGACCACGGTCCCGCCGGTGATCAGCGGCAGGAAGATCGAGGTGCCGGACACGTCGAACGACAGCGAGGTCAGCAGTGGGAGCCGGGTGCTCGCGTCGACCCCGAACTCCTCGGCGCCCCAGTGCAGGTAGTTGAGCAGCGCGCCGTGTTCGACCTGGACGCCCTTGGGGCGTCCGGTGGAACCCGAGGTGTACAGCACATAGGCCAGGTCGTCGGGGCGCGGGTCGGCGTCCGGCTCGCGGGCGGGCGCGGCCGTGGCCGCCGCCAGGTCGTCCAGGCCGAGCGGCTCGCACCCGTCCGGTGTGTGCTCCCGGGTCCGCTGCGACGCCTCCACCAGGCAGTAGCGGGCACCCGAGTCGCCCAGCAGGTCGGCCAGCCGCGCGTCCGGGTGCTGTGTGTCGAGCGGCAGGTAGGCCGCCCCGGCGCGCAGGATCCCCCAGATCCCGGCGATCGCGCCCGGCGTCCGCTCCGCCAGCAGACCGACCACCTCACCGCGGCCCACGCCCCGGGCCCGCAGCGCATTCGCCACCGCGTCCGCGCGCAGACTCAACTGGCGGTAGCTGACGTCACCTTGATGGCCCGTCAGGGCGATCGCGTCGGGAGTGAGCTCGACCTGGTCGCGGAACATCCGCAGCAGCGAACGCGACGACGCGGGCTGCCGATCGGTGCGGTTGGCGGCCTGCTCCCGGTCGGCCCGCGGCGACAAGGCCTCCGCGATCGCGTCCAGCACGGCGTCCATCCGCTCGGCCGCGCCCGGCACGTCGCGCCAGGCGATCACGATCTCGGTGCGGCCGCCGCTCTCGACGACGTCGATGCCGGGGGGAGCCGAGGGGCCCACACTGCCCAGGATGTACACCGTCGAAGCCCGGAACGACCGCGCGCTGTACTCCGCCAGGTCGACCGAGCCCATGCTGGCGACGAACGCGGCGCCCATGTAGCGCTGCTTGCGCCGCGCGGTGTCCTCCATGCTGTCGCCGAAGAAGCGGATCACCGGGAGCGGCATCCTCAGCAGCCACGGGGCGGGGCGCAGCGTGAACTCCCGGCGCTCGGCCAGCGCGGTCAGCAGCTCCCGGTGCACCTGTTCCCAGCCGGTGCCCGGCTCGACGTCGAGG
The DNA here is from genome assembly GCF_040303105.1 of Kitasatospora sp. NPDC096128. Lineage (NCBI taxonomy): Bacteria > Bacillati > Actinomycetota > Actinomycetes > Kitasatosporales > Streptomycetaceae > Kitasatospora > Kitasatospora sp. NPDC096128. The sequence continues at coordinate 292,164 of NZ_JBEOSP010000004.1, read as the reverse complement.
TACACGGAGAGCGACAACCAGCCCGTGGAGCGCAGATCCGGCTGGTGGCGGCGCAGATCGACGGGGACGAAGTGGCGCGACACGGGCTCGTCCGGCGTCATCGCGGCGACGGCGGCGATCACCTTGGCGGTCACCGCGGGGTGGACGCCGTCGACCGTCCGCCTGCGCCAGACGTGACCGTACCGAGGCCCCCGGGGGGCCGGCGCCATCGGCGTGGTCCACTCCGGCTTGCCCACGCCCTGCTGGATGGGCGGCAGGCCCTGGGGCACCAGGTGCTGCAAGAACTCGCCGGTGTTGAGGGTGGAGGTCGCGCCCTGCGGCTCCTCGCCGCGCAGCGCCTGGAAGACGTTGGCCGCCCACACCAGCATGCCGCGCGCGTCGGTGATCCCGTGGAAGCCCCGGAAGACCAGCCGCAGCGGCCGGCCTGTTCTCCCGGGACCGTCGGCGCCCTCCCCGGCAGCTCCACCGGCAGCTCCAGCGGCAGCTCCGGCGGCGGCCTCACCGGGGGCGGCCTCACCGGGCACGAACAGGACCTCGCAGGTCGCTCCGCCGTCGTTGAGCGTCGTCTGCAGGGCGGGGTGGGCCAGCAGGTCCTGTCCCGGTTCGAGGTTCACCACGCGCACCTCCGGGGCGACGCCGCCGTCGACCCAGGCCCGCTTCCTCCGTCGCAGGCGCGTCCCGGGGCAGGCGTCACCGGCCTTCTCCACGGCTGCGGCCAGAGCCTCGACGGTCAGGTCTCCGTCACCTTCGTACACGTGCTGGCAGACATTCGGGATGCCCATGCCGACGTACGTCCAATCATCCGGCCCGATGCGCCGGGTGTACGGCGGGGTGGATGCATTCACGGAGTCCTCCAGGGCTGCGGTGCGATGCCAGGTACAGGTAAGTGGCGTTGCCCGGCGGCATTCAACTGCTCAGAACGCGCAGTTGAATGCCGCGGCCCGCCGGGTCGCCCGTCGGCTCACCCGGTGAGGCGTTCTTGCCGCCGACCGGGCCGACGTTCCGGTGGGCGGCGGCGCCGAGCGCGATCACCGCGGCACCCCGCGTCCGTATCCGCCGCCGCCAGGGGTGCGGATCTCCAGGGCGTCGCCGGCCTCGAGTCGGGCGCTGCCGCAGCCGGGCAGGTCCTCGACGGTGCCGTCGTGACGCAGGACCCGGTTGGCGCCGAGGGCCCCGGGGGAGCCGCCGGCCAGGCCGTACGGGGGGACGCGGCGGTGGCCGGAGAGCAGGCTGACGGTCATCGGTTCGCGGAAGCGCAGCCGGCGCAGCGCGCCGTTGCCGCCGTGCCATCGGCCGTTGCCGCCGCTGCTGGGGCGGACGGCGAACTCCTCGACCAGGACGGGCAGGCGCCATTCCAGGACTTCGGGGTCGGTCAGGCGGGAGTTGGTCATGTGGGTCTGGACGACATCGGCGCCGTGGAAGCCGGGGCCGGCGCCGGAGCCGGAGGCGATGGTCTCGTAGTACTGGTGGTCGGCGTTGCCGAAGCTGAGGTTGTTCATCGTGCCGGAGCCCTCGGCCTGCACGCCGAGCGCGGCGTAGAGCGCGCCGGTGATGGCCTGGGAGGTCTCGACGTTCCCGGCGGCGACGGCGGCCGGGTACTCCGGGTCGAGCATCGAGCCGGGCGGTACGACGATCCGCAGCGGGCGCAGGCAGCCGTCGTTGAGCGGGATGTCGTCGGCGACCAGAGTGCGGAAGACGTACAGGACGGCTGCGGTGACCACGGCGGAGGGGGCGTTGAGGTTGCCGGCGAGCTGGGGCGAGGTGCCGGTGAAGTCGATGGTGGCGCTGCGGTCGCGGTGGTCCACGCGTACGGCGACGGCGATCACGGCGCCGGAGTCGGTCTCGTAGCGGTAGGAGCCGTCGGCGAGGCCGTCGATGGCGCTGCGCACGGCCTGCTCGGCGTTGTCCTGGACGTGCCGCATGTAGGCCTGGACGACGTCCAGGCCGAAGTGGTCGATCATCGCGTCGACCTCGTCGACTCCCTTGCGGTTGGCGGCGATCTGGGCGCGCAGGTCGGCGAGGTTGGTGTCCGGGTCGCGAGACGGGTACGGCGCCCCGGTGAGCAGACGCAGGGTCTCGGCCTCGCGGAGCCGTCCGTCCGCCACCAGTGGCCAGTCGTCGAAGAGCACGCCCTCCTCCTCGATCCGGCGGCTGTCGGCGGGCATCGAGCCGGGGGTGATGCCGCCGATCTCGGCGTGGTGGCCGCGGGAGGCGACGAAGAACAGCACCTTCACCCCGGCCTGGTCGAAGACCGGGGTCACCACGGTGATGTCGGGCAGGTGGGTGCCGCCGTGGTACGGGTCGTTGACCGCGTAGGTGTCACCCGGGCGCAGCCCGGGGCCGCGGCGGCGGAGCACCTCCTTGACGGTGGTGCCCATCGAACCCAGGTGGACCGGGATGTGCGGGGCGTTGGCGACCAGGTTGCCGTCCGGGTCGAAGAGTGCGCAGGAGAAGTCCAGCCGCTCCTTGATGTTGACCGACTGGGCGGTGGACTCCAGCCGGGCGCCCATCTGCTGGGCGATCGCCATGAAGAGGTTGTTGAAGACCTCCAGCAGGACGGGGTCGGCGGCGGTGGTGACGGCCGCCTCGGCGGGGGCCCGCACCTGTTCGACCAGCAGGTGCCCGGCTGGGGCGACCGTGGCCTTCCAGCCGTCGTCCACGATGGTGGTGGCGTTGGCCTCGGCGATCACGGCCGGGCCGGTCACGGTGGACCCCGGTCGCATCGATTCTCGTTCCAGCAGCGGGACTTGGTGCCAGCTGCCGCGGGTGTACAGCGACACGGTGGTGGGCTCGGCCGCAGTCGCGGGTTCGGCGGAGAGGGTGCCGAGCTCCGGCTGTTCGGTGAGACCGGTGCCCTCGACGGCCAGGGCTTCGATCACGAGCGGGCGGTCCATCAGGAAGGAGTAGGTGGCGCGGTGCCGCTCCTCGAACTCGGCCCGCATGTCCGCCGGTTCTCCGAGCGGGACGCCGATCGTGGTGTCGGTGCCCTGGTAGCGCAGCCGGGCCCGGTAGGCCAGCCGGATCCGTTCCTCCGGCACGCCCTGGTCGAGCAGCTGCTCGGTGGCCGCCGCCGCCAGCTCCTCGGCCTGCTCCCGTACGGCGGCCATCTCCTCGTCCGCCAGCGGCCGTTCCACGGCGTGCTCGCGCAGGACGGTGGTGTCGGCCAGGCCGATGCCGAGCGCGGACAGCACGCCGGCCATCGGCGGGACCAGGACGGTACGGATGCCCAGTGCCTCGGCCACCGGGCAGGCGACCTGGCCGCCCGCGCCGCCGAAGGTGGTCAGGGCGTAGCGGGTGACGTCGTGGCCCCGCTGGACGGAGATGCGCTTGATCGCGTTGGCGATGTTGCCGACCGCGATCCGCAGGAAGCCTTCGGCCGTCTCCTCCGCCGAACGTCCGCCGATCTCCCGGGCCAGTTCGACGAACCGACGGCTCGCCAGTTCCCCGTCGAGCGGCTGGTCGCCGTCCGGGCCGAAGACGTGCGGGAAGTGCTCGGCCTGGATCCGGCCGAGCAGCAGGTTGGCGTCGGTGACGGTCAGCGGTCCGCCGCCCCGGTAGCAGGCCGGTCCGGGGTCCGCGCCGGCCGAGTCCGGCCCGACTCGCAGGCGTTCCCCGTCGAAGCGCAGCACCGAGCCGCCGCCCGCCGCGACGGTGTGGATCGCGAGCATCGGCGCCCGCAGCCGCACCCCGGCGACCCGGGTGGTCACCACCCGCTCGTACTCGCCCGCGAAGTGCGACACGTCCGTGGAGGTGCCGCCCATGTCGAAGCCGATCACCCGGTCGTAGCCGGCGAGTCCTGACATCCGCACCATGCCGACGATGCCGCCGGCCGGGCCGGAGAGGATCGCGTCCTTGCCCCGGAAGTGGCCGGCTTCGGCCAGTCCGCCGTTGGACTGCATGAACATCAGCCGGACGCCGGCCAGTTCGTCCGAGACCTGCCGCACGTAACGGCGCAGGCCGGGATTGAGATAGGCGTCGACCACGGCGGTGTCCCCGCGCGGCACCAGCTTCATCAGCGGGCTCGCCTCGCTGGACAACGACACCTGTTCGAACCCGAGTCGCTCGGCGAGCCGTCCGATCTCGCGCTCGTGCGCGGGGTGCAGGTAGCTGTGCAGGCAGACCACGGCGGCGGAGCGGATGCCGTCGCGCAGGCAGCCGCGCAGCTCCGCGGCGAGCCGGTCGAGGTCGGGCGGGCGCAGCACCGCGCCGTCGGCGGTGACCCGTTCGTCCACCTCGACCACCCGTGCGTACAGCGGCTCGGGCAGCACGATCTCGCGGGCGAAGATCTGCGGCCGGTTCTGGTAGCCGATCCGCAGCGCGTCCGCGAACCCGCGGGTGACGACCAGGACGGTCGGCTCGCCGGTGCGCTCCAGCAGGGCGTTGGTGGCCACCGTGGTGCCCATCCGGACCGAGTCGATGTCCGTTCCGAGGTCCGCGTCGGGCGGCAGCAGGGCCCGGATCCCCGCCACGGCGGGATCGCGGTAGCGGGCCGGGTCGTGCGAGAGGAGCTTGTGGGTCAGCAGGCGGCCGTCCGGGGCCAGCGCGACCACGTCGGTGAAGGTCCCGCCCCGGTCCACCCAGAACTGCCAGCCCCTGGATGCCATGACCGGCTCCCTCCGCCGTGCCGGGTGGCGCCCCGTGCGTGAGTGGCCGCGTGTGCGGGTGGTCCTGCGCACGAGTATCCGACCGGGTGAACCGCCCGGGCAAACGGAACGTACTGGTCCGGCACAGCGCGTCGGCGGTGCTCGCCCGCCTCCTGCGGGGCGGGGCGCTCGCGGCGGGCCCGGTTCTGGGCCCGATGCCGGTGACCGACCGTGCATGGTGCCGCACGAACCCGCCACGAGGTTGCTGCCGGAGGCGACCGCTGTCGAGGGCCTGCCCTGACCATCGGCCGCAGGCCGCGGCGCGCGAGAACAGCACGGCGTGGCGGGCAATCGACCCCGGGTGGTCGGCGCAGTGCGGGTAGCAGCAGGACGGCACCACGAGGTCGGCGGCGTCGACCGGGTCCACCGGCTCCTCCCGGATCGGCAGCTCGTACAGCAGCCGCTGCCGTTGGTGGACCTCGTGCACGTCCGCCGGCAGGTCTGCGACGGAGCTGCCCGGGGCCACCCCGTGGGTCGGCGGGGCCCGAGTTCGGATAACCCGACGACAGGTCCCGGCCCGTAGCATTGGTACATGCGTGTCTTGATCGTCGAGGACGAACTGTACATGGCAGAGGCCATCCGTGACGGGCTGCGCCTGGAGGCGATTGCGGCGGACATCGCCGGTGACGGCGACACCGCCTTGGAGTTGCTGGGCGTCAACACCTATGACATGGCGGTCCTCGACCGCGACATCCCCGGTCCCTCCGGCGACGAGGTCGCCGCACGGATCGTCGCGGCGGGAACGGGCATGCCCATCCTCATGCTCACCGCCGCCGACCGGATCGACGACATGGCTTCCGGGTTCGGGCTCGGTGCCGACGACTACCTCACCAAGCCGTTCAAGATGCGTGAACTGGTCCTCAGGCTCAGGGCGCTCGACCGCAGGCGCGCGTACATCAGACCGCCGGTGCGGGAGATCGCGGGCCTGCGGCTGGACCCTTTCCGTCGCGAGGTCTACCGCAACGACCGCTACATCGCACTCACCCGTAAACAATTCGCCGTGCTCGACGTGCTCGTCGCCGCCGAGGGGGGCGTCGTCAGCGCGGAGGAATTGTTGGAGCGGGCCTGGGACGAGAATGCCGACTCGTTCACCAACGCCGTGCGCATCACGGTCTCGACTCTGCGCAAACGCCTCGGTGAGCCTCAGATCATCGCCACGGTGCCCGGCGTCGGATACCGCATCACCACCCAGGAGGACATCAGGCGGGAGGGAAATGCGGGCGCCTAGAACACCAGGCTTGAGCGTCCGTCTGAAATTCGCCCTCAGTTATGCGGGATTCGTCATGCTCGCGGGCGTGCTGATGCTGGCCACGGTGTGGGTGTATCTGCTGCGCGGCCTGCCCAGTGCGGCGAGCAGCCCCAACGGGCTCGTGCCCATCCGCACCATCGTGCTGCACGTCTATGCCCCGGCGTCGGCCGTAGTGCTGGCGCTCCTGCTGGTGTTCGGCCTGCTGGGAGGCTGGCTGCTTGCCGGCCGCATGCTCGCCCCACTGAGCCGGATCACCGACGCCACCTCCATGGCCGCGAACGGGTCGCTCTCCCACCGGATCGAACTGGAAGGCCGCGACGACGAGTTCCGCGAGCTGGCCGACGCCTTCGACACCATGCTCGCGCGCCTCGAAGCGCACGTCGCCGAGCAGCGGAGGTTCGCGGCCAACGCCTCCCACGAGCTGCGCACCCCGCTGGCGATCACGAGGGCCCTGCTCGAAGTGGCAATCAACGACCCGGCACGGGACTCGGGCGAGCTGTTCCGACGCCTCGACACCGTCAACTCCAGGGCGATCGACCTCACCGAGGCGTTGCTGCTGCTCAGCCGTGCCGACCAGCGGTCCTTCACCCGGGAGCCCGTCGACCTGTCCCTGAACGTCGAGGAGGCCGTCGAGACGCTGCTTCCCATGGCCGAGAGACACGGCGTGACCATCGAGGCCTCGGGCGACATCACCCCGACCATCGGCTCCCGCGCGCTCCTGCTGCAGATGGCAGTCAATCTCATCCACAACGCGATCGTCCACAACCTGCCCGGTCGGGGCACCGTGTGGGTGACGACCGGCAACCATCCCGGAAGCGTGACGCTCACCGTCGAGAACACCGGTGCGGTCCTCTCGTCACAGCTGGTCTCGACTCTCACCGAGCCCTTCCAGCGCGGCACCGAACGCATCCGCCACGACCACGCGGGCGTCGGCCTGGGCCTGGCCATCGTCAAGAGCATCGTCGAAGCGCATGACGGAACCCTCACCATCGCCCCGCGCCCCGGAGGCGGCCTCCACCTCACGGTGCGGCTGCCGCCCGCTCCTTCGCCGGCCCGGCCCGCGAAACCGGTCACGTAGCACCGACTCAAGGGCTCAAGGACTAAAGGACTCACCGGCATTCGGCCGGTGAGTCCTTCCGTTTTCCGCTCCCCGCATTTCCCCGCCGGTTCATTTCGCGATACCGGGCGATTTCCGGGATCGGAATCAGGTGCCGCATCCAAAGCGTCCAAGTGTCGGAACGGCCGCTTGGACACCGGGCCGTGGACGGCGACTCGTGGACAGCGAGTCCGATCAGCACCATTGGACCCGCGGACTACGGTGTCGTCGGAGAGGGGATGTCCGGATGGTCATGATGCCGTCCAGCAGGGGGGCGCAAAGGGCCGGCGGAGGCGACGATCCCGAGCCGGCCAAGCTCCGCCCTGAAACGCCACGCAGGGTGCTGGCCTATTTTCGCCCGTACACCGGCAAAATCGTGCTCTTCGGAATCGGCGCCGTCCTGGAGGCGCTCATCGTGGTGGCGACTCCACTGCTGCTGAAGCAGATCGTCGACGACGGGATCCTCAAGGGCGACTCCGGAACCGTCACCATGCTGGCCTGCCTCACCGCGGGGCTCGCCGTCCTCGACGCGCTGCTGCAGCTGGTGCTCGCCTACCTCGCCGGGTCGATCGGGCAGGGGGTCAGCTACGACGTCCGGATCCAGTCGATCGAGCACGTCCAGCGGCTGCCGGTCGCGTTCTTCACCCGCACCCAGACCGGTGTGCTGGTCGGACGGCTCCACACGGACCTGATCATGACGCAGCAGGCGTTCAGCCAGCTGCTGATGGCGCTCCCCAGCGTGATCGGGGTCGTCCTGGTGACGGCCGAGTTGTTCTACCTGTCGTGGCTCGTCGCCGTCATCACGCTGGTGATGATCCCGCTGTTCGTCGTTCCCTGGGTGTACGTGGGGCGGCTGACGCAGCGGTACACCCGGCAGTCGATGGAGGTGAACGCCGGCCTGGCCGGCCTCCTCCAGGAGCGGTTCAACGCCCAGGGGGCGATGCTCTCCAAGCTCTTCGGCCGTCCGGACGAGGAGATGGCCGAGTACGAGGACCGGTCGGCGAGGCTGCGCGCGATCGGTGTGAGCGTCGTGGTCTACGGCCGGATGGCCTTCGTCGTCATGTTGCTGATCGCCGCGCTCGCCACGGCGCTCACCTACGGGGTCGGCGGCGGCCTCGTGCTCGACGGGACCTTCCAGCTCGGCACGCTGATCGCTCTCGCCGCCCTGCTCGGGCGGCTGTTCGGGCCGATCACCCAGTTGTCCGGGATGCAGGCGAACGCGCTGGTCGTCCTGGTGTGCTTCGACCGGATCTTCGAGCTCTTCGACCTGAAGCCGCTGATCGAGGAACGGCCCGACGCCGTCACGCTCATGCGGAACACGGCCCCGGAGATCGAGTTCGAGGACGTGTCGTTCCGCTACCCGGGTGCCGACGAGGTCTCGCTGCCGTCGCTGGAGCAGAACGTGCGCGGTGGAGGGGACCGAGGGGAGACGTCGCCGGAGGTCCTGCGCCACGTGAACCTGCGGGCGCCGGCCGGAACCCTCACCGCACTCGTCGGCCCGTCCGGCGGGGGGAAGAGCACGCTCACCCACCTGGTGTCCCGGCTGTACGACCCGACCGCCGGCACCGTCCGGGTCGGCGGACACGACCTTCGGGACCTCTCCACCGACTCGCTGCGCGAGGCGGTTGGCGTGGTCAGCCAGGACACCTACCTCTTCCACGACACGATCCGGGAGAACCTTCGCTACGCCCGTCCGACCGCCACCGAGGAGGAGTTGGTCGAGGCGTGCAAGGGAGCCCAGATCTGGGACTTGATCGAGTCCCTCCCGAGAGGGCTCGACACCGTCGCGGGGGACCGCGGCTACCGGCTGTCGGGCGGCGAGAAGCAGCGGCTGGCCATCGCGCGGCTGCTCCTGAAGGCGCCCTCGGTCGTCGTGCTCGACGAGGCGACCGCTCACCTGGACCCCGAGTCGGAGGCCGCCGTCCAGCGGGCGCTCAGGACCGCGCTGCGCGACCGCACCTCCCTGGTGATCGCCCACCGGTTGTCCACGATCCGTGAGGCCGATCAGATCGTCGTGATCGACGACGGAGGCGTCCGGGAGCGCGGGACGCACGAGGAACTGCTCGCCGAGGCCGGGCTCTACGCAGAGCTCTATCACACGCAGTTCGCCAAGTCGGGCGGCGCCGAAGCCGCGCCCGAAGCCGACGGGGCCGGGCCGGCCCACCAGATGGTCGCGGAAGGGGGACGATGAACTCCGCAGCGCTGGCCGCGCCGACGGTGCCGGAGCTGTTCGCCCGCCAGGCGGAGCGGACGCCCGACGCGGTGGCCGTGGTCGATGGGGACCGGACGCTGACCTACCGGCGGCTGGACGAGCTCTCGGGCCGGCTGGCCGGGCGGCTGACCGGTCGGGGCGTCCGCCGCGGCGACCGGGTGGCGGTCCTGATGGAACGCTCCGCAGACCTGGTGGTGACGCTGCTCGCCGTGTGGAAGGCGGGAGCGGCGTACGTGCCGGTGGATGTCGCCTATCCCGCGCGGCGGGTGGCGTTCATGGTCGCGGACTCGGGGGCGTCCCTGGTGGCGTGTTCGGCCGTGGCGGGCGACGGCGTTCCGCAGGGGGTCGAGTCGATCGTCGTCACGGACGAGGGTCCGGGCGAGGCGCCGACTCTCCCGGTGCGTCCGGGGGACCTGGCGTACGTGATGTACACCTCCGGGTCGACGGGGGTCCCCAAGGGCGTGGCCGTCCCGCACCGGAGCGTCGCGGAGCTGGTGGGCGACCCCGGCTGGACGGTGGACCCCGGTGACGCGATCCTCGTGCACGCGCCGCACGCCTTCGACGCGTCCCTCTTCGAGATCTGGGTACCGCTCGCCTCGGGCGCCCGCGTGGTGATCGCCGAGCCGGGCGCGGTGGACGCCCGGCGTCTGCGGGAGGCGGTCGCCGCCGGCGTGACGAAGGTGCACCTGACCGCGGGGAGCTTCCGCGCGCTGGCGGAGGAGTCTCCGGAGTCCTTCGCCGGCCTCCACGAGGTGCTCACGGGCGGCGACGTGGTGCCCGCACCCGCGGTGGAGAAGGTGCGAAGGGCGATCCCCCGAGCGCGGATCCGGCACCTGTACGGTCCTACCGAGACGACGCTGTGCGCGACCTGGCACCTGCTCCGGCCGGGCGATGCGCTGGGTGCCCGGCTGCCGATCGGCCGTCCGCTGCCGGGCCGCACGGCTCAGGTGCTCGATGCCTCGCTGCTGCCCGTGCCACCGGGTACGGTCGGCGACCTCTACCTCTCCGGCGCCGGCCTCGCGGACGGCTACCTGAACCGGGCTGCGCTGACCGCGGAGCGGTTCGTGGCGGATCCGTCCGTACCCGGCGGCCGGATGTACCGGACAGGGGATCTCGCCCGGTGGAACGCCGACGGCGAACTGCTGTTCGCGGGTCGGGCCGACGACCAGGTGAAGATCCGCGGGTTCCGGATCGAGCCGGGTGAGATCGAGGCCGCGCTGACCGCCCAGCCGGAGGTCCACGAGGCCGTCGTGGTGGCGGTCGACGGCCGCCTGATCGGCTACGCGGTGACGGACGCGGATCCCGTCGTCCTGCGTGAGCGCCTCGGGGCGGTGGTTCCGGAGTACATGGTCCCGGCTGCCGTGATCACGCTGGAGCGGCTTCCGCTCACCGGCAACGGCAAGGTGGACCGGGCGGCGCTGCCCGCGCCCGTCTTCGCGGGGAACGCCGGGGGCCGCGAACCCGCCACCGAGGCGGAGCGCGTCCTGAGCGGACTGTTCGGCGAGCTGTTCGGCCTGGACCGGGTCGGTGTGGACGAGGACTTCTTCGCCCTGGGCGGCGACTCGATCTCCGCGATGCGGCTGGCCGCCCGCGCGTCCACGGCCGGTCTGCTGGTGACGCCCTCCCAGATCTTCGAGGAGAGGACCCCCGCACGGTTGGCGGCCGGGGCGCGTCCCGTACCCACCGACGCCCCGGACGCCCGTCCGCTGACCGCTCTCACCGCGGAGGAGGAGAGCGAGCTGGCGCTCGCCGCACCGGGTGCCGAGGAGGCCTGGCCGCTCGCCCCGCTCCAGGAGGGGCTGCTCTTCCAATCGACCCTCGATGAAGAGGGCCCTGACATCTACCAGGCGCAGTGGACCCTGGAGTTGAACGGGCCGCTGGACGTGGCCCTGCTGCGGGCCGCGTGGGAGGCGGTCTTCGCCCGGCACGCCGAGCTGCGGGTGGGCTTCGTACGGCTCGCGTCGGGCAGGACGGTCCAGGCCGTCGCCGGACACGTCGTCCTGCCCTGGCGGGAGGTCGACCTCACGGGCGTGGCCGACGCCGAGGCGGCCGTCGAGGCCCTCGCCCGGCGGGAACAGGAAGAGCGCTTCGACCTGGCCGCGGGCCCGCTGTTCCGGCTGCTGCTGGTCCGGATCGGCGAGGACCGGCACCGTCTGCTGGTCGTCCACCACCACATCCTGACCGACGGCTGGTCGGTGTCGGTCATCCTCAACGAGGTGGCCGAGGCGTACGCGGCCGGCGGCCGGCTCCCGGAGCGGATCGGCGCGGCGTCGTACCGGGACTACCTGGCCTGGCTGGACCGGCAGGACAAGGACGCGGCGCGCGCGGCTTGGCGGGCGGAGTTGGCCGGTCTCGACGCGGACGCGTCGATCGCGAGGACGGCCACCGGGACGGGGTACGAGTACCGCGTCGCCCACGTCACGCCGGAGCTCTCCACCGGGCTGACGCAGCTGGCCCGTGACCACGGGTTGACGCTGAACACAGTGGTGCAGGGCGCCTGGGCGATGGTGTTGGCCCGGCTCGCGCGGCGCACCGAGGTGGTGTTCGGCACCACGGTCGCCTGCCGTCCTGCGGAACTCCGGGGCGTGGAGTCGATGCCCGGACTCATGATGAACACCGTGCCGGTCCGGGTGTCGCTGGACGGCGGGCAGACGGTCGCCGACCTGCTCACCGGCCTGCAGCAGCGGCAGGCGGCCCTGATCCCGCATCAGCATCTGGGACTTCCCGAGATCCAGCGGGCGGGCGGGCCGGGCGCGAAGTTCGACACGCTGCTGGTGTTCGAGAACTATCCGCGGGACTTCTCCGACCGGTTCAGGTACCTGGGCACGGTCGAGGGCACCCACTACCCACTGACCCTCGGCATCATCCCGGGGGACCAGCTCAGGATCCAACTCGCCTACCGGCACGGGCAGATGGAGGAGACCGTCGTGGAATCCGTGCTGGGGTGGTTCGTCGGCGCCCTCGGCGCGATGGCCGCCGACCCTTCCGAACTGGTGGGGCGGGTCGGTAGGGCCGGGGGCCGGGTGAACGGCTCGGACGCGCCTTCGGCGGTCGGGGAGTTGGTGCCGCCGCTGGCGGCGGGGGAGTCCCTGCCGGCACTGGTGGCGCGGATCGTGGCGCAGCGGCCGCACGAGGTGGCGGTCGTGGACGGCGACGGCGAGCTGACCTTCGAGCGGCTCTGGGAACGGGCATCGGCGATCGCCGCCGTGCTGAGGGCCCGTGGGGCCGGACGGGAGTCCCGGGTCGGCCTCGTCGTGGGGCGGTCGGCGTGGTGGCTGGTCGGGATGCTGGGGGTGTCGCTGGCCGGAGGGGCGTTCGTCCCGGTGGATCCCGCGTACCCGGCCGAGCGCGTGCGACTGCTGCTGGGAGACGCGGATCCCGTGCTGGTGCTGTGCGAAGGGAAGACGCGGGACGCGGTGCCCGAGGAGTTCGCCGACCGGTCCGTGGTGATCGACGAGGTGGATCTCGCGGCGGGCCCCGATGCGGTTCCGCCGCAGGTGGGGGCGCAGGACGCGGCGTACGTGATCTACACGTCGGGGTCGACCGGAACACCGAAGGGGGTCGTCGTCACCCACGCGGGCCTGGGGAACCTGGCGGCGGCACAGATCGACCGGTTCGCGGTGTCGCCGTCGTCACGGGTCCTGCAGTTCGCGGCGCTGGGCTTCGACGCCACGGTCTCGGAGGCGCTGATGGCGTTGCTCTCGGGGGCGACGCTGGTGATGGCGCCGGAGCGGGACATGCCGCCGAGGGTGTCGCTGGCCGAGGCACTGGAGCGGTGGGACGCCACGCACGTGACGGTTCCGCCGTCGGTGCTCGCCACGGCCGACGTGCTGCCGGCGCGCCTGGAGACGGTGGTGGTGGCGGGGGAGGCCTGCCCGCCGGGCCTCGCGGACCGCTGGTCGCAGGGACGCCGGCTGATCAACGCCTACGGGCCGACCGAGGTCACGGTGTGCGCCGCGATGAGCAGGCCGTTGACGGCGGGCCGGGACCTGGTCCCGATCGGGGCACCGATCGCGGGAAGCCGCTGCCACGTACTGGACGCGTTCCTCCAGCCCCTGCCGCCGGGGATCACCGGCGAGCTGTACGTGGCGGGCATCGGGGTGGCCCGTGGCTACCTGGGCCGTGCGGGGCTGACTGCGGAGCGGTTCGTCGCCGATCCGTTCGCCCCCGGTGAGCGGATGTACCGGACGGGAGACCTGGCCTATCGGACGAGCCGCGGTGAGCTGGTGTTCGCCGGGCGGGCCGATGAGCAGGTCAAGCTGCGCGGGTTCCGGATCGAGCTCGGCGAGATCGAGTCCGTCCTGTCCGGCCACCCTCGGGTCGTCCAGGCGGTGGCGGCCGTCCGGGACGACCGTCTGCTGGCCTATGTGTCGCCGGCCGGGGTCGATCCGCACGAGGTGAAGGAGTACCTCGCCTCCCGGCTGCCCCAGCACATGGTGCCCGCCGTGGTGGTGCTGGAGGCGTTGCCCACCACCCCGAACGGGAAGATCGACCGCAGCGCGCTGCCCGACCCCGGGCTCACGGCCGCGACCGTCGGTCGGGAGCCGGCCACGGAGCACGAGCGGGTGCTGTGCCGGCTGTTCGCCGAGGTGCTCGGCCGGGAGCGGGTCGGTGCGGACGACAGCTTCTTCGCCCTGGGCGGGGACTCGATCACCGCCATGCAGCTGGTGGCGCGGGCACGGCGGGCAGGACTGGCCCTCGCCGCGCAGGACGTCTTCGGACTGAAGACGCCGGAGGGGCTGGCACAACTGGTGCCGGAATCGCCGCTGCCGGAACGCGCCCGGCCCGCGACGCCCGACGGTACGGGCGAGGTGCCGTGGACCCCGGTGATGAGGATGCTGGGCGGCGGGATCACCGGTGCCGGGTTCGCGCAGTGGCTGGTCGTGGGCGCGCCCGTGGACCTGGGCGAGGGGGTCCTGGCCGCCGCGCTGGCCGCCGTGGTGGACACGCACGACATGTTGCGGGCGCGCGTGGAGCAGGGACGCCTGATCGTCGGTGACCGGGGCTCGGTGGACGCGGCCGGTCGGGTCCGGCGCGTGCTGCTCGGCGCAGGCTCGTTGGACGAGGCCGCGGCCGGCGCGGTGCGGGACGCCGTGGGCCGGCTGGACCCGGAGACCGGTGTGATGGTGCAGGCGGTGTGGGTGGACGCCGGGCCGGGTCGGGTGGGTCGGTTGGTGCTGGTGGTGCACCATCTGGCCGTCGACGGGATGTCGTGGCGGATCCTGGTACCGGATCTGCGGGAGGCCTGCGAGGCGATTGCGGCGGGACGCACTCCCGCGCTGGAGCCGGTGGCGGTGCCGTTCCGGCAGTGGGCGGGCCTGCTGGAGGAATGGGCCACCGGGGCGGAACGCGTCGCCGAACTGCCGCTGTGGCAGGCGATCCTGGGCCAGGAGGACCGGCCGATCGGCCGGCCGCAGGCGGGCAGGGGGAGCGTGCGCACCCGGTCGTGGGCGAGGTCGGGAGCCGAGGTGTCGGCGCTGCTGGGACGGGTTCCGGGGCTGTTCTTCTGCGGGGTCCACGAGGTGCTGCTCGCGGGTTTCGCGGGCGCGGTGGCGCGCTGGTCCGGCGATCCTGCGGTGCTGGTGGATGTGGAGAGCCACGGCCGGCAGGCGGTCGGCGGGCTGGATCTGTCCCGGACGGTCGGCTGGTTCACCAGCGTGCATCCGGTGCGACTGGACACCTCGGGCATCGACCTGGCGTCCGGGGACCTGCTGAAGGCGGTGAAGGAGCAGTCGCGGGCCGTGCCCGGTGACGGGCTCGGGCACGGGCTGTTGCGTCATCTGAACGCCGAGACGGGACCGGTGCTGGAGTCCCTGGCGGCACCCCGGATCGGGTTCAACTACATGGGCCGGTTCGCCGTGGGCCGCCAGGGCGACGTGGCGCCGTGGCAGCAGGCCGGAGACATCGGCGGCTCCTTGGACCCGGCCATGGCACCGCCGCATGCGCTGCAGGCCGATGCGGTCGTCCGGGAGGCGCCGGAGGGCCCGGAGTTGACGCTCACGGTGAGCTGGCCGGCCGGCCTCTTCGACGAGGCCGGGATCGAACGGTTCGGCCGGGTGTGGTGGGACGTGCTGTCCGGCCTGGCCCGCCTGGCGGACGACTCGTCCGCCGGGGGGCACACCGCGTCCGACTTCGACCTTCTCGACCTCGACCAGGACGAGATCGAGGGCTTCGAGGCAATAGCGGCGCACTTCGGAGGAGGCCAGGAATCGTGACCGAGTCGACCACGTCCCCCGGAACGGCGCTCGCGGAGCTCTGGCCGCTCTCACCGATGCAGGAGGGAATGCTCTACCACTCCACCTTCGGCGAGGACGCCCCCGACATCTACGTCATCCAGCAGTCCCAGATCATCGACGGGCCGCTGGACACGCAGCGGCTCCGGATGTCCTGGCAGGCCCTCCTCGACCGGCACGCGACGCTCCGGGCGTCCTTCCACCGGCGCAAGTCCGGCGAGACGGTCCAGCTCATTCCCCGGGAGGCCGAACTCCCGTGGAGCGAATGCGACGTGTCCGCTCTGGCCGAGGAGGACGCGCTCGCCGAGGCGGCCGTGATCGCGGAGAAGGAGCGCGCCAGGGGGTTCGATCTGACGCGGCCCCCGCTGCTGCGGTTGACGCTGATCCGGATCGCTCCGCAGCGGCACTGTCTCGTGACGACCTGCCACCACCTGCTCATGGACGGGTGGTCGCGGGCGATCCTCGAGTCGGAACTCCTCGACGTCTACGCGGCCGGCGGCGTCGCGTCGGGTCTGCGGCCGACGGCCTCCTACCGCAACCACCTGGCGTGGCTGGGGCGACAGGACAAGGGCGCCGCCCGGGCGGCCTGGCGCGCGGAGCTGTCCGGCGCCGACGGGTCGGCGCTCAACATCCCCGAAAGGCCCGGCCGGGCGCCGGAACTGCCGGTCCGGAAGGTGATCCGCCATTCACCGGCCTTCACCTCCTCCTTGGCGGAGTTCGCCCGCGGCCACGGGCTGACGGTGAACACGGTGGTACAGGGCGCGTGGGCGCTGGTGCTGGCCCGACTGGCGCGCCGCCGGGACGTCGTCTTCGGCGCGACGGTCTCCGGGCGTCCGGCAGAACTGCCGGGTGCGGAGGGCATGGTGGGGTTGTTCATCAACACCGTGCCGGTGCGCGTGCGGTTGGACGGCGGCAAGACCGTCCTGGAGACGCTGACGGAGCTGCAGGAGCGGCAGTCCGCGCTGATCGAGCACCAGCATCTCGGGCTCCCGGAGATACAGAAGCTCGGAGGGGCGGGCCTGGACACGATCGTGGTGTTCGAGAACTACGTCGATCCCGCCGTGGGCTCGACCTCCCCGCGCGAGCTGAGCCTGACCCTGCGGGAGTTCCACCAGGCGTCCCCCTACGCGATCACCCTGGGCGTCATGCCGGGCGAAAGCATCGAGACCGAGATGCAGTACCAGCCGGGGATGGTCGACGCCTCGCTCGCCGAGGCCGCTCTCCAGCGGTTCGTTCGCGCCCTGGAACGGATCGTCGCGGAGCCGGGCACGCTGGTGGGCCGCCTGGACCTGGTGAGCGACGCCGAACGCGAGCTGGTCGTCGATCGGTGGAACACCACGGGCGAGCCGATCGCCGCGCCGACGGCGGTGGACCTCTTCCTCCGGCAGGTGGAGAAGGCCCCGGACGCGACGGCGATGACGGCCGGGGGCCGGGACTGGTCGTACGCGGAGCTCGACGCGTGGTCGGGCCGGCTGGCACGGGTGCTGAAGGACCGGGGCGTACGGCGTGGCGACCGCGTCGGTGTCCTGCTGGAGCGTTCGCCTGAGGTGCCGGCGGCATGGCTGGGGGTGTGGAAGGCGGGAGCGGCGTTCGTACCCGTCGATCCGGACTACCCGGCGGACCGGGTCGCGTTCATGCTGTCCGACGCCGCGGTGGCGTTGGTGGTGTGCGGTGCGGGGACGGCGGCCGCCGTCCCCCCGGGCCATGAGCGCATCCTGATGGACGACGCCGCCGGCGGTGAGACCTCGCTCGTCCCGATCGGGGCGGACGACCTGGCGTACGTGATGTACACCTCGGGATCGACCGGCGCGCCGAAGGGCGTCGCCGTCGCACACGGCGGCGTCGCGGCCCTGGCGGGAGACCCGGTGTGGGGCGTCGGAGCGGGTGACTCCGTGCTGATGCACGCGCCGCACACCTTCGACGCCTCCTTGTACGACCTCTGGGTGCCGCTCGTCTCGGGTGCGCGGGTGATGATCGCCGAGCCGGGCGTGGTCGACGCGGAGCGCCTCGCCGCCCAAGTCGCCCAGGGCCTCGACTCGGTGAACATCACGGCGGGCCAGTTCCGGGCGCTGGCGCAGGAGTCGCCGGAGTCGTTCTCGGGACTGCGGGACGTGCTCGCGGGCGGCGACGTGGTGCCGCTCGGCGAGGTGGAGCGGGTCCGGCGGGCCTGCCCCGAGCTGGTCGTCTGGCACACCTACGGTCCGACGGAGACCACCCTGTGCGCGACCTGGAAGGCGATCACGCCCGGCGACCGGCTGGGGCCGGTCCTGCCGATCGGCCGCCCCCTGCCGGGCCGACGGCTGTACGTGCTGGACGTCTTCCTGCGTCCGCTGCCCCCGGGCGTCCCGGGCGATCTCCACATCGCGGGCGCAGGGTTGGCGCGCGGCTACCTGGACCGTCCGGGGCTGACGGCGGAGCGGTTCGTCGCGGACCCGTTCGCCCCCGGCCGGCGCATGTACCGGACGGGCGACGTCGCGTACTGGACGGACGAGGGCGAGCTGGTCTACGCCGGGCGCTCCGACAACCAGGTGAAGATCCGCGGCTACCGGGTCGAGCCGGGTGAGGTCGAGGCGGTGCTGGCCGAGCGGCCCGGCATCGACCAGGCCGTGGTGGTGGCACGCGAAGGGCGCCTGATCGGCTATGTCGTCTCCGGCGGCGACATCGATCCGGAACGGCTGCGCGAGGACATCGCCAGGGCACTGCCGAGCTACATGGTGCCGGCGGCGGTGATGGTCCTGGACGCACTGCCGGTGACGACCAACGGCAAGGTGGACCGGGCGGCGCTGCCGGACCCCGACTTCGGCGGACGCGTCACCGGCCGGGAACCGGCGACCGACACCGAGCGGGCGCTGTGCGCGCTGTTCGCCGAGGTCCTCGGCCTGGAACGGGTCGGCGCGGACGACGGCTTCTTCGAGCTGGGCGGAGACTCCATCACCTCGATGCAGCTGGCAGCGCGGGCCCGTCGGTCCGGAATGGCCTTCGGTGCGCGCGAGGTGTTCGAGCACCGGACCCCGGCGGGAATCGCCTCGATCCTCGACCTGGACGGCGATCCGGCCGAACCGACCGATCCGGCCGAGGGCACGGGAGAGGTCGCCTGGACGCCGATGATGCAGGTGTCGTGGACGGGACCGGCGCAGTGGGTGACCGTCGGCGCGCCCGGCGATCTGTCGGTGGACGCGCTGGCGGCCGGGCTGAGCGCGGTGATCGACGCCCATGACATGCTCCGCAGCCGGATCGTCGAGGCGGACCGGACGCCCCGGGTGGTCGTGTCCGGCAGGGGCGCGGTGGACGCCGCGCCCCTGGTCGAGCGAGTGGAGGCGAACCCCGGGGACCTCGACGACGTCGCGCAGCGGTGTGCCCGGGAGGCGGCCGCGCGGCTGGATCCCGCCGCGGGTGTGATGGTCCGTGCGGTGTGGGTGGACGCGGGACCGGGCCGGACCGGACGGCTCGTACTGGCGGCGCATCCGCTGGCGGTCGACGCGTGGTCGTGGCAGATCCTGCTGCCGGACCTGAAGGCCGCCTACGAGGCCGTCGCCGCGGGCAGGGAGCCGGTTCTCGACCCGGTGGACGTCCCGTACCGGTGTTGGGCGGCCGCACTGGCGGAGCAGGCGACCACCACGGCACGCGTCGCCGAGCTGACCGCCTGGACGGCGCTCCTCGACGCGGCGGAGCCACCGCTGGGCGAGCCCGGTGTCGGCCATGAGGCGGGCTGCCGGTCGTGGACCCTGCCGAAGGACCGCGCGGCCGCGCTCGTGGAGCAGGTCACCTCGGCCTTCCACTGCGATGTCCACGAGGTGCTGCTGGCAGGCATGGCCGGCGCGGTGGCACGCTGGCGCGGAGGCCACGTGGTGCTGGTGGACGTGGAGAGCCACGGCCGCCACCCGGCCGGCGGGATGGATCCGTCCCGGACGGTGGGCCGGTTCACGAGCGGGCATCCGGTGCGGCTGGACGTGGGCGGGACCGATCCGGCCGCCGGGTCGCTGCTGAAGGCGGTGAAGGAGCAGGCGAGGGCGGTGCCCGGCGACGGACTCGGCTACGGGCTGCTGCGCCATCTGAACGGCGAGACGGGACCGGTGCTGGAAGCCTCACCGTCGCCCCGGATCGGGTTCGCCTACCTGGGCCGGTCCGCCACGGGCGAGGCGCGGGAGTGGCAGCGCTGCGGAGGCAGGTCGGGGGACCCCGAGGTGAGGCCGTCGCACGCGCTGGAAGCCGAGGCGGCCGTCCGCGAACTGCCGGACGGCCCGGAACTGGCGCTCACGGTGAGCTGGCCGGCCGGCCTCTTCGACGAGGCCGGGATCGAACGGTTCGGCCGGCTGTGGCTGGACGAGTTGTCCGCCCTGGCCCGCCTGGCGGGTGATCCGTCCGCCGGGGGGCACACCGCCTCCGACTTCGGCCTCCTCGACCTGAACCAGGACGAGATCGAGGAACTCGAAGCCGAGTTTGACGACGACCTTTAAGCCGCTTGCTGGAT
This sequence comes from Kitasatospora sp. NPDC096128, assembly GCF_040303105.1. Lineage (NCBI taxonomy): Bacteria > Bacillati > Actinomycetota > Actinomycetes > Kitasatosporales > Streptomycetaceae > Kitasatospora > Kitasatospora sp. NPDC096128. The sequence continues at coordinate 272,260 of NZ_JBEOSP010000004.1, read as the reverse complement.
CGAGGGAGATATCGATGGCTCAGTCGCGGATCGAGGACATCTGGCCGCTGTCGCCGCTGCAGAAAGGGTTGCTGTTCCACACGGTCTACGACGGCGAAGGGCCCCAGATCTACCTGGGCCACTGGATCCTGGAGCTGCAAGGTCCGGTCGACGCGGGGAGGTTGCGTGCGGCCTGGGAGGACCTGCTCGCCCGGCACGCCGCGCTCAGGGCCTGCTTCCGCCAGCGTGCGTCGGGCGAGACGGTGCAGGTCATCGCGAGCCGGGTGGAGCTGCCGTGGCGCACGGTCGACCTCTCCCACCTCGCCGATCCCGAGGAGGCCGTGCGGGAGCTGGCCGAGGAGGACCGGCTGCGGCCGTTCGACCTCGCGAAGGCCCCGCTGCTGCGCCTCACCTCGATCCGTCTCGACGACACCAGGCACCGCCTGGTGGTGACCTGCCATCACGCGGTCATGGACGGCTGGTCGCTGCCCATCGTCTTCAACGAACTGCTCGCGCTGTACGCGGCCGACGGCCGGCCGGAGCTGCCGGAGGCGGCGTCCTACCGGGACTACCTCGCCTGGTTGGGCCGCCAGGACCAGGAGCGGGCGCTGGCGGCGTGGACGGCGGAGTTGCGCGGCGCGCAGGAGCCGACCCTGGTGGCGCCCGCGGACCCGGGCCGGGCGCCCGGCATGCCGGAGAGCGTCAGCGCCGAGCTCCCCGAGCAGCTCACCCGATCGCTGGAAGACCTGGCCCGCGGCCACGGGCTGACGCTGAACACGGTGGTGCAGGGCGCGTGGGCGCTGGTGCTGGCGCAGCTGTCGGGCCGGACGGACGTGGTGTTCGGGGCGGCCGTGTCGGCACGCCCCGCGGACCTGCCCGGCGTGGAGGCAACGGTGGGGCTGTTCCTCAACACCGTGCCCGTGCGCGTACGGCTGGAGGGCGCCACACCGGTCGCCGCGCTGCTGACGGAGCTGCAGCGGCGGCAGTCGGCGCTCATCCCCGAGCAGTACGTGGGGTTGACGGACATCCAGAAGGCGGCCGGCCCCGGCGCGATCTTCGACACCCTGCTCGTCTTCGAGAACACCCCCCGCGACCTCGGTGAACCGGACTCCGCCGAGGCCTTCACCGTGCGGGTGAACCAGGGCCGGGAGGCCGCCCATTACCCGCTGACGCTGGTCGCCGTCCCCGGCGACACGATGCTCCTCAAGCTCGACCATCTGACCGACCTCTTCGACACGGACGCGGCGCTCGCCGTCCTGGAGCGGTTCCAGGGGGTTCTGCGCCGGCTGACGGCCGACAGCGCGATCGCCGTGGCCGACCTCGCCGTGACGACCGCCGCCGAGCGCGACCTGGTGAACGCCTGGGGCACGGCACCCGACGCCGAGCAGGGCGGCCTGGCGCCGGCCCTGTTCGACCGCCAGGTGGAGCGCCGCGCAGACGAGACGGCGATCACCGACGGAGACCTGACGACGTCCTACCGCGACCTGGCCGGTCAGGCGGACAGGCTCGCGGGCTACCTGACCGGGCGCGGTATCCGGCGCGGGGACCGGGTCGCCGTGGTGATGGACCGGTCGACCGACCTGATCGCGACGCTGCTCGCGGTGTGGAAGGCGGGGGCGGCGTTCGTGCCGGTGGACCCCGCCTACCCGCTGGAACGCGTGAAGTTCATGCTGGCGGACGCGGATCCGGCCGCGGTGGTCTGCCGGGCCGCGAGCCGGGCGGCGGTGCTGGACAGCGGGCTCGACCCGATCGTCCTGGACGATCCCGGGACGCGGCGGGCCGTGGCGCGGTGCGCCCGCCCCGAGGTGGAGGTCGGAGCCGAGGACCTCGCCTACGTGATGTACACCTCGGGGTCGACGGGCACGCCCAAGGGCGTCGCGGTGTCGCACGGCAACGTGGCGGCCCTGGCCGGGGAACCGGGGTGGGGGATCGGGCCCGGCGACGCCGTGCTGACGCACGCCTCGCACTCCTTCGACATCTCCCTGTTCGAGATCTGGGTGCCGCTCGTGTCGGGCGCCCGACTGGTGATCGCCGAACCGGGCGCGGTGGACGGGCAGGCCCTGGCCCGGTACGTGGCGGGCGGCGTCACGGCCGCCCACCTGTCCGCCGGAACCTTCCGGGTGCTGGCCGAGGAGGAACCGGAGTCGATCGCCGGGCTCCGGGAGGTGCTGACCGGCGGCGACGAGGTGCCGCCGGCGGCGGTGGAGCGCGTACGGCGGGCGTGCCCGGACGTCCGGGTGCGGCACCTCTACGGCCCCACGGAGGCGACGCTGTGCGCGACCTGGTGGCTGATCGGACCCGGCGACGAGACCGGTCCGGTGCTGCCGATCGGACGCCCCCTCGCGGGCCGGCGCGGCTACGTCCTCGACGCGTTCCTGCGCCCCGTGCCTCCGGGCGTGAAGGGCGAGCTGTACGTCGCGGGGGCCGGTGTCGCGCGCGGCTACCTGGGCCGTGCGGCCCTGACGGCCGAGCGGTTCACCGCCGACCCCTTCGTCCCCGGCGGGCGGATGTACCGGACCGGTGACCTGGCCCACTGGACGGACCAGGGCACGCTCGTGTTCGGCGGACGGGCCGACGACCAGGTGAAGATCCGCGGCTACCGCGTGGAGCCGGGAGAGGTCGAGGCGGTCCTCGCCGGGCTTCCCGGCGTCGGCCAGGCCGTGGTGGCAGCCCGGGACGAGCGGCTGACCGGTTATGTGGTCGCCGAAGCGGGACACGACCTCGACCCGGTCCTGCTGCGGGAGCGACTCGCCGAGACGATGCCCGACTTCATGGTCCCGGCGGCGGTGATCGTGCTGGACGCGCTGCCGCTGACGGTCCACGGGAAGGTGGACCGGCAGGGCCTGCCCGAGCCGGATTTCGCGTCGAAGTCGGTGGGCCGGGAGCCGGCCACCGAGGCCGAGCGGATCCTGTGCCGGGTGTTCGCCGAGGTCCTCGGCCTGGAACGGGTCGGGGTCGAGGACGGCTTCTTCGAGCTGGGCGGGGACTCGATCTCGTCGATGCAGGTGGCCGCCCGTGCCCGGCGCGAGGGGATAGCCCTCACCCCCCGGCAGGTGTTCGAGCAGCGGACCCCCGGACGGCTGGCCGCGCTGGCGGGGGTCGCCGGAACGACGCGGCGGGGCCGCACCGAGACGGACGCGGGCATCGGGGAGATCGCCTGGACGCCGGTGATGCGCGCCCTCGGAGCCGACGCGCTGCGCCCCGGCTTCGCCCAGGCGCGCGTCGTCGTCGCCCCGCCCGGCCTCGACCGGGACGCGCTGGTGACCGCCCTGGCAGCGGTGCTGGACGTCCACGACCAGTTGCGCGGCCGGGCGGAGTCCGACGGACGGCTGATCGTCCCCGCGCGAGGCACGGTGGATGCGGCCGCACTGGTGACCCGGGTGGACGCCGGGACCGGGAACCTCGACGAGACCGCCGAACGCGAGGCCGCGACGGCCGCAGGCGGCCTGGACCCGTCGACGGGGACCATGGTGCGGGCCGTGTGGATCGACGCGGGAAGCGCCGAGCCGGGCCGGTTGGCGCTGGTGGCGCACCACCTGGTGGTCGACGCGGTCTCCTGGGGCATCCTGCTGCCGGATCTGCGCACGGCCTACGAGGAGGTTCTCTCCGGGGGGACCCCGTCCCTCGAACCGGCGGCCACGTCGTACCGGCAGTGGTCGCAGCGGCTGACCGAGCAGGCGTTCAGCGAGCACACCCTCGCCGAGATGGATCACTGGGTCGGGGTCCTGGACGGCGCGGACCCGTTCCCCGGGCAGGACGACGGCCGGCACGAGGGGCGGCCGCACTCATGGTCGGGGACCCTGTCCGGGCCCACGGCGCGCAGCCTGGTGGACCGGGCCCCGAGAACCTTCCACTGCGGGATCCGGGAAGTCCTGCTCGCGGGCCTGGCGGGCGCGGTGGCGCACCGGCGGGCCGGTGACGCCGGGGTGCTCCTGGACCTGGAGGGCCACGGCCGCCACCCGGCCGAGGGCGAGGATCTGCTGCGCACCGTCGGCTGGTTCACCAGCGTCCACCCGGTCCGCCTCGACGTCTCCGGCGTCGACCTGGCAGCGGCGGCGGCCGGGAACGCGGCGGCCGGCGAGCTGCTGAAGGCCGTGAAGGAGCAGGTCCGCGCAGTGCCGGGCGACGGGCTCGGCTATGGGCTGCTGCGCCACCTCAACCCCGACACCGGGGCCAGGCTGGCCCAACTGCCCTCCCCGACCATCGGATTCAACTACCTCGGCCGGTCGGCCCCCACCTACCCGCAGACTCCGTGGCAGGTCGGCGAAGGGCCGCTCGGCGCGGGGGCCGCCGGTCCTGAGCCGGTGCTCGCCCACGCCCTGGAGGTCGGCGCGGACGTTCAGGACACGCCGGCCGGTCCCGTTCTGAGGCTCACCATGGACGGCCGGGATCTCGATCCCGCCACGGTGGAGCGGCTGGGGGAGGCCTGGCTGCAGCTGCTCACCGGTCTCGCCGCCCACGCCGTCGCCCCCGGCGCCGGAGGCCACACGCCGTCCGACTTCGACTTCGTCGAGGTGTCGCGGCGGGACGTGGTCGAGCTGGAGGCCGCCGCGCCCGGGCTGATCGACATCTGGCCCCTGTCGCCCCTCCAGGCGGGCATGCTCTTCGAACGGGCCCTCGACGACCAGGGAGTGGACGTCTACCAGACCCAGCGGATCCTGGACCTCGACGGGCCGCTCGACCCGGAACGGCTGCGCGCGGCGTGGCAGCCGCTGGCCGCCCGGCACCAGTCGCTCCGCACGAGCTTCCACCAGCTCGGCTCGGGCGAGACGGTGCAGGTCGTCGTGGGTGACGCCGACATCCCCTGGCGCACGGCGGACGTATCGCACCTCGGCGAGGCGGAGGCGGCCGTCGAGGTCGAACGCCTCCTCGCGCAGGACCAGGCGCAGCGGTTCGACGTGTCCCGCCCGCCGCTGCTGCGGCTGCTGCTGATCCGTCTCGGCGAGAACAGGCACCGGCTCGTCCTGACGGCGCACCATGTCCTCCTGGACGGCTGGTCGACGCCGATCGTGCTGGGCGAGATGTCCTCCGGCTACGCGGGCCGGCCGAGCCCGTCGACGCCACCCTCCTACCGCGACTACGTGGCGTGGCTGAGCGGCCAGGACCAGGAGGCGACGCGATCGGCGTGGCGCTCGGAGTTCGCCGGGGCGGACGAGCCGACCGTGGTGGACGCCGAGGCGGGCAAGGCGATGGTGATGCCGGAGGAGCACTGCGCCCGGCTGTCCGCCGAGACGACGCGCAGGCTCACCGACTTCACCCGCAGCCACGGGCTGACGCTGAGCACGATCGTGCAGGGCGCGTGGGCCCTGGTGCTGGCCCGGCTGGCGGGCCGGACGGACGTGGTCTTCGGGTCCGTGGTGTCGGGCCGCCCGGCGGACGTACCGGACGTGGAGCGGATGGTGGGGATGTTCATCAACACCGTTCCGGTCCGGGTGCGGCTCGACGGCGGCCTGCCGGTGCTGGAGCTGCTCCAGGACCTGCAGCGACGCCAGTCGGCGCTGACGGAGCACCAGTACATGGGTCTGTCGGAGATCCAGAGGGCGGTGGGGCCGGGCGCGGCCTTCGACACCCTCGTGATGGTCGAGAACTACCCGCATGACGCGGCCGGTCTCGGCGACGACGGCGGAGTCACGATCAGCTCGGCCCTCACCCGGACGGGCACCGGCTACCCGCTGACCATGAGCGCCAGTCCCGGCCGGCGCCTGCAGATCCGCGTGTCCTTCCGGCCCGACCGGATCGAGGAGAAGACCGCCGTCGAGGTCGCCGGGCAGGTCGTGCGGGTCATCGAACGACTGCTCGCCGAGCCCTCGCTCCCCGTGGGCCGCCTGGGCGTGACGAGTGACGTGACGCGCACGTCCGTGGTGGAGCGCTGGAACGAGACCGGCGAGGCCGCGGGCGGATCGTCGGTGGTGGAACTGTTCCGGCGGCGCTCGGCGGGCGCGCCGGACGCGGTGGCCGTCGTCGACGGGGACCGCAGCCTGTCCTACGCCGACCTCGACCGGGAATCGGACCGGCTGGCAGGGCGTCTGGCCGGGACGGGCGTGCGGCGCGGCGACCGCGTCGGCGTGGTGATGGAGCGCGGCGCGGACCTGTTCGTCGCCTTCCTCGCTGTCTGGAAGGCCGGGGCCGCGTACGTCCCGGTGAACGTGGACCACCCGCCGGTGCGGATCGAGCGGATGCTCGCCGACGCCGGCGTGGCGGTGGCCGTCTGCGCCGAGGAGACCCGCAGCGCGGTGCCGGACGCCGTCGAGCCCGTGCTCGTGGACGCGCCGTGGACCGGGGGAACGCGGCAGGAGACGCCGCTCACGGCCTACGACGTCGCCTACGTGATGTACACCTCGGGATCGACCGGTGAGCCCAAGGGCGTCGCGGTGCCGCACGGAAGCGTCGCGGCCCTGGCCGGCGACCCCGGCTGGGCACTCGGTGCCGACGACTGCGTCCTGATGCACGCCTCGCACGCGTTCGACGCGTCGCTGCTCGAAATCTGGGCGCCGCTGGTCAGCGGGGCCCGCGTCCTGGTCGCCGAACCGGGCACCGTCGACACGCAGCGACTGCGAGAGGCGGTCGCCCGCGGCGTGACGACCGTCCACCTGACGGCCGGGAGCTTCCGGGTGCTGGCCGAGGAGTCGCCGGACTCCTTCAGCGGGTTGCGCGAGGTCCTCACCGGCGGGGACGTGGTGCCCCTCGCCTCCGTCGCACGGCTGCGCCGGGCCTGCCCGGACCTGCGGGTCCGGCACCTGTACGGCCCGACCGAGACCACCCTGTGCGCCACCTGGCAGCTGTTGGAGCCGGGTGACGAGACCGGCGAGGTCCTACCGATCGGGCGCCCGTTGACCGGGCGGCGGGCGTACGTGCTCGACGCCTTCCTCCAGCCGGTCGCTCCGAACGTGAACGGCGAGCTCTACCTCGCGGGCGCCGGTCTGGCGCTCGGCTATCCCGAGGCCCGCGGCGCGACCTCGGAGCGGTTCACCGCCGACCCGTTCGCCCCCGGCGAGAGGATGTACCGCACCGGCGACCTGGCGCGCTGGACCGACCGGGGCGAGTTGCTGTTCGCCGGACGGGCCGACTCCCAGGTGAAGATCCGGGGCTACCGGGTCGAGCCGGCGGAGATCGAGGCGGTACTCGCCGAGGTCCCCCGGGTCGCGCAGGCGGTCGTCGTCGCGAGGGAGGACCGCCCGGGTGAGAAGCGGCTGGTCGCCTACGCGATCGCGGAACCGGAGCAGGCCCCGGACCCCGAGGCGCTGCGCGAGCACCTCGCGGCGCGGCTGCCGGAGTTCATGGTCCCGGCCGCGGTGGTGGTCCTGGATGCCTTCCCGCTGACGATCAACGGGAAGGTCGATCGCGAGGCCCTGCCCGTACCCGAGTTCTCCGGGAAGCCCGCCGGCCGCGAGCCGCGTACCGAGGCGGAGCGGGTGCTGTGCGCCCTGTTCGCCGAGATCCTCGGGGTGGAGCGGGTCGGAGCGGACGACGGTTTCTTCGAGCTGGGCGGCGACTCGATCCTCTCCATGCAGCTGGCCGCCCGGGCCCGCCGCGCCGACATCGTCTTCGGCGCGAAGGACGTCTTCGCGCAGGAGACACCGGCGGGGATCGCGGCGGTCGCCGGGCGCGGCGGCGCGATGCGGACGGACCTCGACGACGGTGTCGGCGAGGTCGCGTGGACGCCGGTGATGCGGGCGCTCATCGAACACGACCCCGGCGCGCTGACCGGCGGGGCCCTGACCCAGTGGGTGACCTCGGGTGCTCCCGGCGACCTGTCGCTGGACGCGCTGGCGGCCGGGCTGGGCGCGGTGATCGACGCCCACGACCTGCTGCGCAGCCGGGTCGTCACGGACGGCGGCGAAGGGCCGAGCCTGGTCGTGTCCGGCCGGGGGACGGTGGACGCGGCGGGTCTGGTCGAGCAGGTCGAGGCCGGCACCGGCGACATCGACGAGGTCGCGGACCGGTGCGCCCACGAGGCGGCGGCGCGGTTGGATCCCGCCGCCGGTGTGATGATCCGGGCGGTGTGGATCGATGCCGGACCCGGTCGCGTGGGACGGCTCGTGCTGGTGGCGCACCACCTGGTGGTCGACGCCGTGTCCTGGCGGATCCTGCTGCTGGACCTGCGTACGGCCTGCGAGGCCGTGGCCGCGGGCGACGAGCCCGCTCTCGACCCGGTGGAGGTCCCGTTCCGGCGATGGGCGCGGACCCTGGCCGACCAGGCCGCGATCCGGGCCGGGGAACTCGAGACCTGGACGGAGATCCTCGACCACGCGCAACCCGGGCTGGCCCCCCTCGACCCCGCACGCGACACCATCGCCACTGCGGGACGCAGGTCATGGACCCTGCCGCGCGACCGCGCGGGCCTGCTCGTGGAGAGGGCCGCCTCGGCCTTCCACTGCGGTGTCCACGAGGTGCTCCTGGCCACCTTGGCGGGCGCGGTCGCCCACTGGCGCGGCGGCGACTCCGTCGTGGTGGATGTCGAAGGCCACGGCCGCGGGCCCCTCGGCGAGCTGGATCTCACCCGGACGGTCGGCTGGTTCACCGACATCCACCCGCTCCGGCTGGACGTGACCGGGATCGACACCGACGAGGCGATCGCCGGCGGCGAGGCCGCCGGCCGCCTGCTGAAGCAGGTCAAGGAGAACGTGCGGGCGGTGCCCGACGGCGGCCTCGGCTACGGCATGCTGCGCCACCTCAACGCCGAGACGGCACCGGTCCTGGCGGCCTCGCCGAAGGCGGAGGTCGGGTTCAACTACCTCGGCCGGTTCTCCTCCCGCCCCGACAGTGATCCGCAGCCCTGGCAGATGACGGGGACGGTCGGCGGCGCGGCGGAGCAGGACGCGCCGTTGCGCCACGCCGTGGAGGTCGACGCCGTCCTCCTCGACTCCCCGGACGGACCCGAGCTCCGACTGACCGTGACCTGGGCCGGACGGCTCCTCGGCGAGGCCGAGGCGCAGTCGCTCGCCCAGGTCTGGCTGGACCTGCTGTCCGGCCTCGCCGCGCACGCCGCCGTCCCCGGAGCCGGTGGGCACACCCCCGGCGACTTCTCCCTCGTCGAGCTGACGCAGCCGGAGGTGGAGGAGGTCGAGGCCGCCGTTCCGGGCCTCGTGGACATCTGGCCGCTCTCCCCGCTCCAGGAGGGGCTGCTGTTCCACGCCATGGACCAGCGGGGTCCGGATGTCTACGCGGGCATCCGCACCCTCGCCGTCGAGGGTCCGCTGGACCTCGCCCGCTTCCGGGCGTCCTGGCAGTCCCTCCTCGACCGGCACGCCGGCCTGCGGGCGGGCTTCCACCAGCTCGGGTCCGGCCGGGCGGTCCAGGCGATCGTCCGTGACGTGGCCCTGCCCTGGACCTACACCGACCTGTCCCACCTGTCCGAGGACGAGGCGCTGGCACGGTTCGAGCGACTCGCGGAGGAGCTGCACGCCGACCGGTTCGACCTGGGCCGGGCGCCCCTGCTGCGCCTGCACCTGGTGCGCATCGGCGAACGCAGCCACCGGCTGGCCCTCGCCACCCACCACATCTCCTGCGACGGATGGTCGCTTCCGGTCCTCTCCGGCGATGCGATGGCGCTCTACGAATCGGGCGGTGAAGGACTGTCCCTGTCCGCCCCGACGTCCTACCGCGACTATCTCGCCTGGCTCTCCCGTCAGGACAAGGAAGCCGCCTGGCAGGCGTGGCGGACGGAGCTGGCCGGGCTCGACGAGGCGACCTACGTCGTGCCGCCGGAGACCCACACCGCGCCCGTCGAGCCCGAACGCGTCCGGTTCGAACTCGACGAGGACCTGAGCCGTCGGCTGGTGGAGCTCACGCGCCGGCACGGCGTCACGATGAACACCCTCTTCCAGGGGGTCTGGGCGCTGCTCCTGGCAAGGCTGACGGGCCGGGACGACGTGGTCTTCGGTACCGCGGTGGCCGGGCGCCCGCCCGAGATCCCCGGAGTCGAGTCCGCGGTCGGCCTGTTCATGAACACGCTGCCGGTCCGGGCCCGCCTCGCGGGCGGTGAGCCCTTCCTCGACATGCTGACGCACCTCCAGGAGCGCCAGGTCGGAATGATGGCGCACCAGCACGTCGGACAGTCGGAGATCATCCAGGTCGCCGGGCAGGGCGCCGGGTTCGACACGATCGTGGTCTTCGAGAACTACCCCCACCCGCCGCTCCCGTCCGAGGACCCCGATGCGCTCGTCATGCGCCCCACGGGGATCCCGAACGACAGCGGGCACTATCCGGTGTCCATGCGCGTCTCCCACGACGGCGGCGTCCACGGCGAGTTCATCTTCCGTCCGGACGTCTTCGACCTGGCCCGGGCGCAGGAGATGCCGGCGTCGGTCGTCCGGGCGCTGGAGCAGGTGGCGGCCGATCCGCGCACTCCGGTGGGCCGGGTCGGCCTGATCGGCCCGGCGGAACGCGCCCTGGTGGTCGAGCGGTGGAACGCCACCGACGCGCCGTTCGTGCCGGAGCCGCTGCCGGTGCTGTTGCGCCGACGGGCGGAGCTGTCGCGGGACGCGGTCGCGGTGGAGGACGCGGCGCGGAGCCTGTCGTACGAAGGGCTGCTGGCAGGGGCGGAGGACCTGGCGCGGCTGCTGGCGGGGCTGGGCGTCCGACGCGAGACGCGGGTGGGCGTGCTGGTCGGACGGTCGGCGGAGTTGGTGGTGGCCCTGGTCGGGGTGTCGCTGTCGGGCGGGGTGTTCGTCCCGGTCGACCCGGACTATCCCGCCGGTCGGATCGAGCTGATGCTGGCGGACTCCGCGCCCGAGGTGCTGCTGTGCACCAAGGCGACCCGGACGGCCGTACCGGACGGGTTCGCGGGCACGGTCGTCGCCCTGGACGAGCGGCCCGCCGCCGACCCGGGAGTGGCGTTGCCGGCCGTGGCGGCGGGCGACGGGGCGTACGTGATCTACACCTCCGGGTCGACGGGGACGCCCAAGGGCGTCCAGGTCACCCACGCCGGGATCGGCAACCTGGCCGGCGCGCAGATCGAGCGTTTCGGTGTGACGCCGTCCGCACGGATCCTGCAGTTCGCCTCCCTCGGGTTCGACGCCGCGATCTCCGAGCTGTGCATGGCCCTGCTGTCGGGCGGGACGGTGGTGCTGGCCGACGCCGGCAGCATGCCGCCGCGCGTGTCGCTGGGCGACGCCCTGCGCCGGTGGCGCATCACCCACGTCACCGTGCCGCCGAGCGTGCTGGCCGTCGAGGACGACCTGCCGGACTGCCTGGAGACGCTGATCGTCGCCGGTGAGGCGTGCCCACTGCCCCTGGTCGACCGCTGGTCGGGGGACCGGCGGATGATCAACGCCTTCGGGCCCACCGAGACGACCGTGTGCGCGACGATGAGCTCGCCGCTGTCTCCGGGACGCGACGTGGTCCCCATCGGCCGTCCGATCACCAACGTGCGGGCGTACGTGCTCGACGCCTTCCTGCAGCCGGTGCCGCCCGGCGTGGCCGGTGAGCTCTACGTCACCGGGGCAGGGCTCGCGCGGGGATACCTCGGACGCCCGGGCCTGACGGCGGACCGGTTCGTCGCCGACCCGTACTCCTGCGGGGGCCGCATGTACCGCACCGGCGACCGGGCCCGCTGGACCGGCGAGGGAGAGCTGGTCTTCGCCGGCCGGGCCGACGCGCAGGTCAAGGTGCGCGGCTACCGGATCGAGCCGGGCGAGATCGAGGCCGTGCTGGCGGACCACCCGGGGGCCGCCCAGGTGGTGGTGGCCGCCCGTGAGGACGGGCCCGGAGAGAAGCGGCTGGTGGCGTACGTCGTCCCGGCGGCCGGGCAGTCGGCCGAGGAGCTGATCGCCGCCCTGCGCGGGACGGCGGCCGAACGCCTGCCGGAGCACATGAGGCCGGTGGCGTTCGTACCGCTGGAAACGATGCCCCTGACCCCGAACGGAAAGGTCGACCACCGGGCGCTCCAGGCCCCCGACTACGCCGGGAACTCCTCCGGACGTGATCCGCGCACGGCCGTCGAAGAGCTGCTGTGCGCGATGTTCGCCGAGGTCCTCGGGGTGGAGCCGGTCGGGGTCGACGACAGCTTCTTCGAGCTCGGCGGCGACTCGATCAGCTCGATGCAGCTGTCGGCCCGGCTGCGCGGCGAAGGACTGGAACTGTCGCCGTGGCAAGTGTTCGAGGAGAAGACGCCCGAACGGCTGGCGGTGCTCGCCAAGGAGCTCCCGGCCCAGGGCGAGGAGAGCGCGCAGCCGGAGTCCCAGGACGGCATGCTCCTGGTCCTCTCGCCTGACCAGATGGACCGACTCCAGACCGGGCCGGCCGATGAATGACTTCCACAAGGAGCAGATCATGACCGTTGACGACACTCGTGCGAAGCCGCGCTCCGCCGTGGAAGACGTCTGGCCCCTGTCGCCGCTGCAGGAGGGCATGCTCTACCACACCGCTCTCGACAAGGACGGCCCGGACACCTACACCGTGCAGTCCGTCTACGGCATCGAGGGCCCGCTGGACCCCGAGCGCCTGAAGGCGTCCTGGCAGGCGCTCCTGGACCGGCACGCCGCGCTGCGGGTCTGCTTCCGGTACGTCAGCGGCGCGCAGATGGTGCAGGTGGTCCTCCGGGACGTCAAGGTCCCGTGGCGTGAGACGGACCTCTCCGGACTCCCGGACGACCAGGCCGACGACGAAGTGGGGCGACTGGCGGAGGAGGAGCTGGCCGAGCGCTTCCGACTGGAGACGGCCCCGTTGACGAAGCTGCACCTGATCCGGCTCGGCCCGCAGAGCCACCGGCTCGTGCACACCCTTCACCACGTCCTGGCCGACGGCTGGTCGATGCCGATCATCCACCGCGAGCTGTCCGCGATCTACGCGGCGGGCGGGGACGCGTCCGGGCTGCCGGCCACGACCTCCTACCGCGACTACCTCGCCTGGCTGGGACGCCAGGACAAGGAGGCGGCCCGGACCGCCTGGCGCAAGGAACTCGCCGGTCTGGACACCCCCACCACGGTCGCCCCGGCCGATCCGAGCCGAGTGCCGGACATCGACACGGTGATGACCGAGCTCTCCCCGGAGCTGACGAAGGACCTGGCGCAGCTGGCCCGCGCCCACGGCCTCACGCTGAACACGGTCGTCCAGGGCGTATGGGCGGTCGTGCTGTCCCAGCTGGCGGGCCGCACCGACGTGGTGTTCGGCACGACCGTCTCGGGCCGGCCGGCCGAGCTGGCCGGCGTGGAGACGATGGTGGGCATGCTGCTCGGCACCCTGCCGGTGCGCGTGCGGCTCGACGGCGGGCGGCGGTTCGTCGAAGCGCTCACCGAGCTGCAGCGCAACCAGTCGGCGCTCATGCCCCACCAGCACCTCGGCCTCCAGGAGGCGCGGGCCGCCGCCGGAGCCGGAGCCGTCTTCGACACCCTCGTCATCTACGAGAACTTCCCCCGCACCGGACTCGACCGGCCGGAGGGCAGCGGCCTGCACCTGCGCCCCGTGCGGAAGGGCCGCGACTCCTCGCACTACCCGTTCACGCTGGTCACCGGGCCGGGCGAGCGGATGCCGGTCATCCTCAACTACGACCGGGGCCTGTTCGACCGGGAGGTCGCGGAATCCGTCCAGGGCGCGTTCGTGCGGGTGGTGGAACAGCTGGTCGCCGAGCCCGCCGTCCTGGTCGGCCGGCTGACCCTGCTGAGCGCCGCCGAGCGTGCCGTGGTGGTGGACGGCTGGAACGCGACCGCGGGCCCGGTGCCCGGGGCGTCCATGGTCGAGCTGTTCGGGCGTCGGGTCGCCACCGCACCCCACGCGGTGGCGATCACCGACGCGAGCGGCACGGACCTGACCTACGCCGAGCTCGACCGGGCGTCCAACCGGCTGGCCGGATACCTCGCCGACCGCGGCGTGCGGCGCGGTGCCCTGGTCGGGGTGGCCATGGAGAGGTCCGCCGACCTGCTGGTCACGTTCCTGGCGATCTGGAAGGCGGGTGCCGCGTTCGTCCCGGTCGACGCGGGGAACCCGGCCGAGCGGGTCGCGCTCGTCCTCGCCGACCCCCGGGTCTCGACCGTCGTGTGCACCACCGCCACCAGCGCGGTCGCGCCCGAGGACGCCATCGTCCTCGATGCGCCGCAGACCCGCGCGGCCGTCGACGGCCGGGCCGCCACCGCTACGGGGATCCGGGTCGGCGCCGACGATCTGGCGTACGTGATGTACACCTCCGGATCCACCGGCGTCCCGAAGGGCGTGGCCGTCACCCACGGGGGAGTGGCCGGTCTGGCGGGCGACGCGGGCTGGCGGATCGGTCCCGAGGACGGCGTGCTGATGCACGCGACGCACGTCTTCGACGCCTCGCTCTACGAGATGTGGGTGCCGCTCGCCACGGGCGGCCGGATCCTGCTCGCCGAGCCGGGAGTGGTGGACGCCGGCGGTGTGCGCCGGGCCGTCGAACGCGGCGCGACCTCCATCCACCTCACCGCCGGGACCTTCCGCGCCCTGGCGGAGTCGTCACCGGAGTGCTTCACGGGCCTGGTCGAGGTCGGCACCGGCGGGGACGTCGTCCCCGCCTACGCGGTGGAGAACCTGCGGCGGGCCCAGCCCGCTCTGCGGGTGCGCAACACCTACGGGCCGACCGAGACCACCCTGTGCGCGACCTGGAAGCCGATCGAGCCCGGTGAGGTGCTCGGGGGTGAGCTGCCGATCGGCCGCCCCATGGCGAACCGCGGGATATACGTCCTCGACGCCTTCCTGCGACCGGTCGCGCCGGGCATCACCGGCGAGCTGTACATCGCCGGCACCGGCCTGGCCCGCGGATACCTCGGCCGGCCGGACCTGACGGTCGAACGGTTCGTCGCCTGCCCGTTCCGCGCCGGCGAGCGCATGTACCGCACCGGCGACCTGGCGCGCTGGAACCGCGACGGGGAGGCGGTGTTCGTCGGGCGGGCCGACGACCAGGTGAAGATCCGGGGCTTCCGGGTGGAGCCGGCCGAGGTGGAGACCGTGCTGGCGGCCCAGCCGGGCGTGACCGAGGCGGTCGTCGTGGCGCGCGAGGACACGCCCGGCGAGCGGCGGCTGGTGGGCTACGCCGTCACCGACGGAAACGAGGCCGACGTGGAGGAGATGCGGCGGCAGATGAGCCTCGTCCTGCCCTCCTACATGGTCCCCGCGGCGATCATCCTCCGTCCGGGCCTGCCCGTCACTCCCAACGGCAAGGTGGACCGCCGGGCCCTGCCCGCCCCCGACTTCGCGGAACGCGCTTCGGACAAGGCCCCCGAGAGCGAGACCGAGAAGGTCCTGTGCGCGCTGTTCGCCGAGATCCTCGGCGTCGAGCGGGTGGGCGTCGACGACGCCTTCCACGACCTGGGCGGCAGCTCGGCGCTGGCCATGCGGCTCATCGCGCGGATCCGCGAGGAGATCGGCGCGGACCTGCCCATCCGTCAGCTGTTCTCCTCGCCGACGCCCGCGGGCATCGCCCGGGCGCTGGCGGCGAAGTCACGCCCCGCGCTGGAGGCCGCCCCCCGGCCGGAGCAGGTGCCCCTCACCGCCCGGCAGCTCCGCGCCTGGCTGCTGGCCCGTCCCGGAGAGACGACCGCCGGCCTGCAAGCCTCGGTCGCGCTGCGCGTGCGCGGCCGACTGGACGTGCCCGCGCTGGAGGCGGCGCTCGGTGACGTCGCGTCCCGGCACGAGATCCTCCGGACGACCTTCCCGGGCCAGGCCACGACCGTCCACCAGCACGTCCACGACTCCGCGGCCGTCCGGCTGACACCGGTTCCGGCCGCCGAGGAGGAGCTTCCCGGGCTGCTCGCCGAGCTGGCCGAGCGGCCCTTCGACCTCACCCGCGACCTGCCGTGGCGCTGCGACCTCTTCGCGGTCGCGGAGCGCGAGCACGTACTGGCGCTGACGGTGCACCGGATCGCCGCCGACGAGGACTCACTGGACGTGTACTTCCGCGACCTGGCGGCCGCGTACGGCGCGCGGCGCGCGGGCCGGGTCCCGGAGCGCGCGCCGCTGACCCTGCAGTTCGCCGACTACGCGATCTGGGAGCGGCTGCTGCTGGAGGGCGAGCGCGAGCCGGAGAGCCTGATCGGCGAGCAGGCGTCCTTCTGGCGGGACCACCTCGCCGGCATCGACGGGGACACGGTCCTGCCCTTCGACCGTCCGCGCCCGGCCGTCCCGTCGCGACAGGCCGACACGGTCGCGCTGCGGTTGGACGGCCCCGCGCACGCCCGGCTGCTGGCGGCCGTGGACTCGGCCGGCGCGGACGCCCACCAGCTGGTGCACGCCGCGCTCGCCATGCTGCTGACCCGGTTCGGCGCGGGCGAGGAGCTCGTGATCGGCACGACGCTGCCGCGCGACGAGGACCTCATCGACCTCGAACCGATGATCGGCCCGTTCGCCCGGCCGTTCCCCCTGCGCACCGACGTCGCGGGCGACCCGACCTTCCTGGAGGTCCTCACCCGGGTGCAGGAGACCGTCCGGGACGCCCGCCAGCACCTGGACGTCCCCTTCGAGCGGATCGTCGACCTGTTGGACCTGCCCGCTTCGCTTTCCCGCCACCCGGTGTTCCAGGTCGGCCTGGAGGTGGCCGAGGAGGACGCCGGCGCGTGGGCCGCGACGGAACTGCCGGCCCTGCGCACCAGCGTCGAACCCGGCCGGCCCGAGGCCATCGAGCTGGACCTCGTGTTCAAGCTCACCGAGCACCGCGACGAGGACGACCAGGGCGCCGGCATCGACGGCGACCTCCGCTACGCCACCGACCTGTTCGACAGGGCCACGGCCCAGTCGCTGGCGCGACGGCTGGTCCGCGTCCTGGAACAGGTGGCACAGGACCCCCACCGGCGCGTCAGCGACCTCGACCTCCTGCTGGACGACGCCGAACGCGAGCGCCCGGCCGAGGCCCCGGCCGTATGGAGCGGATCCGTGCCCCCGGTGGTCGCCGACCTGGCCCAGGCGGGCCCGCTCGGCGCGCTCGTGCTCGACGACCGGCTGCTCCCCGTCGCGCCCGGAGCCGTCGGCGACCTCTACGTCACCGGCCCTGCGGCCGACGCGAGCCTCGCCGACCGGACCCTGGCCTGCCCCTTCGGGCCCGAGGGGCGGCGCATGCTGCGCACCGGCTCGCTCGCCCGCTGGTCCGCCGCCGGAACCCTGACCCTCCTGGGCGAGCGGCGACGCTCCAGCGCCACGCCGAAGACCGCCACGGGCGACTTCGAGGTCCTGCTGCCGCTGCGCCCCGGCGGCGACCGCCCGCCGCTGTTCTGCGTCCACGCGAGCGGCGGCCTGAGCTGGAACTACGGACCGCTGCTGCGGGAGCTCCCGGCGAACCAGCCGGTCTACGGAATCCAGGCGCGCGGCCTGGCCCGCACCGAGGCCCTGCCCGGCGGCGTCGAGGAGATGGCGGCCGACTACGTCGCGCAGATCCGCACCGTGCAGCCGACCGGGCCGTACCACCTCCTCGGCTGGTCCCTCGGCGGGCGGATCGCGCAGGCGATGGCCGCGCAGCTGGAGGCCGAGGGCGAGCGGGTCGGCGTGCTCGCGCTGCTCGACGCCTACCCCACCTACATGGGGAAGAGGGCGCGCGGCGACGGACGCGTCCAGGAGGCCGTCGACAAGCTGAAGGAACAGCAGATGGAGCTCGCCGCCGCCCTGGTCAGCGGGGACGGCGCCCGGGCCCGCCTGGAAGAGGTGATGCGCAACCTCGCCGAGGTCGGGCCGAGGCACGACGCCTCGTACTTCGCGAGCGACGTCCTGCTGTTCATCGCCACGCGCAACCGCCCCGCGCACATGCCCGTCGACTGGGCGGCCGTCATCTGGCAGCCCCTGACCAGCGGGACCGTGGAGCCCCACGAGATCCCCGCCGACCACAACGAGATGATGCAGCCCGCGTCGCTGGCCCGGATCGGGGCCGTCGTCGCCGAGAAGCTCCGGCCGCGGCCGTAGCTAACCCACCTCCGGAAAGGCAGGACACCACCATGAGCAACCCCTTCGACAACGAGGACGGCTCTTTCTTCGTGCTCGTCAACGACGAGGGCCAGCACTCCCTCTGGCCCGCCTTCGCCGAGGTGCCGGCCGGCTGGACCGCCGTCCACGGCGAGGCCGCCCGCCAGGACTGCCTCGCCTATGTCGAGCAGAACTGGACCGACCTCCGGCCGAAGAGCCTGGTAGCGGAAATCGACGGCTGAGCGATGTCCAGCCGCTCAAACCGGGCAGTTGGACGGGCTCGACGCCCGTCCGACTGCCCCCAGACCTCCGTTCCGTGCACACCGGCCGGATGAGACGAAAGGACCCGCGGCATGTTCGAGGAGATCAACGTCGTCCGGGCGTCGCAGTTGCACCGCAGGAACCGGTTCGATCCGGTGCCCGAGCTCCACTGCCTGATGGGCGAGGGCGACATGACCGTCCTGGGAACCGAGGACTCCGCCGACGGGCGGACCGCGTGGCTGGCCACCGGGACCAAGGAGGTCCGGCAGGTCCTCGGCTCGGACAAGTTCAGCGCGCGCCTGCTCTACGGCGGGACGGCGGCCGGCATCACCTGGCCCGGCTTCCTCACCCAGTACGACCCGCCGGAGCACACGCGGCTGCGGCGGATGATGACCCCCGCGTTCGCAGTCCGCCGGATGCAGGCGTTCCGGCCGCAGGTCGAGGAGACCGTCCGGAACAGCCTGGACGTCATCGAGGCACTCGGCGGCCCGGTGGACTTCGTCCCGCACTTCGGATGGGCCGTCGCGACGCCGGCGACCTGCGACTTCCTCGGCATTCCCCGGGACGACCAGGCCGATCTGGCACGGATCCTGCTCGCCAGCCGGGCCGACCGGTCGGACAAGAGGCGCACCGCGGCGGGGAACAAGTTCATGACCTACATGAGGCAGCACGTCACCCAGTCGCGCCGCGATCCCGGCGACGACATGTTCGGCGTCGTGGTGCGCGAACACGGTGACGCCA
Source organism: Kitasatospora sp. NPDC096128 (assembly GCF_040303105.1). Classification (NCBI taxonomy): domain Bacteria; kingdom Bacillati; phylum Actinomycetota; class Actinomycetes; order Kitasatosporales; family Streptomycetaceae; genus Kitasatospora; species Kitasatospora sp. NPDC096128. The sequence continues at coordinate 253,441 of NZ_JBEOSP010000004.1, read as the reverse complement.
TCACGGACGCCGAACTGACGGGAGTGGCCGCGTTCGTCATGGGCGCGGGCGCCGACCAGGTGGCCCGCCTGCTCGCGGCGGGCGCCTGGCTGATGGTCGAAGCGCCCGAGCAGTTCGCGGTGCTGCGGGAGAAGCCCGACACCGTGCCGGACTGGCTGGACGAGATGATGCGGTACCTCACGACCGACGAGAAGACCCATCCGCGCGTCGCGACGCAGGACGTGCGGATCGGGGACCACCTCGTCAAGGCCGGCGACACCGTCACGTGCTCGCTGCTGGCCGCCAACCGCCGGAACTACCCGGACGCGGACGACGAGTTCGACATCACCCGTGCGCGGCCGGACCACCTGGCGTTCGGGTGGGGCATTCACCACTGCCTCGGCAGGGCTCTGGCCGAGCTGATGTTCCGGGTCGCGATCCCGGCGCTGGCGCAACGCTTCCCCGCCCTGCGGCTGGCCGAACCGGACCGCGAGATCACCTTGGGGCCGCCGCCGTTCGACGTGGAAGCCCTGCTGCTCGACTGGTAGCACCGGAAACCTAGGGAGGGAGGAACCGATGGCACTTCCCCTGCCGCACCAGCGGCACCGGCTCGATCCCGTGCCGGAGTTCCACGGCCTGCTGGACGAGGGGCCGTTGCACGAGTACGACACCCAGCCCGGGATGGACGGCCGCAAGCAATGGCTGGTCACCGGGTACGACGAGGTCCGGGAGGTCCTCGCCGATCCCGGGCGGTTCAGCTCCATGCGGCCGGTCGACGACGAGGCCGACCGGGCCCAACTGCCGGGAATCCTCCAGGCGTACGACCCGCCCGACCACACCCGGTTGCGCAGGACCGTGGCCCCGGCCTACTCGGTCCGGCGGATGGAACGGCTGCGGCCGCGCGTCGAGGAGATCGTCGAGGAGTGCCTGGACGACCTGGAGAACCTGGGGTCGCCCGTCGACTTCGTCAGGTACGCGGCCTGGCCCATCCCGGCACTCATCGCCTGCGAGTTCCTCGACGTCCCCCGCGACGACCAGGCCGAACTGTCGCGGATGATCCGGGAGAGCAGGGAGAGCAGGCTTCCCCGGCAGCGGACCTCCTCGGGTCTGGGTGTCGTCAACTACACCAGGAAGCTGGTGGACCGCGAGCGCCGGGATCCCGGCGAAGGACTGATCGGTGTCATCGTGCGCGAGCACGGGGCGGAGGTCGGCGACGAGGAACTGGCGGGGCTCGCCGAGGGGAACCTGATCATGGCCGCCGAGCAGATGGCCGCCCAACTGGCCGTCGCTGCACTCCTGTTCGTGACCCATCCCGACCAGGCAGCGCTGCTCCGCGAGCGTCCCGAACTCGTGGACGGCGCGACCGAGGAACTGCTGCGGCACGCCTCGATCGTCGAGGCCCCGGCCCCTCGGGTCGCTCTCGCGGACGTGCGCGTCGCCGGACGCGACATCCGGGCCGGGGACGTCCTGACCTGCTCCATGCTGGCGATCAACCGTCCGCGGGGCGACCGCTTCGACATCACCCGTGAGAAGCCGAAGCACCTGGCGTTCGGATACGGAATCCACCACTGCCTCGGGGCCCCGCTGGCCAGGCTCCAGATGCGGATCGCGCTGCCCGCGGTGTTCCGCCGGTTCCCGTCGCTGCGGCTCGCCGTGCCCGAGGAGGAGCTGCGGTTCAAGCCGGGCCGGCCCGAGCCCTTCGCCGTGGAGGAGCTTCCCCTTGAGTGGTGACGACAGGCCTCCGATCCACACGCGCCGGCAGGGCTTCGACCCGGCCGACGAGCTGCGCGCCGCCGGAGAACTCACGAGGATCACGATCGGATCCGGAGCGGACGCGGAATGCACCTGGCTGGCCACCGGGCACGCGGTCGTCCGGCAAGTCCTCGGCGATCACACCCGGTTCAGTACGCGCCGCCGTTTCGACCGCAACGACGAGATCGGCGGGACGGGCGTCTTCCGGCCGCGTGAGCTGGTCGGCAACCTGATGGACTACGACCCGCCGGAGCACACCCGGCTCCGGCGTCTGCTGGCCCCGGGGTTCACCCACCGCCGGATCCGGCGGATGGCCCCGTACATCGAACAGATCGTGACGGAACGCCTCGACGCGATGGAGCGGGAGGGGTCGCCGGCGGACCTGATCGAGGTGTTCGCCGACGAGGTGCCCGGCCCCGTGCTCTGTGAGTTGCTCGGGGTGCCGCGGGACGACCGCGCCAGGTTCCTCGAACTGTGCCACCGGCATCTCGACGCCTCGCTCGGCGACCGGAGGCGGGCGGCCGCCGGCGAGGCGTTCTCCCGCTACCTCGTGACCATGGTCGCCAGGGAACGGAAGGACCCCGGCGAGGGGCTCATCGGTGCGGTCGTCGCCGAACACGGCGACTCGGTGACCGACGAGGAACTCAGGGGCGTCTGTGTGCAGATGATGCTGGCCGGGGACGACAACATCTCCGGCATGATCGGCCTGGGCGTGCTGGCGCTGCTGCGCAACCCCGAGCAGATCGCCGCGCTGCAGGGTGACGTGCAGTCGGCGGAGCGGGCGGTCGACGAGCTGATCCGGTACCTGACGGTCCCCTACGCTCCGACGCCCCGAACCGCCGTCGAGGACACCGCAGTCGGCGGCCAGGTGATCAAGGCGGGGGAGACGGTCCTCTGTTCCCTCCCGGCGGCCAACCGCGACCCCGCCCTGCTGCCGGACGCGGATCGCCTGGACGTCACCCGGGAACCCGTCCCCCATGTCGCGTTCGGGCACGGCGTGCACCACTGCATGGGAGCCGCGCTCGCCCGTCTCGAACTGCGCATCGCCTACACCTCGCTGTGGCGACGCTTTCCCGGGCTGCGGCCGGCGGATCCCGCCGGCGCGACCGCGTTCCGGCTGAGCACCCCCGCCTATGGACTCGGCAGTCTCATGGTCGCGTGGTGACCAATTGGACGGCTTGAGCGGCGATCCATCGCACTGGACAATCGCAAAGAACTCAATTGAGGGACGGTGGGAGATGTCGGTGGAAACGTTCGACATGGTGGTGGCGGGGGGTGGGCCGGCGGGTTCGACCGTGGCCACCCTGGTGGCCATGCAGGGGCACCGGGTACTGCTGCTGGAGAAAGAGGTATTCCCGCGGTACCAGATCGGTGAGTCGCTGCTTCCGTCCACCGTTCACGGGGTGTGCCGGATGCTCGGGGTCACCGAGGAACTCGCGGCGGCGAATTTCCCGATAAAGCGCGGCGGCACTTTCCGGTGGGGCACCCGGCCGGAACCCTGGACGTTCTCGTTCGCCGTTTCCCCGCAGCTGAGCGGGCCCACCTCGTTCGCCTATCAGGTGGAGCGGGCGCGGTTCGACGAGATCCTGCTGAACAACGCCAAGCGCAAGGGCGTGACGGTCCGCGAGGGATGCTCGGTCACCGGAGTCGTCGAGGAGGGCGAGCGGGTCACCGGCCTGCGCTACCTCGACCCCGACGGCGGTGAGCACGAGGTCAGCGCGCGTTTCGTGATCGACGCGTCGGGCAACAAGAGCCGGCTGTTCTCCAGCGTCGGCGGCACGCGCGACTATTCGGAGTTCTTCCGGAGCCTGGCCCTGTTCGGCTACTTCGAGAACGGTAAAAGGCTCCCGGCGCCCCGTTCCGGAAACATCCTGAGCGTCGCCTTCGACAGCGGCTGGTTCTGGTACATTCCGCTGAGCGACACGCTCACCAGTGTGGGCGCGGTGGTGCGCAGGGAAATGGCGGAAAAGGTTCAGGGGGACCGGGAAGCGGCCTACAAGGCCCTGATCGCCGAATGCCCGCTGATCTCGGAATACCTGGCGGACGCGCGTCGGGTGACGACCGGGAACTACGGGGAACTGAGGATCCGCAAGGACTACTCCTACCTCCAGACGACGTTCTGGCGCCCCGGAATGATCCTCGTCGGCGACGCCGCGTGCTTTGTCGACCCGGTATTCTCCTCCGGCGTTCACCTGGCGACCTACAGCGCTCTGCTCGCCGCCCGTTCGATCAACAGCATTCTCGCGGGCGACCTGGACGAGAAGACCGCCCTGAACGAGTTCGAGGCCCGCTACCGCCGTGAGTACGGGGTGTTCTACGAGTTCCTCGTGTCGTTCTACGAGATGAACGTGAACGAGGAGTCGTACTTCTGGGCCGCCAAGAAGGTCACGAACAACAAGCACACGGAGTTGGAATCGTTCGTGGACCTGGTCGGCGGGGTGTCGTCCGGCGAGGCGGCGCTTGCGTCCAGGATCGCCAAGCACAGCGCCGAGTTCGCCGCGGCCGTCGACGACATGGCCGGCGGCGGTGACGGGGACATGGTGCCGATGTTCAGGTCGCAGGTGGTCAAGCAGGTGATGCAGGAGGGCGGCCAGGTCCAGATGCGGGCGGTGCTCGGCGAGGACGCGGCGCCCGAGGAGCCGGTGTTCCCGGGCGGGCTGGTGGCCTCGCCCGACGGGATGAAGTGGATGTCCTACCGTGGATGAGGCCGCGCCGATCGTGCGGCCGACGGCGAACTACATGCGGAGGACGCTCTACGATCCGCATGAGGACATGTTCGCCCTCAGGGCGCACGGCCCGCTGATCCGGATCGCGGGGAACGCGGCCGATCAGATGAGCACGGACTACGTCTGGCAGGCCATGGGCTACGACGTGGTGCGCGAGATACTCGGTGATCACGAGAACTTCACGACGCGGCTGCGGCTGACCGAGGCGCAACCGATCGGCGGCGAAGGGGTGCCGGTCCCGCCGGAGCTGGCCGGACAGCTCGCGATCTACGATCCGCCCGAACACACGCGGCTGCGGCGCATGCTGACGCCCGAGTTCACGGTCCGACGGATCCGCAGGCTGGAGCCCGCGTTCGAGGGCATCGTCGAGGAACGACTCGATGCGATGGAAGCGGCCGGACCGCCTGCGGACCTCCAGGTGCTGTTCGCCGACCAGGTCGGCAGTGAGGCCCTGTGCGAGCTGCTCGGGGTCCCGCGCGACGATCGGAACGAGTTCATCCGCCGCGTGAGGCAGAACGTCGACCTGAGCCGCGGGTTCAAGGCCCGGGCGGCGGACAGCGCGGCGTTCAACCGGTACCTGAACGCGCTCATCACCCGGCAGCGGAAGGAGCCCGACGAGGGGTTCCTCGGCATGCTGGTGCGTGAGCACGGCGAACGGATCACCGACGACGAGTTGAGGGGCGTCTGCACGGCGCTGATCCTCGGCGGCGTCGAGACCACCGCCGGCATGATCGGCTTCGGGGCCCTCGCGCTGCTCGACCACCCCGACCAGCGGCGGCTGCTCCTCGCCTCCCGCGAGGAGGCCGACCGCGTGGTGAATGAACTGCTGCGCTTCCTCTCGGCCGTGCAGCAGCCGACCCCGCGCCTGGCCGTCCGAGACGTCGTCGTCGGCGGGCAGCTGATCAAGGCGGGGGAGTACGTCCTCTGCTCGATCCTCATGGCCAACCGCGATGAGGGGTTGACGCCGGATCCCCATCTCCTCGACGCGAGCCGCGAACCGCTGCCGCATGTCGGATTCGGGCACGGCATCCATCACTGCGTGGGCGCCGCAGTGGCGAGGTCGGTGCTCCGCATCGCCTATCAGGCCCTGTGGCGACGGTTCCCCGGGCTGAGCCTGGCCGTGCCCGCGGGGGAAGTGAAGTTCCGCAACGCGTTCATAGACAGCCCGGACCGGTTGCCGGTCACCTGGTAGCGGACGCCGCGACGGATGAGCGATCGATCGAGGGACGGTGGGAGATGTCGGCGGAAGCGTTCGACGTAGTGGTGGCGGGCGGTGGACCGGCGGGTTCGACCGCGGCCACCCTGGTGGCCATGCGGGGCCACCGGGTGCTCCTGGTGGAGAAGGAGGTCTTTCCGCGTTTCCAGGTCGGTGAGTCGTTGCTCCCGTCCACCGTGCACGGAGTGTGCCGACTGCTCGGCGTCACCGACGAACTGGCGGAGACGGACTTCCCGGTGAAGCGGGGCGCGACGTTCCAGTGGGGCGCTCGGCCGGAGCCGTGGGACGTCTCCTTCGAGGCGTCCTCGCGACTGACCGCCTCGACGGCGTTCGCCTACCAGGCGGACCGGAGGCGGTTCGACGAGATCCTGCTGAACAACGCCAAGCGCAAGGGCGTGACGGTCCGTGAAGGGTGCTCGGTCACCGGAGTCGTCGAGGAGGGCGAGCGGGTCGCCGGCCTGCGCTACCTCGACCCCGACGGCGGCGAGCACGAGGTCCGCGCGCGGTTCGTGATCGACGCGTCAGGCCATCGGAGCCCGCTGTTCTCCGGTGTCGGCGGCACCCGCGACCACGCGGAGGCCTTCCGCGGCCTGATGCTTTCCGGCTACTTCGGCAACGGCTGCAAGCGGCTGCCGGAACCGCGTTCGGGCGACGGTCTGAGTGTGACCTTCGACAAGGGCTGGTTCTGGTACGTCCCGCTGTTCGGCGGGCTCACCAGTGTGGGCGCGGTGGTGCGCGGGGAGCTGGTCGAGAAGCTCCCGGATGACCGGGAGGAGGCGTTCAAGGCCTTGATCGCCGAATGCCCGACCATCTCGGACCTGCTCTCGGAAGGGATGCGGGTGACGGCCGGCAGGTACGGGCAGTTGCGCGTCCGCGAGGACTACGCCTACCAGCAGACGACGTTCCGGCGCGCGGGGATGGTCCTGGTGGGCGACGCCGCGTGTTCCGTCGACCCGCTGTTCTCCGGCGGCGTCCATCTCGCGACCTACGGCGCCCTGTTGGCCGCCCGTTCGGTCAACACCGTCCTCGCCGGCGACCTGGACGAGGAGACCGCCCTGACGGAGTTCGAGGCGCGGTACCGCCGCGAGTTCGGGGCGTTCTCCGAGCTCATCGAGGCGTTCCACGCGATGACCGGCGAGGAGCACCCGCAGCCGGAGTCGTTCGTGGACCTGGCCGCCGGAGTGTGGTCCGGCGACGAGGCGCTTGCATCGGGCGAGGGGGCGACCGCGCCCGGGGGACCGACGGTCCCGGGCGGGCTGGCGGTCTCGCCCGACGGAATGACGTGGATTCGTTCGTGAGGAGCAGAAGTGACTGAGGAACGGCTCTATCTCCGGTCCGACACCATCATCGAGCCATTGGTCGACCGGTTCTACGCCCAGCTGTACACGACGGCTCCCGTGACCGGCGCCATGTACCTCGCCTTCCGGCAGCTCCCGATGCTGGAGTCCTACCTGCAGACCCCGGACTGGCACTTCTCGGGCAGCCGCGATCCGAAGTTCCGCGGCGGGTTCTTCGTCGGCATCGAGGAGAAGCGCAAGGGCGAGGTCGAGGCGCTGCTGACGGCCGTCCGGCGCGACCGCGCGGACATCATCCGGTTCGCCCACGCGATCGCGGAGGCCGAGAAGATCGTTCGGGAGGAGGCGACCGGCTACGACCTCAGGCCGCTCTACCCGAAGCTCCCCGCCGAGCTGGCGGGCCTGGTGGAAGTGTCCTACGACACCGGCAACGCGGCCTCGCTGCACTTCCTGGAGCCGCTCGTCTACCGGAGCAAGGCGTATGCCGAGGACCGCCAGTCGGTTCAGCTCTCGTTGGAGACGGGCATCGAGCGGCCGTTCGTCATGAGCACCCCGCGGCTGCCCTCGCCCGACGTCCTGGAGCTGGACATCCCCTTCCGGCACCCCGGCATCGAGGAGCTGTTCCGCTCCAGGATCCGGCCCACCACCTTGAACGCGCTCCGCGAGGCGCTGGAACTCGGCGACGCGGAAGCCGCCCAGCTGTCCCGCCTGCTGGTCCCGGAGCCGGGGCTGGCCGCCGACCGCCACGTCACGGCCGGTGCCAGGATCCGTTACCTGGGGCATGCCTGCCTCCTCCTGCAGACGCCCGAAGTGTCGATCCTCACGGACCCGTTCCTCAGCGCCGACATCAACGCGACCGGCCGGTACACCTATGACGACCTGCCCGACCACATCGACTACGTCCTCATCACGCACGGGCATTCCGACCATCTCGTGTCCGAGACCCTGCTCCAACTGCGCGGCCGGGTCGGCACGTTCGTGGTGCCGAGGACCTCGCGCGGCAACCTGTGCGACCCGTCGCCCGCGCTCTTCCTGAAGTCCCTCGGGCTCCCCGTGACCGAGGTGGACGACTTCGACGAGGTTGCCTTCCCCGGTGGGAAGATCGTCGCGACTCCGTTCTTCGGGGAGCACGCCGATCTCGACATCCGCGCCAAGGCGACCTACTGGATCGGCCTCGGCGGGAAGTCCGTCTACGTGGGAGCGGACTCCTCCGGCATCGATCCGGTCCTCTACCGCTACGTCCGCCGGCACCTCGGACCGGTCGACATCGCGTTCCTCGGCATGGAGTGCGACGGTGCGCCGATGAACTGGAAGTACCAGCCGATGTTCACCCAGCCGATCCCGAAGAAGATGAGCGAGACCCGCAAGCTGTCCGGTTCCGACGCGGCGCAGGCGGGCGCGATCGTCACCGAGCTGGGGGCCCAGGAGGTGTACATCTACGCCATGGGCGAGGAGAGTTGGCTCGGCCACGTCATGGCCACCAGCTACCACGAGGACTCCTACCAGCTCCAGCAGATCGCCGAGTTCGAGGAGTGGTGCTCGCGCCGGGGAGTCAAATCCGGTCATCTCCTCGACCGGGCCGAATGGCACTGGTCGTAGCCGCGCCCGCAGCGAGGCTACGGGCCTGCACATATCGTCCGCGTGTCGAAAACCGCATACGTGCCGGCAACGTCCGGTCGTCTTCTCTGGTGGCATGTCTCGAACCCAGCCCTCAGCACGATCGACGCCGTCGCGGTGGCCACCCGTTGGATGGCCACCGCGACGGCGTCCCCCCACGAGTCGGGAGCGAGAGCGCACGATGACACCGGTGGACACGGCCGAGACCGGGCAGGGTGGTTCGGCGGCCCAGGACGAAGGAACCCGGCCCGCGGGCGACCCCCGGCCGGGCCGGTGGAGGCGCGGCTCGGTACTCACGACGTGTGCGCTGCTGCTCGGCCTGCTCCTGCTGCTGCACGGGCAGCTCCCGGACTGGGCCGGCCTGGGCAGTCTGCTGGAGACCTTCCTGCCGTGGTTCGGCCTGCTGGTCCCGGTGCTGCTCGCCGGGGCGCTGTGGCGCCGCTCCACCTCGGCGGTCGTCGCGCTGCTGCTGCCGGTCACCGTGTGGCTGAGCCACTTCGGCGGGCTGCTTGCCGACAAGTCCCACCAGGGCGGCGATCTCACGGTGGTGAGCCACAACGTGAACGCCGACAACCGTGATCCGGCCGGCACCGCCCGCGACCTGGCCGCCTCCGGCGCGGACGTGCTGGCGCTGGAAGAGCTGACCGACCGGGCCACGGGCGTGTACGAGACGGAGCTGGCGAAGGGCTACCCGTACCACACCGTGCAGGGCACGGTCGGGCTGTGGAGCAAGCTGCCGCTGTCCGACACCCGGCCGGTCGATGTCCTGTGGCAGCCGCGGCCCGCGGACAACCCGGTGGAACCGCCCCGGGCGCTGCGCACCACGGTGGCCACCCGCAAGGGGCCGCTGGCGGTGTACGTGGTGCATCTGGGTTCCGTGCGGGTGATGCCCAGGGGCGGGTTCTGGACGGACACGCGGAACGCCGGCGCGAAGAAGCTCGCCGGGGCGGTCGCCGCCGAGCGCAGCGAGCGGGTGGTGGTGGTCGGTGACTTCAACGGCACCATGGACGACCGTGCCTTCGACGGTCTCGCCTCGCAGCTGCGTTCGGCCCAGGACGTGGCCGGGGACGGGTTCGGCTTCAGCTGGCCGACGGACTTCCCGATGGTGCGGATCGACCAGATCCTGGTCCGCGGCGTGGCCCCGAGGAGTGCGTGGCTGTTGCCGGCCACGGGCAGTGACCACCGGCCGGTGGCGGCCGGAATCAGCTGGTGAACGCCGCGACCCGCCGGGGCGGTGACCTATCGTCAGCGTATTGAGAATCGCATATGTCCGGGCAACACCCCACCAGATTGACTGGCGACATGTCCTACACCTCCTCCAGCGAACCGGGTCGAACCGCAGCCGGGAAAGCAGCGGTTGGGAATCCGGTCGTCAGGCCGATCCGCGCCGCCGACCATCTGGCGTTCGTGCGGGCCCAGCGGTCGGTCAGCTTCCTGCAGACCCCGGCGTGGGCCCGCGTCAAGACCGAGTGGCGCAGCGAGTCCCTCGGCTGGTTCGACGGTCGGGGCCTGGTCGGTGCCGGGCTCGTCCTGCACCGCCCGGTGCCGCGGCTCGACCGCTTCACGCTGGCGTACCTGGCCGAGGGGCCGGTCATCGACTGGAGCGGTGAGATCGGTGTGTGGCTCGATCCGCTGGCGGCGTACCTCAAGGAGCACGGCGCGTTCGCGATCCGGCTCGGCCCGCCGGTGGACACGGACAGCTGGAGCGCCGCCCAGGTCAAGGAGGGCATCGCCGACCCGAACATCCGGCGGCTGACCGACATGCCGGGGCAGGCGGGCGACCCGGTCGGCGCCCGGGTGAGCAGCACGCTCAAGAACGCGGGCTGGCTGCCGCAGAACCCGGAGGACGGGTTCGGGGTCGGGCATCCGCAGTTCAAGTACGTGGTCCCGCTGGCGGGCAGGACCGAGGACGATGTGTTCAAGGGCATGAACCAGCAGTGGCGTCGCAACATCAAGAAGTCGGCCAAGGAGGGCGTTGAGGTCACGGTCGGCGACGGCGGGCCGGAAGAGCTGAAGGCGTTCCACGACCTCTACGTCCACACCGCCGAGCGCGACCACTTCACCCCCCGGCCGCTGCACTACTTCGAGACCATGTTCGCGGCGTTGAGCACGGAGGCCCCCGAGCGGATCAAGCTCTATCTGGCCCGCCACCAGGGCGACTTGGTCGCCGCCACCATCCTGATCCGGGTCGGGGCCCACGCCGTGTACGCCTACGGGGCCTCCGCCACCGCGAAGCGCGAGGTACGCGGATCCAACGCCTGCCAGTGGGCGATGATCCGCGACTCGCTCGCGGCCGGCTGCGACGTCTACGACCTGCGCGGCATCACCCCCACTCTCGACGCCGGCGATCCGCACGTCGGCCTCGTCCAGTTCAAGGTCGGCACCGGCGGCCGGGCGGTGCGGTACGTCGGCGAGTGGGACCTGCCGCTGCGACCGATGGTCTACCGGGTCTTCGACCTCTACATGAGGCGGCGCGGACGCTGAACCGTACGGCCGGCTACGCCAGCGCGGCGGCGACTTCGTCCAGGCGTGCCCCGCGGGAGGCCTTGACCAGCACCACATCGCCGGCGGCGAGGCGGTCGCGCAGCCAGTGGACGGCCGCGTCGTTGTCGGCGAGGACCACCGACCGTTCTCCCGCGCCGTCGGCGATCGGCCGGGCTCCCGCACCGACGACGGCCACCACGTCGGCCCGGGCTGCGGCGTACGCCCCGACGGCGTGGTGCTCCGCCTCGCTGTCGGGGCCGAGTTCGAGCATCGCGCCGAGTACCGCGATGCGGTGCACGCCCTCGACGGCGGCCAGCGCGTCCAGGGCGGCGCGGGTCGAGTCGGGGTTGGCGTTGTAGGAGTCGTTGATCAGCGTCGCCCCGCAGGTGAGGCCGCGCGACTCCATCCGCCACGGCGACAGCGAGGCGGTGGCCAGCGCGGCCGCGGCCAGGTCGAGGGGAACCCCGGCCGCCAGTGCCGCCGCCGTGGCGGCCGAAGCGTTGAGGGCCTGGTGGGCGCCGACCAGCGGCAGCGCGACGTGGGCCGAGGCGGCGGCGGTCCGCAGGGTGAAGGACGGCCGGCCGAGCCGGTCGAGGGCCAGGTCGAGGGCCCGTACGTCGGCGTGGGCCGCCCGGCCGAAGGTCAGAACCGGACCGTCGGTGAGCGCGCGCATCGCGGCCACTCGGGGATCGTCGGCGTTGAGGATCGCGGTGCCGCCGGGCGCGAGCCCCTGCACCAGTTCGCCTTTGGTCCGGGCGATGGCCGCGCGCGACCCGAACTCGCCGAGGTGGGCCTGGCCGACGTTGAGGACGACGGCGATGTCGGGCGCGACCAGGCCGGTGAGCTTGGCGATGTCGCCGATGTGGCGGGCTCCCATCTCCAGGACGAGGAGCCGGGTGGCCGCCTGGGCGCGCAGCATGGTGAGCGGCACACCGAGCTCGTTGTTGAGCGAGCCGGCCGTGGCGACCGTCGGCCCGGCGCCCGAGAGCACGGCCGTCAGCAGGTCCTTGGTACCGGTCTTGCCCTGCGAGCCGGTCACCCCGACGACGGTCAGTCTGTCGCGCAGCCGCGCCACCACATGGGCGGCGAGCGTCTGCAGCGCGGTCTGGACGTCCTCGACGACGACGGTGGGCAGCGGCGTGGGCCGGGAGCCGAGCACGGCCACCGCACCGGCCCGCCCGGCCTGCTCCGCGTAGTCGTGGCCGTCGGCGTGCTTGCCGGCGAAGGCGACGAAGAGGCCGCCCGGCTCGGCCTGTCGGCTGTCGATCACGGCCGGCGCGGTCACGGTCGCGGAGCTGTCGCCCTCGGCCGTTCCGCCGACGATCCCGGCGATCTCGCCGAGGCTTAGAGGGATCACACCGGCCCCCTGGAGGCCGTGCATGGTGTTGGTTCAGTCATGCTGCCAGTCAAGGGAGTTGGACGTTTCACGGGCATATCGAAAACGACATACGCTCCGGATACCCCGTGCCGCCTTCACTGGGGGCATGACCCACAGCACAAAGACCCGTATCACCGTGTACGGGTGCGGTCCGGACGAAGCCGTCCTGTTTCGCGAGCTGGCGCCCGGCTTCGGTGTGCGGCCGGCCCTCACCGACGCACCGGTGTCCGAGGCCAACAGTGAACTGGCCTCCGGCAGCCGGTGCATCAGCGTCGGCCACAAGACGCCCATCACCCGCGCCACGCTGCGTGCCCTCGGTGGAGTCGGCGTCGGCTACATCTCCACGCGGAGCATCGGGTACAACCACGTCGACGTGGAGTACGCCGGCAGCATCGGCATCGTCGTCGGGAACGTCTCCTACTCGCCGGACAGCGTGGCCGACTACACGCTGATGCTGATGTTGATGGCGGTACGGGACGCGAAGGGCATCGTCCGTCGCACCGACGCGCACGACTACCGGCTGAGCGACGTGCGCGGGAGGGAACTGCGGGATCTGACGGTCGGTGTGGTCGGGACGGGCCGGATCGGTGCGGCGGTCCTGGAACGACTGCGGGGTTTCGGGTGCCGCATCCTGGCCCATGACCGTCGTCCGGTGGACCACCCCGGTGCCACCGTCGAGCGCGTTCCGCTCGATGAACTGCTGCGGCGGAGCGACCTGGTCACGCTGCACGTGCCGCTCACCGCGGCCACGCACCGTCTGCTGGACCGGAAACGCCTGGCGCAGATGAAGGACGGCGCGGTGATCGTCAACACCGGGCGCGGTGGGCTCATCGACACCGAGGCCCTGGTGCAGGAACTGGAGATCGGCAGGCTGGGCGGCGCTGCGCTGGACGTCGTCGAAGGCGAGGACGGCGTCTTCTACGCCGACTGCCGGGACAAGCCCATCGAAAGCAAGGCGCTGTTGCGGCTGCAGGAGTTGCCGAACGCGCTCATCAGTCCGCACACCGCCTACTACACGGATCACGCCCTGCGCGACACCGTGGAGAACTCTCTCACCAACTGCCTGGCATTCGAAAGCAGGAATCAGCATGGTTAGGTTGAAGGTCGGCATCCTCTTCGGGGGCCGTTCCGAGGAGCACTTCGTCTCCGTCAAGTCCGCGCGAGAGGTGGCCCGGAACCTGGATCCCGACAAGTACGAACCCTTCTGGATCGGGATCACGAAGAGCGGTGCCTGGAAGCTCTGCGACGGGCCCGACGGGGAGTGGGAGAACGGCGACTGCCGCCCCGTCGTGCTGTCGCCGGACAGCGACGTGCACGGACTGCTCACCCTGGAGCAGGGGAGCTACGAAACGATCCGCCTGGACGTCGTGCTGCCCGTGCTGCACGGCCGGTTCGGCGAGGACGGCGCGATGCAGGGTCTGCTGGAGCTCTCCGGCATCCCCTACATCGGCTGCGACGTCCAGAGTTCTGCCCTGAGCATGGACAAGTCCCTCGCCTATGTCGTCGCCAGGAGCGCCGGAATCGCCACGCCGAACTTCTGGACCGTCACGGTGGACGAGACCGTCGACCCCGCCCGGCTCACCTATCCGGTCTTCGTGAAGCCGGCCCGATCGGGATCGTCCTTCGGTGTCACCAAGGTGTCCCGGGAGGAGGAACTTCCGGGTGCGGTGGAGACGGCACGGCAATACGACACGAAGGTGCTGATCGAAGAAGCTGTCGTCGCAAGCGAGATCGGCTGCGCCATCCTCGGCAACGGGTCGGACCTGGTCGCGGGCGAGGTGGACCGGATCGCGCTCTCGCACGGGTTCTTCAGGATCCATCAGGAAGACTCCCCCGAGACCGGTTCCGAGAACTCCGTGGCAGTCGTCCCCGCCGACATCCCCGAGGAGTCACGGCTGCTCGTCCAGGAGGCGGCCAAGGCCGTGTACCGGGCCTTGGGGTGCAGCGGCCTCGCGCGGGTGGACATGTTCCTCAAGGAGGACGGGCAGGTGGTCCTCAACGAGGTCAACACCTTCCCCGGCATGACCTCGTACAGCCGTTATCCGAGGATGATGGCGGCCGCGGGCATTCCGCTCTCCGAGGTGATCGACCGGGCCGTCTCCCTCGCCTTGACGGGGAAGATCCGATGACGTCGATGATGGACGGCTTCGCTTTCGTGGACGACGTGGTGCCCGGAATACGCTGGGATGCCAAGTACGCCACGTGGGACAACTTCACCGGGAAGCCGGTGGACGGATATCTGGCCAATCGGGTCGTCGGGACGAGGGCTTTGTGCACGGCCCTGGAGCGGGCGCAGGAGTTGGCCGCATCACTGGGTTTCGGCCTGCTGCTCTGGGACGGCTATCGCCCGCAGCGCGCCGTCGACTGCTTTCTGAACTGGTCACGGCAGCCGGAGGACGGCCGGACGAAGTCGCGGCACTATCCCAACATCTGCAGGGCCGAGATGTTCGAGCAGGGCTATGTGGCCGCGAAGTCCGGCCACAGCCGGGGCAGCACGGTGGACCTCACGCTCTACGACCTGGCCACGTGTGAACTCGTTTCCATGGGCGGCAGCCATGACCTCATGGATCCCGTCTCGCACCACGGCGCACAAGGGGTCACGCCCGTCGAAGCGCGGAACCGTCAGCATCTGCGGTCCGTCATGGAGGCCTGTGGTTTCAGTGCGTACGAATGCGAGTGGTGGCATTACACGCTCGACGACGAGCCCTATCCGGATACCTATTTCGATTTCCCCATCGGGTAGTACCCCAGCCGTGGATCGTGATCTTCAGGGAAGGGGTGTCCCCCCGCGGAGCGACGCCGGCGCCCAGCCGCCGCCCGGCAGCGGTCCGGGCCGCCCCGTCCAGGCGTGGGGGCGTACAACTCCCGCTCCGCTGCCGGGGTTTCCCCGCTCGGCGGTGGGGGCGAGGTAGACCGCGACTTGAGAGTGCGGCCACTGTCTCATCGTTGCTCCACACCAGTCACGATGATCAACGGTGGCCACACCCGTTTCCGTGCCGGCCCCGAGCGACAAGATCGCGGTCCATGACCGGAGTACCGGCGATTCGCCGATAGGCGAGTGCCTCGATTCGTGCCGGGTGTTACGATCACGTAGCCGTTCCATCTGATGATTAGTGCTAGCAGAACGGAATGCAGGCCAGATCCAACGGGGGATCTTCTGAGTGCCTTTCACAGAGCCGTGTACAGGAAATCAGATCATGAGGGAGATGGCGTTGGACCGCGAGCAGAAACACCTCGATCAGCAGACGGTTGTCGAAGTGGAGATCAGCTTACTGTCAACAGCCGGTTCACCGCGGACCTCGGGGGAGGACCCGGACCACGTGGAGGCGCTCTCCGTGGTGCAGTCCCCGCTTCCGCCCATTCTCGTGCACCGCCCGACGATGCGGGTCATCGACGGCCTCCATCGTGTTCGAGCGGCCGAACTGCGCGGACAGGACAGGGTCGCCGTCAGCTTCTTCGAGGGCAACGAGGCCGACGCGTTCGTGCTGGCGGTCGAGTCCAACACCAAGCACGGCCTCCCCCTGTCGAAGGCCGACCGTAAGCGGGCGGCCGCGCGGATCATCGCCTCGCACCCGCAGTGGTCGGACCGGATGATCGCATCGGTCACCGGTATCGCCCCCGGCACGGTGGCCGACATGCGCAAAGGGCTTCCGGGTGCGTCCGCCGCCGAGGAGAGCAGGGTCGGCCAGGACGGCCGGGTCCGCCCGATCAACGCCGCCGCGGGGCGCAGGGTCGCCGGAGAACTCATCACCGAGAACCCGAGCCTGTCGTTACGTCAGATCGCCCGCATGGCGGGCATATCCCCCGAGACGGCCCGCGATGTGAGAAGCCGGATCCGCAGAGGAGAGGACCCGCTGCCCAGTCGGCAGGTCAGGGAACCGGAACCCGGGAACGTCGTGGTGGGAGCCTCGGCGCCACCGCGCGGCATCGGCGTCGCGGCGGTGCCCGGCAGGCCGTCGACGCAGGATCCCAGCGTCGTCGTGGAACGGCTCAGGGCGGATCCGGCGCTGCGGCTGAGCGAGACCGGACGCACCCTGCTGCGGCTGCTCAACCTCCACACGATCAACCCGAAGGAGTGGCAGCGGATCATCGACAACGTGCCGCCCCACTGCAGCGGCATCGTGGCCTATCTGGCCGACGAGTACGCGGGGATGTGGTCGGAGCTGGCCCTTCGGCTGGGGCGCAGGGAAGCCGAGACCGTGTAAGTCGGCCGGCGCCGCGTCCAAGCGTCGAAAACGGGCAGTTGGTCGGGAACACGAGGGCTGTGACGTCGCCGAAGTCCCTCCACCACGCGGTGCAGGGACTTCGGCGACTTTCGCATGTCAGGCGGAGGCGAAGGCGCGAAGCCGCCTGGCCGCGGCGACACCGTCGCAGCCCGACAGGCCGAGGGCGTCGCGGAGTTCCTCGGCCAGCAGGTCGAGCACCCGACGTGCGCCGGCCTCTCCGGCCGCGGCCAGGCCCCAGATCAGCGGACGGCCCACCAGGACACCGGACGCCCCGAGAGCGAGCGCCCTGAGCACGTCGGTGCCGCTGCGGATGCCGCTGTCCAGCAGCACCTCGCATCCGTCCCCCGCGGCCGCCACCACCTCCGGCAACGCGTCGATGCTGGGTACGGCGCCGTCGAGCTGGCGGCCACCGTGGTTGGAGACCACGACCGCGTCCGCCCCCGACTCGGCCGCCCGCAGCGCGTCCTCGGCTGCCAGGACGCCCTTGAGCAGCAGGGGAAGCCGGGTCTGCTTCCGCAGGGCCTCCAACGACGACCACGTCAGCGCTGCGGAGAAGGCCTGACCGGTGTGGACGGCCACCGCGGAGCTGTCGGCCTGCCGCCGGTGCGCGGTCGAGCCGGTGCGGATGTTGGCCGCCCGTACCCGGCCGGGCAGGGCGAAGCGGTTGCGCATGTCGCGCAGCCGGCGCCCCATCCACGGCACGTCGACGGTGAGCATGATCGCCTGGCAGCCGGCGTCCTCGGCCCTGCGGACGAGTTCCAGGCACTGCGCGGCATCCCGGAGCCAGTAGAGCTGGAACCAGACCGCTCCGCCGATCGCCGTGATCTCCTCGATCGGGACACTGCTCAGCGTGCTCGCGGTGAACGGCACCCCGGCCGCCTTGGCCGCGCGGGCGGCGGCCAACTCGCCTTCGGGGTGGACCAGTTGCTGGTAGGCGACGGGCGCGATGGCAACCGGCATGGGAACGGGCCGACCGAGCAGGGTGGAATCCGCCGTGCACTGCGACACGTCCCTGAGCACGCGGGGGACCAGGAAGACGCGGTCCAGCGCGGCGCGGTTGGCATCGAGCGTGATCTCGGCGCCGCTTCCTCCGGCCACGAAGTCCCATACGTCGGCGGGCAGGGCCGAAGCGGCGGCGCGTTCGAAGTCGGCCAGGCAGTGGGCCGGACCGGCCGGAACCTCACCGCCGTAGCCCATGCTGCCCCGTCCTCTCCAGCTCCACGGCCTCGTAGAGCGCTTTGATGTTCGCGCTGCCGAAGGTCTCGGCGCCTTGGCGCTCGATGACCTCGAAGAACAGCGTGTGCCGGTGGTGGGTCGACGCCGTGAATATCTGGAAGAGCCGGCCGCCGTGGTCCTCGTCGGCGAGCACGTTGGTCGCCCGGAGGTCGTCCAGCCTGGACTCGCCCAGGTCGATCCGCCCGCCCAGGAGGTCGTAGTACGCCGGGGGAGTGGTGAGGAAGCCGACGCCCCGGTCGGCCAGGGCCCGTACCGAACGGACCGCGTCCGGCGAGGAGAAGGCCAGGTGCTGGACGCCGGAGCCCTGGTGGGCTTTGAGGAACTCGTCGATCTGTCCCGGGTCCGCCGAAGGGTCGGGCTGGATGAGCGTCAGGGTCACCGAGCCCGACGGGCTCTGCACCACCTTCGACTCCATGGCCTGCCGGCCGACGACGATGCGCTCCTCGAAGATGCACCGGAACCCGAGGGCCGCCAGGTAGTAGTCGACCGTGGGGTCGAGATCGCCGGTGTTCAGGCACACGGCGATGTGATCGACGTCGAGCAGGCCCACGGCGCCGGTCGGGTCACCGCCGGTCCGGGGCGTCGGGGTGACTCCGGCGGGCAGCCCCGGCCCCTCCCCGGGAGCGCGCTGGACGAGCGTGTGGGCGACGTCCCCGAAGCCGTGGAGGACGGCCGTCACGGTCGGCCCGTCGCCCGTGTGACGGGTCGGCGGGCGGTGGACGCGGGCGCCGTTGGCGACCGCCGCGTCGAAGGCCGCGGTCACGTCCGCGGTGCGCAGGGCGATGTCGGCGACACCGTCTCCGTGGGAGGCGACGTAGGCCGAGGCCGCATGGTCGTCCGACGTCCCCTCGGTGAGTACCAGGGTGATCCGTCCGTGGCGCAGCGCGACGCTTCGGTGATCGGTGAAGTCGCCGGAGCCGACCACCGCGAAGGCGTATTCGTCGACCCAGGTGCGTACAGCCGTTTCCAGCTGTTCCACGTACATCTCTACGTAGTCGACGGAAAGATCCGCCGGCGGATCGGTCACCTTTGCTGATTTGCTCATGACTGTCCCCATGCCAGAAGAAGAAGGGCGGGATTCGTCGAACTGTAATAGACGGCCCCGCGGGAAAAAAGCAGATGACTGCCCGACGGATGGCCGGTTGGACGGCGGTTGTCTGGACGCCTGCCCGTGTGTGAACCTGAGTCGGCGAATCCCGACGCTCATTGGCCTATTTCGTCGGGTGCGATGAACTTCCTCGATGAGATCGCGCTCCGCCATCCCGACGCGATTCACCGAACGCCAAGCTCCCATATTCCGAGGAGAGTTTGTGTCCGAACAGATATCCCGTCTGCTCCTGGCACTGCCGGTGGTGATCCTCGCCTGTCGTGTCGGCGCCGTACTGCTCCGCCGGCTGGGGCAGCCTCCCGTCGTGGGCGAGATCGTGACGGGCATCCTGCTCGGCCCCTCGCTGCTCGGCCGGCTGTGGCCCCATGCGCAGGAGTATCTCTTCCCGCCCAGGGTCACGGACCACATCGAGGTCCTGGGGCAGCTGGGGCTGCTCGCCTTCATGTTCCTGATCGGACTCGAACTCGACCTCGGCCACCTGAGGGGCAACGGCCGCGCTGCGGCGGTCGTCAGCCAGGTCGGCATCCTGCTGCCACTGCTGCTCGGTGGGCTGATCGCCCTGGGCATGTTCGACTCATTCGCTCCGCAGGGGACCGACCGATTCGCCTTCGTGCTGTTCGTCGCCGTCGCCGTGAGCATCACCGCGTTCCCGGTGCTGGCCCGGATCCTCACCGACCAGGGGCTCTACCACACACCCATCGGCAGCCTGGCCATGGCGTGCGCCGCCGCGAGCGACATCATCGCGTGGTGCCTGCTCGCGGTCGTGGTGGCCTTCGTCAAGGGGGGCTCTCCGTACGAATCGTTGATGACCGTGGCGATGGTGGCGGCGTACTTCGCGGTGATGACGCAGGTGGTGCGCCCGCTGCTCGTCCGGCTGAGCCGCTGGAGGCGGGCCGCGCCGGGAGGCGAGGGGCAGGACGCGACGGTGCTGGCGCTGCTGTTCTGCGGGACCTGCCTCTCCGCGCTGCTGACCGATGCCATCGGGGTGCACGCCCTCTTCGGGGCCTTCCTGTTCGGTGTGGTGACACCGAGGCGTTCCGCCGTCGTCGAGCGGGCTGCGGCCCGCCTGCGATCGGTGGCGGTACCACTGCTCCTGCCGCTGTTCTTCGTCACGACGGGGCTGCGTACCGACATCGGGATGCTGGCCGACGACCCGGTGCAATGGCTGTGGCTCGGCGCCGTCCTCGCGGTGGCGGTGGTCGGGAAATGGGGCGGCGGCAGCGTTTCGGCGAGGCTGACCGGACGGCCGTGGCACGAGGCGCTGTCGCTGGGCGCGCTGATGAACTGTCGAGGTCTGACCGAACTCATCGTCCTCAACATCGGATTGGACCTCAAGGTGATCAACGAGGCCCTGTTCACGATATTGGTCATGATGGCCCTGATCACCACAGCAGTGACATCGCCCGTCGTCAGGGCGCTCGGCCGGCGCGAAGAGTCGCGGGAGCGAATCGTGGAGCCCGCGCACAGGTCGGACGCGGTGCAGCCGTAGGGCTGGTGATCGCCGAACGTCCTTCCGTCCGTTGGTTTTTGAATACTCCTGGGAGTCGGTCTTGGCTGCTCTGTCCACTGCGAACCTGCACGCGAGTCTCGGCGACCCGGTGCTGGACACCATGAACTTCCTCAACGAGATCACCCACCGCTACCCGGAAGCGATCTCCTTCGCGCCCGGTCGACCCTACGACGGGTTCTTCGAGACGGAGCAGATCTTCGACCATCTCCGCCGCTACCTGGACCACCTGGAGGCCGACGGCGCCTCGCCGGCCCGGATCCGTTCCTCGCTGTTCCAGTACGGGCCGACCAGTGGACAGATCCGGGAACTGATCGCGGACTCGCTGCGCAAGGACGAGGGCATCGACGTCCCGGCGGAGTCCGTGGTGGTCACGGTGGGGTGCCAGGAGGCCATGTTCCTCGCCGTGCGGGCCCTGATCCGGGACCCGCAGGACGTCCTCCTGGTGTCCAGCCCGTGCTACGTCGGAATCGTCGGTGTCGCGGCCCTGCTGGGCGTCAGCCTCACCCCGGTCGAGGAGGGCGACAAGGGGTTCCGCTGTGAGGACCTGGAGGCGGCCGTCCTCGCGGAGCGGGTGGGCGGCCGCCGGCCCCGGGCCTTCTACCTGACCCCCGACCACTCGAACCCCTCGGGAACCACCATCCCGTTGGAGACCCGGCAGGAACTGCTCGACCTGGCGGCCCGGTACGACCTCCTGATCCTGGAGGACAGCCCGTACCGGCTGGTCAGCCCGGGGCGGCAACTGCCCACCCTGAAGTCCCTCGACCGGGAGCGGCGGGTGGTCCATCTGGGCTCCCTCTCCAAGACGCTGTTCCCCGGCGCCCGGGTGGGGTACGCCGTCGCGGACCAGCCGGTGGTGGACGAGGCCGGACGGTCGGGACTCCTGGCGGCCGAGCTCACCAAGATCAAGAGCATGGTGACGGTCAACACCCCGTCCCTCAGCCAGGCCGTCGTCGCGGGCATGCTGCTCTCCGCCGGCGGGCGGGCCGCCGACCTGAACACCGAGACCGCCGCGTACTACGGCGACGCGATGCGCACCACGTTGGCCCGGCTCGCCGAGACGTTCCCCGAGCAGGAACGGGACGCGCTGGGCGTGTGCTGGAACGAGCCGAGCGGCGGGTTCTTCCTGTCACTGACCGTCCCGTTCCGTGCCGACAACGCGGCGCTGGAGCACTCGGCGGAGAAGTACGGGGTGATCTGGACCCCGATGTCCTACTTCTACCCGCGCGGCGGCGGGGAGCGGGTCATCCGGCTCTCCGTCAGCTACCTGACCCACGCAGAGATCGCCGACGGTGTCGAGCGGCTGGCGTGCTTCATCAAGGACCGGGCGGCCAGGACCTGAGACCGCCGTACGGAAGGGGTTCAGCACGTGTTGGCAGTAGTACGACTCGTTCGCAGCAAGACCCGGATGTGGGGGTGGACCTTCCGATGACCACGAGCCTGAGCCTTCCGGCCGCCGGTACCAGCACCGGCACCGGCCTTCTGGACCAGGCCGGCCCCGATCCGAAGAACGGTGCGGGCGTCGCCCGCATCACAGGTGTCGGCACGGCGACCACCGGGACCCCGTACACGCAGCGTGAGCTGATCGACATCTTCGGGATCGCCGACCCCAAGGTCCGCTCGATCTTCCTCAACAGCGCCATCGAACGCCGCTTCCTCTCCATCCCGCCCCGCGACGCCCACGGCGCCATCCTCCCGGAGACACAGGGCCAACTGCTCGCCAAGCACAAGCGGCTCGCCCTGGACATGGGAGCCCGGGCCATCCGCTCCTGCCTCGACGACGCGGGCATCGAGCTGTCCGACATCGACTACCTCTGCTGCACGACCACCACGGGATTCCTCACCCCCGGCCTGAGCGCCCTGCTGATCCGCGACATGGGGATCCTTCCCGGGACCAGCCGGGTGGACGTGGTGGGAATGGGCTGCAACGCCGGTCTCAACGCCCTCAACGCAACTGCGAGTTGGGTCCACGCCAACCCGGGCAAGGTCGCCGTGCTGCTGTGCGTGGAAGCCTGCTCCGCCGCGTACGTGATCGACGGCACCATGCGCACCTCGGTCGTCAACAGCCTCTTCGGCGACGGCGCGGCCGCGGTAGCCCTGGTCGCCGACGGCCCGGACACGGCCTACGCGTCGGCCGACGTCCCGCCGGCACCCGGCAGCCCCCGCATCCTGGGCTTCGCGAGTCACCTGATCACCGAGGCGGTCGAGGCGATGCGCTACGACTGGGACGACGACCAGGGGAAGTTCAGCTTCTACCTGGACCCGTACGTTCCCTACGTGGTGGGCGCCAACGCGGAGCAGGTCGTCGACCGCCTGCTCGGCAACGGCGGGCTGCGCCGCAGCGACATCAGCCACTGGCTGGTGCACTCCGGTGGCAAGAAGGTGATCGACGCGGTCCGGGTGAACCTGGGGCTCACCCGCCACGACGTGCGGCACACGACCGGCGTTCTGCGCGACTTCGGAAACCTGTCGAGCGGTTCCTTCCTGTTCTCCTACGAGCGGTTGCTGCGCGAGGGGGTCGCACAGGTCGGCGAGTACGGCGTCGTGATGACCATGGGCCCTGGTTCGACGATCGAGACCGCACTGGTGCAATGGTGATGGGGAAGCAGATGAAGAACAGCGTCAGGGCCACCTCGTCGGCCACCTCCCCGCAGCAGGCCGACCGGACGGATCCGGATGTCCTGCTGCTCAGGATCGACGGTCGCCGGCCCATCTCGGCAGAGTCGGTCTCCGCGGTGAACGGCGTCTGCGACGCCGCCGAGGACGACACGGCGCGAACCCGGGTGGTCGTGGTCGAGGTGTCGGGCAGCCCCGAGGGGCAGCGGCCCGAGGGCCTGACGGTCGCGATGGTGAGCAAGTGGGAGCGCGCACTGCGCCGCCTCGAACGACTCCCCGCACCGACCGTCGCCGTGGTCGACGGCGACTGCGGCGGGACCGCCCTGGACGCCCTGCTGGCCACCGACTACCGCATCGCGGCCGGCGCGGTACGCCTCGTGGTGCCGGTCGACGGCGGAGCCACCTGGCCCGGGATGGCCCTCTACCGGCTGGCCCAGCGCGGCGCCGGCGCCTCCGCGATCCGCCGGGCGGTGCTCTTCGGCACACCGGTCGAGCTCGCCGAGGCGCTCGAACTCCAGCTGCTCGACGAGGTGGCGGCCGACCGGGCGGGCGCCCACACCCTGGCTGCCACGCGCGCCGGCGCCGTCTCCGGGAGCGAGCTGGCCATTCGCCGCCAGCTGCTGGACGACGCCGTCACGACCGGCTTCGACGAGGCGCTCGGCGTCCACCTCGCAGCCTGCGACAGGGCGCTGCGCAGGGCAGCCGTCGGGGTCGCTTCGTGATCGGCGACAGGGCCCGGGCAGGCGTGATGGATGCCGTCCGGGCGGCGGGTGGTGTCCTGCCCGCCGCCCGGACGGCCCTGGCCGCGACCGCCCGGCGCACCGACGAACTGCTGGCCGCCCTGCCCGATCCCGAACGGCGCTCCCAGGGGCAGCGGGCAGCCGCCCTGAAGGCGCTCGACGCCGCGCGCACCGTGCGCGCCGCTTTCCTCGACGCCCACACGGACGCGGTCTACGACGAGCTGACCGGTGGCCGCAGCCGCCACCTCAGGATCGAGGAACTCGTCCGGGTCGCCGCGGCGGCGTTCCCCGGGCTGGTGCCCACGCAGGCACGGCTGGCCGCCGAACGCGACCGGCCGCAGGCGGCCAAGGAGGGGCACGAGATCGACCAAGGCCTCCTCCTCGGCCGCATCCTGGCCTCGCCCAGGTCCGGCCCGCATCTGATCGACACGATGCTGCGCCCGACCCCGCGGGCCCTGGCCCTGCTGCCGGACTTCCGGGCGGACGGGAAGGCGGATCTCGGCTCCGTGCGCCTCGAGCGCGCGGACGGCGTGGCCCGGCTGACGATGTGCCGGGAGGACTGCCTGAACGCGGAGGACGACCGGCAGATCGACGACATGGAGACCGCCGTCGACCTCGCGCTGCTCGACCCCGGCGTCGAAGTGGGGCTCCTGCGCGGCGGCGTCATGACCCATCCGCGCTACCGCGGCCGACGGGTCTTCAGCGCCGGCATCAACCTGAAGTCCCTGCACGGTGGCGGCATCTCCCTCGTCGGCTTCCTGCTGCGCAGGGAGCTCGGCTACATCCACAAGATCTGGCGGGGCCTGGTGGACGACTCCGGCGCGCACTGGTCGTCCCGAACCGTCGAGAAGCCCTGGGCGGCCGCCGTGGACACCTTCGCCATCGGAGGCGGCACCCAGCTCCTGCTGGTCTTCGACCGGGTGCTGGCCGCCTCGGACGCGTTCCTGAGCCTCCCCGCGGCCAAGGAGGGGATCGTCCCCGGCGCCGCCAACTTCCGGTTGGCCCGTCGGGCCGGCAGTCGGCTGGCCCGGCAGGTGATCCTGGACGGCCGTCGGATCCGGGCACACGAGCCGGACGCCCGGCTCCTGGTCGACGAGGTCCACGAGCCGGAGGACCTCGACGAGGCGATCGAGCGGACACTCGACCGTCTGCGCGGACCGGCAGTGCTGGCGAACCGGCGGATGCTGAACCTGGTGGAGGAGAACGTCGACGAATTCCGCCGCTACATGGCCGAGTTCGCCGTCCAGCAGGCCCTGCGGCTGTACGGCTCCGACGTGCTGGACAAGGTCGGCCGCTTCACGCTCGCGGCCCCGGCCCGAGGCGCGGAGTGAGCGGGGAGGAGAGCCCTCGTGTCCGGTACGAGAAGAAGGACCACGTCGCGCGGGTGACACTCGACCGCCCCGCCGTCCTCAACGCGATGGACCTGCGGATGCACGAGGAACTCGCGGCAGTGTGGGACGACATCGAGGCCGACGACGGGATAAGGGTCGCGGTGCTGACCGGTGCCGGTCACCGCGCCTTCTCGGTCGGCCAGGACCTGCGCGAGCGGTCCCGGCTGGACGAGCAGGGCGTGCCGCGGACCAGTTTCGGCAGTCGTGGGGGGCGCCGCGGGGGCCCCCGGCGCCCAGGGGGGGGGGGGGCGCACAGACCCACCGCACACGGCCCGACCCCGCCCCCCCCGGGCCCCTCACACCGGGAGCTGGGGTACACAAACCGCCCGCA
>NZ_JBEOSP010000004.1:0-227829 GCF_040303105.1 Kitasatospora sp. NPDC096128 | reverse complement strand
CGGGTGTCCCCGGGCGGGGCGGGCGGCTCAGACGCGGGTCAGGCCTCGCCCCCCCCGGCCCCCCACGACTGACCGAGCGGTTCCGGCTCTCCAAGCCCGTACTGGCGCGGGTCGACGGTTACGCCTTGGGCGGGGGGTTCGAACTCGCCCTCGCCTGCGACCTGATCGTCGCCTCGGACCGGGCGGTCTTCGCCCTCCCGGAAGCCCGGCTCGGCCTGGTGCCGGGTGCGGGAGGGGCCTTCCGCCTCGCCCGTCAGGTGCCGCTCAAGGCCGCGATGGGCTACCTGCTGACGGGCCGCCGGATGACCGCGGCCGAGGCACTGCGCCTCGGCCTGGTCAACCAGGTCGTCCCCGCCGAGGAACTCGACGACTGCGTCGCCGAGTGGACCGCGGACCTGCTGCGCAGCGCGCCGCTGGCGGTGCGGGCGATCAAGGAGGCGGTGATGCGCTCGGTGGACATCCCACTGGAGGAGGCGTTCTCCGCCCCCTACGTGTGGGAGCAGCGCCGTCGCCACAGCCAGGACGCGATCGAGGGCCCCCGCGCCTTCGCCGAAGGGCGCTCGCCCCACTGGCTCGGCCGCTGAGTCCGCCAGGCCCGGCCGCGGACTCCGTCGGCTCGGGGGTGCGGTGGACCTGGTCACCGCACCCCCGAGCGACAAGCGACCAGGTCAGCGGGTGCGGCCGCGGGCCTTGAGTCGGATCTTGTAGTCGTGCGGGCACTTCGACCACCGCGCCTGTGGGTGCTCGCAACTCATCGCTCTCGCCCAAGGCGGCTTCGACGCCCTGCACCCGCAGGCGAAGGGCACCCTCGAGCAGGTCGGCCACGACCACGAGGCGAACGGCTACGGCCAGACCGCCGCCGACCTCTACGTGCGGGCCGCCGTCGCCGCGCGCAGCTCGGTCAGGAGCACCACACGGCGGCGGTCGTGGGCGTCGCGGGCACGGGGTGCCAGGCCTGCCGCCTCCCGGGGGTCGAGCCGGGTGGCCCGGAGTCCGCGGACGCGGACATCTCGACCGGCGCGGGTGCTCCGGTAGCGGCATGGTCGGTGCTGTCACGGTCACGCCGCTGCGGGGGTCTGGTTACCGGACCTGGTCCACCATGTCCTGCACGGCGTTGATGACCACGTCGGGACGGTCGTCGGGGATGTCGTGCGAGCTGTTCTCGGCGGTGACGAGGTGCCGGTTGGGCGCGGCGTTCACGAAGTCCTGCTGGGCCTGGCGCCACAGCTGCGCGTCGTCGGGGGTCGGGAACGGGGTCTGGGAGGACACGATCGCCGTGGCCGGGATGCTCCGGGGCCAGGTCAGCTGGTGGTAGGCGTTGTGGACGGGGCCGTAGTCGGTGGCTTCAGCGAGGATCTGGCGGGTCCGGCGGGTCTGGGGTGCTTGCTTGAGGGCGTCGATCTGCGGGGCGTTGGCTGCGACGAGCTTGGCGGTTTCGGCGTCGGTGAAGAACTGCGGGAGGTTGGCGTCCACCAGGACAGCGCCGGCGATCCGGTCCGGGTGCTGCTGGACGAATGCGGTGGCGATCTCGCCGGCGAGGGAGTGGGAGACCAGGACGACGTTCTTCGTGACGCCGAGCTGGGTGAGGCCTGCGGCGAGGTCGTCGGCGGCGTTCCGGACCTTCCACGGTCCGGGGACGTCATCGCTCCTTCCCTCCCCGGTGCGATCGTAGGCGATGACCTCGGAGCCGGTGTCCTTGGCGAGGGCAGGGGCGACCTTGTTCCAGTACGACGCGTCGAGGCCGCCGCCGGCATCGAGGACGATCGCCGGGAGTCGGCCGGGGGTGACGTAGAACGCCAGCTTGTGGCCCTCGTTGGTGATCACGTGGAGCGAGGGCTCCGCGTCGGACGGGGTTGAGGAAGCCGCGCCGGCGGAGCTCCCGGTCGCCCCAGCGGCCGGGCGTGCGCTCTGCGTCTTGGCTGTGCCACAGGCGCTGAGCGAACCGGCGGTGGCGGCGACGGCGGCCAGGGCGAGCGCGGCGTGCCGAAGTCGGCGGCGGGGCGAGGAGGGGGCAGCCACGGTAGTGCCTTTCGCGAGGGCGGGCTCCCGATGCGCGAGGCGGCGCCAGCCACCGGCAAGTCCACTGCTACGACGGTCTTCTGACCCTCCCGAGCCTCCTCGGCGCAGAGGCCGGCGGCGATGGTGCTGCCCACCGGGTTCGGGCGGGGGCTGGCCCCACCCTGGAGAGGGGCCCTCGTCGCGCCTGTCCGCGCCGGAGCTGCACGGAAGCCAGCTCCCGTCATGAGAGTCCACTTGCATGTATGGCGACTGTCAACTACCTTCATGAGTGTCAGCTCTCGCGAAGGGAACTCGCAATGACCACCCAGACCACCACCTCCAGCGCCACCACCCGGACCGTCGACCTGCCCGGCGGACTGCCGGTCACGCTCGCCGAGTACGGCGTCAACACCGAGGGTCAGGGCGTGCTGCTACTGCACGGCGGCGCCGGACCGCGCTCGATGGCGGGCCTGGCCACCATCCTGTCCGAGCACGTCTACGCCCTCGTTCCGACCCACCCGGGCTTCGACGGAACCGAGCGCCCGGAGGCGACGGACTCGGTCGCCGACCTTGCCGTGGCCTATCTCGATCTGCTCGACGCCCTGGACCTGACCGGGGTCATGGTGGTCGGGAACTCGTTCGGCGGCTGGATCGCCTCCGAGATGGCGCTGCGCGACACCCGCGGCCGCATCGGCTGCCTGGTCCTGCTCAACGCCACCGGCATCGAGGGCCAGGAGGGGGCGAAGGTCCTGGACCCGCGCACCCTGGCGCCGGCCGAGATCACCCAACTCTCCTTCCACAACCCGGCCTTCCGCCCGGACTTCTCCACCTTCACCGACCAGCAGCGCGCCGGCATGGCCGCCAATCAGAAGACGCAGGCTCTCTACGGGGGCGAGGCGTTCACGCACGACGTGAAGCTGCGCGGTCGTCTGCACCGGGTGGGCGTCCCGGTGCTGGTGGTCTGGGGCGAGCAGGACGGGATCGCGCCGGTGGAGTACGGCCGTGCCTATGCCGACGCGTTCCCTCAGGGGCACTTCGCGCCGATCGCCGAGGCCGGGCACTTCCCGCACATCGAGCAGGCCGGCCCGACGATGGGCGCGATCAGCCGCTTCGTGGACACCGTGATGAAGCCGGACGAGGCCGCCTGATCCCCGGCCGGCCACTCCGGCTCCCGTCCGCCGCGCGTCGGCGCCGTCGGCGCACCGACGGCCCCGCCGTACGGCGGACGGGGATCCCTCCGGGAGGAGAGACGCCAGACCTCACGGCGCGGCGCAGGCTGCTGGTGCTCGGCGTCTGCTGCATGAGCCTGTTGATCGCCGGCCTGGTCAACACCCCGATGCCCGCACATCGCCCGCTGCCGGGAAGACCAGCGCAACCAAGGAAAGAGCACCCGGTGAGAACGGCTGCCTGACGGAAGGCCATGGGTCCAGCCCGGCCAAGATGCGGTCGGGCCGGACCCGTATCCCGCGGACCACGGCTCTCCCCGCCGAAGCCCGCGCGCGTTGTGCGGGGCCCCGGCGGCTCAGGCGTAGTCGGTCGCCGCCTCGGTGGCGTAGCGGCCCATCACCTCGATGGTCGCTGCGGGCGTCAGCGGTCCAGCGGCCTCGATCATCTCCCGCAGGTCCTTGAAGTACTGGACGTAGAGGTCGGGAGTGAAGGTGTTGACCATGACGAGGGGCTCGTCGCCGGGGTTGGCGAAGGTGTGGGGAGCACCCGGGGGCACCATCACCAGCGTTCCCGCCGGGGCGGTGTGCTCGGTCTCGCCGACGGTGAACACCCCCGTGCCGGACACGACGTAGAAGCCCTCGTCGTGCCGGGCGTGGCGGTGCTGGGGCGGACCGGCCGTGCGCGGTGCGAGCACGATCTCGGCCAGGCCGAGCCGGTGCCCGGTGGTCGAACCGTCCTCCAGGATCCGGATTCGGGCCGGCCCGAGCTCGATCAGCTCGCCGCCGTCCGGGGCGACCACGGAGACCAGGGTCATGGCGTACGTCCTTCCCGAGGATTTAATAAGAGCAAGGTCTCATGAGAGTAGTGAGCTCTCGGCTTTCATGCAAGCCAACTCTCATTGCTAGACTTGACTCGCCAAAGTATTCCCATCCGCCGAGGAGGCCGCACGGTGACCAAGACAGCCCCAGCCCCCGCGCCGACCGGCTCGGGACGGGTGAACCAGAAGAAGCGCACCCACGCCGCCATCGTGCAGGCCGCGGCCGAGCTGAGCCGTACCGGCCGCGAGGTGACCATGCCCGAGATCGCCAAGGCCGCACTGGTCTCCGAGGCCACCGCGTACCGGTACTTCCCCGATCTGGCCAGCCTGCTCCGGGAAGCCATCGCCGACCAGCTCCCGGATCCCGCACAAGCCCTGGCCCAGGCGACCGACTCCGACGACCCGGTCGAACGCGTGGCCGCCGCAGCGAACTACCTGATGCGCCACGTTCTTGCCCGGCAGGGCGTGGTGCGCGCGATGATCGCGGCCACCGTCGCCAGGCCCGGCCACCCGGCCGCCCGACCGGGCCTGCGTATCGGCCTGATCGATGCAGCGCTCGAACCGCTGGCCGGGTCACTCGGCACCGCCGATCCCGCCGCGCTCAGCCACCTCAAGCTCGGCCTGTCCGCCATCGTCAGCCCAGAGGCTCTGTTCACCCTTACCGACCTGCACGGCCTCGACACCGAAGAAGCCGTCTCGGTGATCGTGCACACCGCCTGTGCGCTCACGCGCTCCGCGATGATGGCAACGCCCTCGTCGTGAGGGTCCACCAAAACCTTCTGCGATGAGCCGCTGTGCGGCCCGCAGCAGTCTTGCCGTGAGGGCCACTACAGCGGCTTCGGATGCGAGCACTCCATCGAGACCCTGCGGGAGCTCGGCCACCAGAAGATGATCCGCCTCCCCTCCGGACTCGGCACGCCACCCTCCTGGCGCGCGGTGGCCGACGCCTCGGGGCGGGCGACGACGGCGGTCGTCGAGCGATCGCACGGCGCAGCAGGCCTACGCCGGGGTCGGCCCCGTGCCGGACAACGCGCAGGCCGGAACGCCACCTGCTGGCTGGGCCGGCCGGGCGGGGGCATCATGACGGCTGCTCACGCAGCCGTCGGGAGGACGGCACGGCCGTCCTCCCGAGCCGCTCGACGGCCTGGCTGAGATAGGGAGCAGGGAAGTCGAGCCGCTTGCGCGCGGGAAGCAGCGAGGCCGCCGAACGGGCGGCGCGAAGGGTGGCGGTTGCCACGGGGGCAGGCAGGCCCGGGCGTCCGTACAGCTCGCGGGCCCAGGTCGGCAGCAGCGTGTAGCCGAGCTCGGAGGCCGCCGTCCAGAGCGGTCGCAGACGTCGCCATCGGCCGTGCAGGGGCGGCCGGTTGACGAATCGGTGGATCAGCAGGGCCTCGGTGGAGGCGGTCAGGACCGGCTGGATGCCGCTGAGGTAGTCCTCCAGTTCGCCGACCGAACCGGGGGCGTCTTCGGCCGCCAGTCCGACCAGGGCCGCGACGTGACGCTGTTCGTCGACGTAGCGGTCTGCCTGCGGGCCCGTCAGCCGTAGGCCGCCGTGCCGCACGGCGTGCAGGTTCGATCTGACCAGCGCGCAGTGCACCCAGAGCAGCAGGTCGGGGGCGTCCAGCCGGTACTGCGCACCGCTGTGCGGATCGTGGATGCGCAGGCGCTCGTGCACGGCGCGCACTCGGGCGCCGGCCTGCTCGGCCTGGGCCCGGGTGCCCCAGGTGGTCGCCACGATGAAGGACCCCGTGCCCACCAGGCGGCCGAAGGGGTCATCCTCGAACGAGGAGTTCTGGGCTATGCCGAGAGCCGCGATCGGGTGCAGCGCCTGCAGGTGGAGGGCGCTGACCCCGCCGATCCACATCGCCGGGTCGGCGTGCAGATGCCAGGTCACCGAGGAAGGGCCGAACATGCCCGCATCGGCGCGCTGTTGATCGCGGGGGAGGGAGAAGGTGTCGCTGCTCATGCGGATGCCTCACCGAGTCCACGGGTCAGCCCGGTTCGCGGTTCGGCACCGGGCGGGACCGCACGGGCGGCGGCCCCCGTGAGCGGTACCGCCTGCTCGGAGCAGCCCGGCCGGCCGGGTCCCGGCATCAGTATCTCCTCTCCGTCACGCCGTCAGATGGTGCGCAACCAGACGGTGCTGTCGGGCGGTAGCACCAGGCCCTCCTCCGGGAGCACGGCGCCGGCGAGCTGCCAGCTGTTCGCCCTCGCCGCCCGCGTGGAAAGCACCCCCGGCACAGTGCAACCGAACCGGGCACGGCCTCGCGCCCTCCTGCCCGTCATCACCGCACCCGTCCTCGCCCGCGGCCGACTGACCGGCGCCTTCGAACGCTGACCTCAACTGACGGTCAGCACCAGCCTGCCGCGGACGTGACCACGCTCGCTGACACGATGAGCTTGGGCGATCTCGGCGAGCGGGAAGACCCGGTCGACGGGAAGCCAGAACCGACCGGCATCGATCAACTCGCCTACTTCGGCGAGCGCGTGGTAGGCCGGGCCGTCGTGGAGGGCTTCGCCACCTGGCAACTGCTACGGAAACTGCGGGCCACGGCGACCAAGCGGCCGCTCGGGCGCGGAGCGGTCAAGACCGCCCGCACCGCGCTCACGCAGGCGGCCGCGTTCCTGGCCTTGTCCGACGCCCGGGGCCGGGCCCTTACCGAGTACGCCCAAGCCGACTTGGACGCCTGGTTCGCCGAGGACGCCATCACCAGGCGCGTCACCACGGGCTTTCTGTGCTGGTGCATGAACCACCGCGTCATGCCCCGGCTGAAGATCCCCGTGATCCGCACCGAGAACCCGTCCGGCAGTTTTATGGAGTCGGTGCTACAGCTCGTTGTGGACGTACGCGTTCGCGCAGTCGAGCAGTGCCTTCAGCCCGGCGCCCGCGCCGGCACGGTTCTTCGCCTCCCGCATCTTGATGCGGCAGTCGTGTACCTGGTTCGACATGAACTTCAGGTCGGCGTACCGGATGATCGGGTCGGACTTGAGGGTGGCCCGCGGGTACCGCGCGGTGGCGATGGCGGAGAAGTAGCTGAAGTCGTCCGCCAGCAGCTTCTTCCCGCAGTAGGCGTGCAGGGAGGTGAAGCTGTCGTGGACCGGGGTCCGGGCGGCCGCGCGGATGTTGTAGGTGTGGATCCCGGTCTGCCTCCTGTGCAGCGGGCCCTGCCCGTCCTGTTCGGTCGCGCTGTAGTCCGAGAGGAAGTGGTCGGTGCAGAGCTCCACGTTCTCCAGTTCAGCGGCGATCGCGTCGATGTCCTCGACGTAGACGTTGCCGATGAACCGGTTGTTGCCTACGAAGATCGCGTCGTGTCCTTCGATGACGATCTTGTCCCCGACGATCGTGTTGCCCTCGAAGATCCCGCCCCTGATGCGGAGGGTCCCGCCGATGACGCGGATGTCGTTGCCGACGAACCTCGCGTTCCGCCTGAGCACGTCCCCGGTCGCGTTGTAGGCGGCCCGCCCGACACCGCAGAACGGGACCACGTCGGGGGCGATCGTGATGTTGCCGGCGCGGAGACAGTTCCCGATGAAGAACGACGATCCGCTGGGGCCGTCACCGGGGTTGGGTCCGGGCGGGCCGTCCTGCTGGGCCGCCTGGGCCGTGCCGGCAAAGGCCCCCAGGACGGTCAGGGACAGGACCGCCAGGAGCCCGAGGGCTCGTTTGCGCAGTCGAAGTCTTTCCATGATGCCTCCTCGTCGTCGCCCGTTCGGGCCTTGCCCGTCCGGCGGTTCCTGTTGCGTCGTACGGGAGTTAGTGCCGGGTGGCGGCCTTCGCGTTACGGCCGTGGTCGCAGCCGTTACGCGACCGAGACCTGCGGGGCGGCGTTCGGTTGCCGCTTGGGCCTGTGTAACGGATGGGGCCGGTACCGACTCTGAGCAAGCGTCCGGGATCGCCGAACCGCGGAACCTCTCCCCCCGGCCCCGGCCCCCGCCTACTCAGGAGCAGAGCACCGATGCCGCTGAACTTCTACCGATTCGATGTCGACTGGACCATGCCGTGGCCGCGGCAGCCGGTCTTCGAGGCGCTCACCGACCTCGAGAGGTTCCCGCTCTGGTGGCCCGACTACCAGGCGGTCTCCCGGCTCGGTGACGACAGCTTCGAGCTGACGCTCCGCTCGACGCTTCCCTACTCGCTGGTCGTGACCCACACCTTCACGGCAAGGGACGCCCAGGACGGGCACTTCCGGCTCGCCCTGGGCGGGGACATCCGCGGTTGGATCGACTTCGTCGTCACCGACCAGGAAGGCGGCGCGAGCACCGTCCGCATAACGCAGGAGTGCACCGCCGCCAAACCCCTGCTGCGGGTGCTGGCGCCCGTGGCCAAGCCGGCGTTCCGCCACAACCACGCGCTGACCATGCGACACGGTCGCCTCGGCCTGGACAAGCTGCTCGCCCTGCGGCAGTGGCACTGTCGGGGGGCGAGCTGACATGAGCAGGAAGATCGAGCCCGTCACGCTCGGGCCGGACTCGGTGACGTGGCGGCTGTTCGGGGACTGGCGGAACATGCTGGTCACGCTGTGGGCAGGATCCATGCAGAACATGCATCCCCGGACTCGGCGCCGCGGTGGAGCAGCACTCCCGGTTCTTCGAAGAACGCTGGGCGCGCGTGTTCCGGTCCTTCTACCCGATCCTCGGCGTGGTCTACGACGGGCCGAACGCCCCCGCCACCGCGGCCCGAGTGCGCTCCTACCACTGCGACCTGGGCGGCCTCGACGCGAACGGGCGCCGCTACCACGCGCTCGCCCCCGACACCTTCTACTGGGCGCACGCCGTCTTCTTCATGACCATGATCCGGTTCGGCGACAGGTTCATGGGCGGCGTCACCGAACGCGAGCGGGAGCGACTGTTCACCGAGCACATCG
Organism: Kitasatospora sp. NPDC096128; assembly: GCF_040303105.1. Classification (NCBI taxonomy): domain Bacteria; kingdom Bacillati; phylum Actinomycetota; class Actinomycetes; order Kitasatosporales; family Streptomycetaceae; genus Kitasatospora; species Kitasatospora sp. NPDC096128. Next base: position 218,982 of record NZ_JBEOSP010000004.1, on the reverse strand, counting down.
GCTGGTACCGGCTGTACGGGCTGACCATGCGACCGGTCCCCGAGTCATGGGAGGCGTTCCAGGCGTACTGGCAGCACATGTGCACGCACGTCCTGGAGGACACCAAGGCGGCCCGGGACGTGCTCGACCTCAGGGACCTGGAGCGGCCCCGCCCCCTGCGGTGGGTTCCCCGCCCTCTGTGGGACCGGGCGTGGCGGCTCTGCGCCCGGATCCTGATCTGGATCACCACCGGCCTCTACGAACCCGTGATCCGCCAACGCCTCGGCCTCACCTGGACCGCCCGGGACGAACGATGGCACCGACTGGCCGGCCGGCTCGTCCACGGAGCCTTCAGCTGCCTGCCCCGCCTGCGCCGCTACCACCCGCGCGCCCGCGCCGGCTGGCGCAGGAGCCGCATGGAGAACGCCAAGTCCACGCCGGCCGACGCCGACTAGCGGCACCGGGCGGTCCGCCGATTCGACGGGCCGTCGCAAGGTCACCACCGAGAGAGAAGGGCAAGCCACGTGCCTGTCGATCAAGATGTCGTTGTCGTGGGGGCGGGGATCGCCGGGCTGACGACCGCTCTGTGCCGGTTGCGGTCAAGAAGGGCCAGCCCGTGCTCCTCTTCGTGTGCGCGGCCAACCGGGACGACACTCACTTCGAGGACCCCGAAACGCTCGACCTCCCCCGCAGGCCCAACCGGCACCTGTCCTTCGGCACGGGGCCGCACGGCTGCATCGGGGCGGCACTCGTCCGGGTCCAGGCATCGACGGCCCTGCGCGCGCTGCTGACCCGGTTCCCCCACCTGCGCGTGTGCGCAGACGTGCCGCCGACCCGCAACGCCGCCCTCGGCTTCCACGGCTTCACGTCACTGACCGTCGACGCCCGAGCGTGAACGGGCGTCCGTCATCGCTGCCAGGTGCGGAATGCGGTCAGCAACCGGTCCTGCGCTTCGGGGGAGAGGCTGTCGGGGGGGAGTTCGCCGAGTTCCTGGACGGTCTGCCGGATCTGGTCGAGATAGTGGTCGCAGCCCTCGCACGCGGCGATGTGCTCGACGAACCGGGCTTCGGTCGCGGGATCCAGCGCTCCGTCGAGGAAGGCGGTGACCAGCTCGACGAATTCCTTGCACTTCATCCCGGTCATCGTCGCTCGCTCTCCTTCGCCGTCGAGGCAGTGGTGTCCGAGACGGAGGAGGAGTACTCCTCCAGTCTGCCCCGGACGGCAGCGCGCCCGCGGTGCAGCAGCACTCGCTGGTTGCCCGGAGAGATCTGCAGCATGTCGCAGACCTCTTCCGATGCGTAGCCTTCCACGTCGCGCAGGGTCACCACCAGTCGGTGCCGCTGGGGCAGTTCGGCCAGCGCCGAGGCGACGATCCGGCCGATCTCCCCGGCCAGGACGTGTTCCTCCGGCCCCGGCCAGAGCTGCGGCTTGCTGCCCGGCGCCCAGTGGCCGGCCGGAGGATCGTCGGAGGGTCGGAACCGGGACGGGACCACGGCCGGCCCCTCGTCCTCGGGCAGCAGGCTGCCGAACGGTACTGTTCTGCCTTCCTTGGCGGCACGGTTCTTGGCCGTGTTCACCAGGATCCGATACACCCAGGTCTTCAACGAGGACCGGCCCTCGTAGCGGTCCAAGGCGCCCAGTACGGCGAGCCAGGTGTCCTGGACGACGTCCTCCGCCGTGGCGTTGGTCGTGACGAATGCGCGGGCCAGGCGGAGCATCCCCGGCGTCCAGGAGCCCATCAGCAGACGGAAGACGTCCTCGTCCTTGGCGAGGAGGCGTTCGACCAGGACATTGTCGGCAGGCAGCCCGCCCTTCACCGCCATGATGCCCCCCGCAGTTCGGCCCCGCCCCGGAACTCACCCGGCCACGTCGGCCGCTGACGCCGCATGATCCCACAGGCCGGGCAAGAGCACCACCAGGCGGTCGGCGGCGCGAGGTGCTGCCCGACGGGCCGTCAGGGCGGGGCGGGCTCGGCCAGGTCCTTCAGTGCGGCGCCTCGGCCCGGTTCCGGTGGGCCGGCTGCACATGCCCACAGACGGCATCCGGCCTGACGCACAGCCACCTAGGCCACCACTGAGCGCACGTCTGCGCTCGACACCCGTCCAACGAGGGAGTGTCATGAACAAGGTGGACACCCTGATCAAGGGAGACACTGATGAGCTGGTCATCTCGCTGACCGCGAAGGGCCTGACCTCGGGCGCGATCGTCGCTCGCCTGGCCGAGGTCAGACCCGGGGACCTCCAGTCGCCGACACCCGCTCCAACGGCCGAAGTTCCGCGGGCTGCTGAACTACGCGCGGCCGGGCGACACCGTGCACATCTCCGAGATCTCAGCCGCGGAGGAGGGTGGCTGCCCTGTGTCCGATGACCATGCAGGGAGCCATGGTGTTGCCGGAGGTCACGCGGGGCAGGACCGAGGCGTCGGCGATGCGGAGGCGTTCCAGGCCCCGGACACGTAGTTCGGGATCGACGACCGCGTAGTGGTCGAGGCCGATTCGGGCTGTTCCGCACTGGTGCCAGAAGGTGTTGGCGGCCGCACGGAGGTAGGCCGCGACCTCGCGGTCGGATGCGTTCCGGGGAACCACGCCGGGGCCCTGGTAGGGGTGCATCGCCTCCGAGTCGGCGATCGCCTCGGCGAAGCGGTAGGCGGCCACGGCGTCGCGCAGGTCGTCGGGTTCGTCGAAGTACCCGGTCTCGATCACGGGCGGGCTCGTCGGGTCGGCGCCGGCGAGCCGCACCGACCCGCGCGAGCGCAGGCGCATGCCGAGCAGGAAGGTGAAGGCGGGATCCGGCCGGCCGTAGCGTGCCTGGGCCTCGGGGCTCATGAAGGCGGCCGCGCCGGAGTACATGACGAACTGCGGGGACTCGGCGTGGCCGTCGTTTCCCCAGAAGCACACGGCCTGGGCGCGTGCGGGATGCGGCAGTTCCGGTGTACCGGCCTTCCAGACGCAGCCGACGAGCAGGTGGTCGTCGAGGTTGGCGCCGACGCCGGGCAGGTCATGAAGGACCTCGATGCCGAGGGCTTCGAGGTGCCCGGCGGGTCCGATGCCCGACTGCATGAGGACCTTGGGGGTCTGGACGGCCCCGAGGCTGAGCACCACCTCGCGCGCGGCGCGGAAGCGCACGGGACAGCCCTGCGCCACCGCCTCGACACCGACCGCGCGGTCGCCCTCGAACAGGACCCGGGTCACCAGGGTCTCGGTGAGCACCGTCAGGTTGCGTTGTGCACGCCGCGGGGCGACCAGCGCGCGGTAGGGCGACAGGCGCCTCCCGTTCTCGACGATCTCGTCCCGGACGGCGCATCCGCTGCCGTGTTCGGCGAGTTCCCCGTTCGGGCTGTCGTAGCGGTCCAGGCCCATCGACTCGGCGCCGTCGAGCATCGCCGCGAAGAAGGGGTGGACTGGGCCCGCCGGACGGACGTGCATCGGCCCCGCGGTGCCGCGCCGGCCGGTGTCGGGAGCGCCGCTCCAGGTTTCCAGCTCGCGGTAGACGGCGAGCGTCGAGCGGTAGTCCCACCGCGAGTCCGCGCAGTTCGCGGCGAGGTGGTCCCAGTCGCGGCGGTGGCCGCGGGACCAGACCCCGACGTTGATGCTCGAACCGCCTCCGAGCCCCTTGCCCATCGAGTACGGCAGCCGCCGCCCGTCGACGTGCCGGCCCGGCTCGGTGAGGAAGCCCCAGTCGCGTTCGCTGCCGAGGTTCTCGAACCACCGGTCGGGGTCGGACACCCGCTCGTCGACGTCGTCGGGCCCCGCCTCCAGCAGCAGCACCCGCAGGTCCCCGTCGGCTGCGAGCAGCCCCGCGACCGTCGAGCCCGCCGAGCCCGCGCCGCAGACGACGACGTCGAACTCGGTCGCGGCGGCCGACTCGGCCACGGCGTGGGCGGATCCGGCCCGTGTCAGGCGTACTTGCCGTTCGTCCACGGCGATCGCTCCTCTACCGGGCCCGTGAGGTCGGGCCGTTGTCGTGTTGTACCCGCGGGGCGGAGCAGCCGATCCCGGTCGGTCGGGCTCCTCACCGGCCCGTGCGGTGGCCTGGGGGCGGCTTACGAGGTGATGCGGGGCTGGCCGCTGGAGGCGTGCAGCCCGCCGTCGACCGGGAGTTGAGCGCCGGTTACGTAGCGTGCGTCGGGGCCGGCGAGGAAGGCGACCACGGAGGCGACCTCCTCGGGGAGCGCGACCCGGCCCAGCGGGATGCGCTCCGCGAAGGCCTCGACCAGCGGTGACTCGGCGGTCAGGCCCGCCGTGATGCCGGTTCCCAGCGTGAACCCCGGGTGGACGGCGTTGACGCGCACCTCCGGGGCGTGGTCCAAGGCCATGGCGCGGGTCAGGTTGACCACGGCGCCCTTGGCCGCGTTGTAGGCGGCCATGCCGTAGTCACCGCCCAGGCCGCCGGTGGAGCCCACGTTGACGATGCATCCGTGCGCGGCCCGCAACGGCCCGAGCGCGGCCCGGCTCGCATGGAAGACCGCGTCCAGGTTGAGGGCCATCGCGGCGCGCCAGGCCTCGGGGGTCACCGCGTCGACGGCGCCGAAGGCGGGCGCGCCCGCGTTGTTGACCAGGACGTCCAGCCGCCCGAGTTCGCCGGCGATGTCGGCGAACAGCGCGTCGACCTGGTCGGGCACGGTGAGGTCGGCAGTCCGGACGAGGAGCTTCGCGCCCGCGGGTGCCCCGGCCGCCGTGCGGTCCAGTTTCTCCCGCGTCCGTCCGACCACGACGACCGTCGAGCCCTCGGCGGCGAAGCGGTGGGCGATCGCCGCCCCGATCCCCGACCCGGCTCCGGTCACCACCACGACCCGCTCGGTGTCCTTGCCCACGACGCCCTCCTCGGCCCAGCTCGCACGATCCGACCCTGCTCGCGGCAGGCCGGGAGACCGGCCTCCCGCAACTCCACCCACTCTAGGAAGGGCCCGGCCCGTACGCTTGGACATGAGCGCCACATCGACGGGACTTCAGCGCCGGCCCGGGAGGCAAAGGTGTCGGGGACGAGCGGGCCGGGCAGCGGCGGGAGTTTCTCGGCCGACGTGACCGCCCCGGGCGCGCCGGAGCACGGGTTCGACCGGTTCCGGCAGGGCTGGGAGGAACAGGTCGGCGAGGCCTACCCCGCACCCGCCTTCACGCCGGGGGCCGCAGGAGAGTTCAGAATCAGCGCCCGCGCCGTCCTCGTACACGGGTCCGTGATCGCCGACGTGCACAGCCACTCGCTGGCCGGCACCAACGGCAGCGCTCTCCACCAGGGTGACGACATGATCCTGTTCCACGCGGTCACGCACAACGTCTGGGACTTCACCCGGCGCCGGGACGGCCGACTCACCGTTCCAGCCGGGGACTTCATGCTCCAGCGCAGCGGACCGCCGACCGTCGAGGCCGCCCGGCAGGCCAGAGCGACGGTACTGATCCTGCCCGCCCGAGGCCTCGGCCCGCTCATCGGCGACCGGCTGGTCACCGGCTCCTCGGCCACGGCCGAGACCCGGTTGCTGCTGGGACACGCGCGGCTCCTCTCCCGCAGCGCACCGGACCTCTCCCCGAGCGGCGCCCAGGCCGCCCACCTGGCCCTGATCGAGCTGGTCCGGGGCGTCCTGCGACAACAGCCCGACGCCACCGAGCCCGCCCACGCGCCCGCTCTGGCCCAGGCCGCCCGGGAGATCGCGGACGCCCGCCTCGCCGATCCGAGGCTCTCACCCGCCCTGCTGGCCAGGGAACTCGCCGTCTCCGTCCGGACCCTGCACCGGGCGTTCGAGGGCGGAGAGGAGACCGTCGCCGGCTACATCCGCCGCCGCAGGCTCGAACAGGCCAGGGCCGCGCTGTTGTTGGCGATCGGCCGGCCCAGCATCTCGGAACTGGCCGCGTACTGGCAGTTCGCCGACAGCAGCCACTTCAGCCGGGCCTTCAGACGCCAGTACGGCCAGAGCCCGGCCGAGTTCGCCCGCGCATCGGCGAGCCGCCCGGGACGGGCGGGCACGGTGCGTGACTCCTGCCCCCGTAGTGGCGCGGCCGTGGACGGCGCGCTCCTGTCGGCTGACCCCACCTGACGACGATGCGGTATCCGCAATGCCCGTGGCGGCCACCCGCACGTGGGGTTCGGCCGGGTCCGTTGAGCGGCTGCTGCCCGCCGTGGTCATCGGTGCTCTACGGGGCTGCGGGCATGGGCAGTGGCTGTTGGGTCCAGTGGTGTCCGTCCCAGTGCTGGGCCATGGCGATGGTGGTGCTGGGCAGCGCTGTGCCGACGGCCGTGCAGTCGGCGGGCCGGGAGCAGGAGACGGCGGTGAAGTAGCTGGTTTGGGTGCCCGGTGCGTCGAGCGGTGTGTCGGCGGTCCGGGCTGCGGTGTTCAGGAGCTCGGCTGCGGTGCGGGTGTGCCTGTCGGTTGCGGTGCTGCCGACGCCCAGGCAACTGGCAGGTGCTGCACAGGAGATGTCGGTGAGCGCGGCGGTGGGGCCGTTGGTGGTGGCCGGGGTGAGCTGGTGCCAGCCGGTCCCGTTCGAGGTCTCGGTCAGGGCGGCCAGGTTCGGGCCGGTCACGGTGAAGCCGATCGCGGTGCACCCGGTGGTCGACGGGCAGGAGAGTGCGGTGAGGAGGGTGCTGGTGGCGCCGGCGGGTTCGTCGACCTGCTGGGTGGTCCAGCGGTTGCCGTCCCAGGTGGTGGCGTAGGCGTGTTCGGCGTTGCCGGTGGGGTCCGGGTCGAGGGTGGCTCCGACGGCTGTGCAGGCGGTCGGTGCGGGGCAGGCGAGGCCGTCCAGGTGGCTACCCCGGCTGCCGGTGGGGACGGGGACGTCCTGCGGGGTCCAGGCCCGGCCGTCCCACCGTTCGGCCAGTGGTTCGCCGCCCGGCTCGGTGGAGGAGAGCACGGCGTCGGGGCGGCGGGTCCAGGTGCCCACCGCGGTGCAGGCGGTGGGTGCGGCGCAGGAGACGCGATGAAGCTCGGCGCTGGTGGCGCCGGAGGGTTGGGCCATCGGGTGGGCGGTCCAGGCAATGGGTCAGCCAATCTGCGCGCGGCGCGCGGTGCTTGGATGAGAGGAGGGGCCGGGGCGCCACCGGGGGCGGGCCGGACAACTCGAACAATGCCGCCCGTTGTGCGATGGGACAATCCGCGGGCGGCTAACGGAAATCTGACGTGCGCTCAGCGGGCCTTCGGGTGAAGGCCCGCTGAGCACTCACGGTCCCTGGATCTGACCGTTGCTCAGGCGTGCGCGAACGCCTTGCGCAGTACGGTGACGGCCTGGGTGATCGCGGCCTCGGCGGCTTCGGTCTCGCGCAGGGCGTCGAGCATCACGAAGTCGTGGATGATGCCCTGGTACCGGGTGGCGACGACGGGAACGCCCGCCTGGCGGAGCTTGGCGGCGTACGCCTCGCCCTCGTCGCGCAGCACGTCCGCCTCGGCCGTGATGACGAGGGCCGGCGGCAAGCCGGTGAGCTGCTCGACGGTGGCCCGCAGCGGGCTGGCGGTGATCTCGGCGCGCTGGTCGGGGTCGGTGGTGTACTGGTCCCAGAACCACTGCATGCCGTCGCGGCGCAGGAAGTAGCCGGTGGCGAACTGGTGGTAGGAGCCGGTGTCGAAGGCGGCATCGGTGACGGGGTAGAAGAGCACCTGCTGCACCAGCGGGACGCCGCCGCGCTCCTTGGCCATCAGGGTGAGTGCGGCGGCCATGTTCCCGCCCACGGAGTCGCCGGCCACCGCGATCCGGTCGGCGTCCAGGCCGTGCGCGGCGCCGTCCTCGGCGATCCATCGGGCGACGGCGAAGTTCTGCTCGATCGCGACCGGGTAGCGGGCCTCGGGGGCGAGGTCGTACTCCGGGAAGACGACGGCCGCCTGCGCGCCGACGGCCAGTTCGCGCACCAGCCGGTCGTGGGTGTGGGCGTTGCCGAAGACCCAGCCCGCGCCGTGGATGTAGAGGACCACCGGCAGCGAGCCCGTTGCCCCGGCGGGCCGGACGATCCGGGCCCGCACCGGGCCGGTCGGGCCGCCGGGCACGGTGAACCACTCCTCGGCGACGGCCGGCTTGGCGGTCTCGCCGGACTGGACCTCGTCCACCGCCTTGCGGCCCTCGATGGGGCCGAGGTCGAAGAGGTAGGGCGGATTGGCCGTCGCGGCGGCGAAGTCGGCGGCGGCCTGCTCCAGGACGGGCGGCACAGGACTGTACTCGGACATGGCTGACTCCCTTGTGCGGAACGGGGATGACGGGACGACGGCTCCGGTGACGGGAGCCGAGAGAGAACCTATGACACGATTACATTGTGCACAAGTAAAACGCTCGCGTTGAAGTAGCTCGCTCGGGGTTCTAGGCTTGTCGGATGGGATCACCGCAGGAGACGCCGACCAACCGGGCCGCAGCCGATGACCAGGAGTACTCGCTGTTCCTGGGTGACCAGCTGTGCTTCGCTCTCTATGCGGCTTCCCGCGCGGTGACCCAGCGCTACCGCCCGATCCTGGAGGAGCTCGGGCTGACCTATCCCCAGTACCTGGTCCTGCTGGTGCTCTGGGAGCGCGGAAGCGTGGCGATCAAGGACATCGGCGCCGCCCTCCAGCTCGACTACGGCACCCTCACGCCGCTGATCAAGCGCCTGGAGGCGGTCGGCCTGGTCCGCCGCGAACGCCGCCCGGACGACGAGCGGACGGTCCTGGTCACCCTCACCGACGAGGGCGTCGGCCTGCGCGCCCGGGCGTGCGTCGTTCCAGCCGCCATCGGCGAGGCCATGGGGCTGCCGCCCGGGGAACACGCCGAGGCGATGCGGATCCTGCGGGTCCTCGCCGCGAACGTGTCCGCCTCCGGCTGACCGGCAGACGGACACGTTCGCGGCGGCGGTGGCCGACGCGCTTCCGGTCGGGATGTCCCTGGGGGCTGCGCGGATGCCACGGGTACCCCCCCGGGAGGTTGGTTACCGCAACGGCGAGGCGGGGGTGGGCGCGACGCGGGTGACGACGGACTTCTCGGGGATCAGCAGTCCGTAGACCACCGGGCCGATCTCGTCCTTCCAGCGCTCGCTCTCGTAGACGGCCGCGTAGAGCGCCTCGCGCTGGGCCTCGTCCTCGAAGCGCCGGATCCAGACGTAGCCGTCCTCGTCCTGCTCGTCGGTGAACGAGGCGGTCACGTCCATGCCCAGCGAGGACTGGAACGGGATGACCACGTCCTCCATGTAGCGCACCCACTCCTCCCGGCGTCCGGGCAGGGCCTGGTAGCGGCGGATCTCGTAGAACACGATGTCACTCCAAAAGACTTGTTCGGACGCTCAGTTGGCGACGGTCAGGACGAGCTTGCCGCGGGTGCGGCCGGCCTCGCCGCGGGCGTGGGCCGTGCCGGCCTGCTCCAGCGGGAAGGTCTCCTCGACCTCGACGGCGACCTCGCCGGCGTCGATCAGGCCGGCGATGGCGGCCATCGCGGCGCCGTCCGGCTCGACCAGGAACGGGGTGACCCGCACCCCGGCGGCATCGGCGGCTGCGGCCAGCTCCGGGGAGACGCCGGCCGGGATCGCGACCAGCAGGCCACCGGGGCGCAGGACCTTCAGTGAGCGGGTGCTGGTCTGGTCGTGGGCGTCGCCGACCAGGTCGATGACGATGTCGACGTCGGCGACGGCGTCCTCGAAGCGGGTGGTGGTGTAGTCGACGGCCTCGTCGGCGCCGAGCTCCTTGAGCCAGGGGTGGCGGGCGGCGCTGGCGGTGGCGATCACGTGGGCGCCGAGGTGGCGGGCGAACTGGACCGCGAAGTGGCCCACCCCGCCGGCCGCGGCGGTGACCAGGACGCGCTGTCCGGGCTGGACCTGCGCGGTGTCGACGACGGCCTGCCAGGCCGTCAGCGCTGCCAGCGGCACGGCGGCGGCGTGCACGTGGTCGAGGGTGGCGGGCTTGCGGGCGAACTGCCGGGCCGGTGCGGTGACGTACTCGGCGTAGGCGCTCGCGGCGCGCGGGAACCACGGCATGCCGTAGACCTCGTCGCCGACCTTCAGCGTGGTGACGCCGAAGCCGACCGCCTCCACCACGCCCGACACGTCCCAGCCCAGGACGAACGGCGGCTCACCCAGGATCCCCGCCATGCCCGTGCCGCCACGCGTCTTCCAGTCCACCGGGTTGATCCCGGCCGCGTGCACCCGCACCAGCACCTCGGTCGGCAGCGGCTGCGGCTTGGGCACCTGCGCGACCCGCAGCACCTCCGGCCCACCGAAAGCGTCCTGAACCACCGCGCGCATCGTCTCTTCGGACATGACTCTCCTCCTGAAATGGCAACCTGCGAAAGGCGCTCGGCGGCCTTCTCGCTGACGGGGTTGAAGCTATCCCCGGGGGTGTGGTTACCATCAAGGTCTCCTACTTCCCGTTGGGAAGTGACCTGGTGAGAAGAGTGATGAACATGGCGACCACCTGCCTGAGCGGCCAGCATTCGCACCACGACGTCTACGCCGCCCAGTGTCCCTGCCGGGCCCTGCTCGACCTGCTCGCCAACAAGTGGTCCGCGCTCGCCATCGGCGCGCTCGAAGACGGACCGCAGCGGTTCGGCGAGCTCCAGCGCCGCCTCCAGGGCGTCAGCCCCAAGGTCCTCACCCAGACCCTGCGCCGCCTGGAGGACTCCGGCCTCGTCGACCGCACGGTCTACCCGGCCATCCCGCTCCATGTCGAGTACGAGCTCACCGTCCTCGGCGGGAGCGTGGCCGTCCCGCTCAACGCCCTGCGCACCTGGGTCGAGGAGAACATCGACCAGGTCGGCCGGCTGGAGTCGGCCTCGGCGTAAGGCAGTTCACCCCGGGTGGCGGCGGGGGCGCCGTCACCCGGGGAGCTGGTCCGCCGGTCGTGCCACGGCTCCGGTCAGGACGTCCTGCACGGTGAACCGTTCGAGTTCGGCGGCGACGGCGCCGGCGATCGCGCGGTCGAGGGCGGTCAGCGACCGCTGGACTCCGCGGCCGATCTCGCAGGCCGGGTCGGGGCCGTGCAGTCCGAGAACCGGGTCCGTTCCCTGAAGGAGCCGCCAGACCTGGGCGAGCGTGACGGTGCCGGGCTCGGCCGCCAACTCCCAGCCCCCGTGCACTCCTGGGCGTGATCGCACGAGTCCGGCCTCGCGCAGCGGGCCGAGGACCCGGCGCACGTAGACGGGGTTGGCATTGGTGCTCTGCGAGAGCTGCTCCGAGCTGACCGGGCCGGAGTCGGCCGTGCCTGCGAGGTAGGTCAGCACGTGCACAGCCACCGCGAATTGTGTGTTTGTCGACCTTGCCATGGTCTCATCTTGCCATATCGCAACCGTTGTGACTACGGTTTCAAAACCGCCACCATGGCGATTGCGAATTGGAGCAGAGATGACGATCGGCATCACCGGTGCGTCGGGCCCCCTGGGCCGCGCCACCGCCGAGCACCTCCTGAAGGCCGTCGATCCGCGCGAGGTCGTCCTCACCACGCGCAACCCGCAGGCGCTCGCCGACCTCGCCGCGCGCGGGGCCCAGGTGCGGCGGGCCGACTTCACCGACCCGGGCACCCTCGGCACCGCGTTCGCGGGCGTCGAGCGGCTGCTGATCGTCTCCACCGACGCGATCGGCGCCCGCCTCGACCAGCACCGCACGGCCATCGCGGCCGCGGCCGAGGCGGGGGTGCGGCACCTCGTCTACACCTCGGTCCCCGAGCCGGTCCCGGCCAACCCGGCGCTGGTGGTCGCCGACCACGCCGGCACCGAGCAGGCGCTGCGTGAGAGCGGTCTGCGCTGGAGCGTGCTGCGCAACAACCTGTACGCGCACATGCAGGTCCCGGTGGTCGAGCAGGCCATCACCTCGGGACGGTTGGTGACCAACAGCGGCGCCGGCGCCACCGCCTACGTGACCCGCGAGGACTGCGCCGCGGTGGCAGCAGCGGTCCTGACCCAGGACGGGCACGAGGACAGGGCGTACGACGTCACCGGACCGCGGGCGCTGACCGCCGCCGACCTGGTGGCCCTCGCGGCCGAGGCCGGCGGCCGCGACGTCGAGCTCGTCGAGGTCGACGACGCCGCTTCCGTGGCCGGCCTGCGGGCGGCCGGACTCCCGGAGGAGGTCGCGCAGCTCGTGACGTCCTTCGGCGCGGCGACGCGCGGCGGCTTCCTCCAGGCGGTCGCCCCGACGGTCGCCGACCTGACCGGCCGCACTCCGACCGCCCTGGCCGAAGTGGTCCGGGCGCGGCTGTGAGGAACCGGACGGAAGCGACGCGCCCCGGCTCGCGGACGGGTACGGCTGCCGCCGTCGGCAGCACGCCGGTCCTGTTGATCCTCGGCGCCCTCGTCGCGCTGGGACCACTGTCCACCGACGCCTACGTACCCGGCCTGCCCCGCCTGGCCGCCGACCTGCGCGGCTCACCCTCCGCGGCCCAACTGACCGTGACCGCCTGCCTGATCGGCCTGGCCGTCGGCCAACTGCTGGCCGGACCGATGAGCGACGCGCTGGGCAGGCGGCGGCCGCTGATCCTCGGCCTCACCGTCTACACGGCGTCAGGCCTCCTGTGTGCCGGCGCCCCGAGCATCACGCTGCTCGTCCTGTTCCGCGGCATCCAGGGGATCGGCGGCGCCTTCGCCCTCGTCATCGCCTACGCGAGCGTGCGTGACCGCCACGCGGGACAGGCGGCCGCCCGCTACTTCTCGGCCCTGCTGCTCGTCAGCGGCCTGGCCCCGATCCTCGCCCCGCTCGCGGGTGCCCGCATCCTGGCCGCATCGGGGTGGCGCGGGATCTTCGTCGCACTCGCCGTACTGAGCGGCGCCGTGCTCCTCGCGTGCGCAGGCGCGCTGCCGGAGAGCCTGGCCCCGCACCTGCGCCGGTCAGGCGGCCTGCGAGCCGCCGGATCGGCCTACCGGCGCCTGCTGACGGACCGGCGACTCGTGGGCTACGCACTCGTCAACGCCTTCGTGTTCGCAGCCATGTTCGCCTACATCGCCGGCTCCCCGTTCATCCTCCAGGACATCCACCACCTCTCACCCGGGAAGTACAGCCTGGTCTTCGCCGTGAACGCGCTCGGCCTCGTCCTGGCCGCCCAGGTGAACGGCAGGCTCGTGCGTGCCGTCGACGCGCGGCTGCTGCTCGGCATCGGTGTGATCGGCACGGCGGCTGGAAGCCTCGCGCTGCTTGCCCTCGTCACCACCACGGCCGTGCTCTGGCCGCTGCTCGCGGCCTTTTTCACCGTGGTCACCAGCGTGGGGCTGGTCCTGCCGAACGCCGCCGCACTGGCTCTGGAACAGCACGGCGCCGACGCCGGCGCCGCGGCGGCGCTGCTGGGCTGCGGCCAGTTCCTGGTCGGCGGCCTCGCCGCGCCGCTCGTGGGCAGCGGCGGAGCGCACAGTGCGGTGCCCACCGCGGTGGTCATGGCCGCGCTCTCCGTCGCGGCAATGCTCGTGCTCATGCTGCCCGCCTCTCAGGCAGCCACCGGAAGCGGGCACCTCCCGCTGCCGCAGCGGGCAGCCCGGCTCAGGACGGCTGGTCCCGCACCGACCCCACCGACGACCGAACCACCTGCTCCACCCACCCACACGCACGGCACCGCACACCGGTGACCGATCGCACCAGGAGGTCCAGCATGACCAGCGAAGGCCGAACCGAAACGCTCCACCTGCGCCGCCTGGCGTGGGCCGGTGTCGAGATCAGCCTCGGCGACACCCGCCTGCTGATCGACCCGCTCGAACACGCCGAGCCGCTCGCCCCCGTCATGGGGAAGCCGCGCCGCCCCCTGGCCCCCGTCGACACACCTGCGGGAACACACGCCCTGATCACACACCTGCACCCGGACCACTACGACCGGGAACTCATTGCGCGGATCGCCCGCACCGGCACGGTCGGCACCCATCTGCCGATCGCACCGACGCTGACGGAGGACGGCATCGAGGTGATCGGGCAGAAGCGTGAGCACGCACGCCGCATCGGCCCGCTGACGGTCACGCCCGTCACCTCGCTGGACTGGCGCGGCGAGGAGGCCGACCAGGTCGCCTGGGTCGTCGAGGGTGCCGGACAGCGGATCATCCACTGCGGCGACACCATGTGGCACGGCAACTGGTGGCAGATCGCCCGCGATCACGGCCCGTTCGACGTCGCGTTCGTGCCCGTCAACGGCGTCATCGCCCGCTTCGAGGGCTACGAGGCCAACGTCCCCGTCACCATGACGCCCGAACACGCCGTCGAGGCCGCGGCCATCCTCGGGGCAACCACGGCCTGCGCCATGCACTACGGGCTGTTCAACAACCCGCCGACCTACGTCGAACAGCCCGACATCGAGGAGCGCTTCCGCCGGGCCGCCGAGGCCCGCGGCATCACGGCCGTCATCGTGGACGACGGATCGCCCGTTCCGGTCCCTTCCGCAGGTCGGTGACGGGGCAGAAGACGACACGGACCCGTGACCGTTCGGCGTCAGGCGCCTACTTCCTGATGGGAAGTAGGCGCCCTTGCCGGTAACCGCCCCCTCGGGGCTACGGTCGCCACCACGAGCACTACTCGCCGGGTCACCGGCCGCTCGTCGCCCGTCGTCCGTCGGGGATCCACGACTCCGTAACGGCCGGCACTCACGCCCCGCCGTCGCGACCCGACGCCTGCGCGGCACCCTCCCACCGGCCGGCACGGCCACACACCCACAAGCACAGAGACGAGCAGTCATGACCAGCACGCCCCTCGCCAGGTCCACCTCCGCCGCGTCCATCACCCTCGCCGCGGCCAACGCCCTCATCGCCGAGGTGCAGACCGCCGCGCAGGAGATCGGCTTCGAGGCGTCCGTCGCCGTCACCGACGCCGGCGGCCACCTCCGGGCCTTCCAGCGCACCGACGCCACGCCCTTCCTCGCCAGTGAGGTCGCCGTGGACAAGGCCTGGACCTCGGCGGCCTTCGGCTTCGCCACCCACACCTGGAACGACTACGTGGCCGACCCCAAGGTCGCGCCGCTGGCCGGCCACCCGCGCCTGATGGCCGTCGGCGGCGGCTACCCGATCCTGGAGGACGGCAAGCTCATCGGCGGCGTCGGCATCTCCGGCGGCACCGCCGAGCAGGACCAGCAGGCGGCCGAAGTCGCCCTCAAGGCCCTCGGCTTCGACCTCCTCGCCTGACGGCAGCATCGGAGGGCCCGGCCGCTCGTCCGAACCCGCCCAGGCCGGGCCCGCCGTCGCGACCGCAACGTACTCCGCCGGATCGCTCCTCCTGGCCCTGGTCGGCCGCTGTGCGGAGCGCGCCGATCCGGCTGCTCACCCCTGCGGTACCGGGGAGCCCAGGACCCTGGCGGTGTAGACCGCCAGCTGGGCCCGCAGCTGCTCGCGGGGAAGCCGCTCGTGGCCGGCGAGGTGTTCGACGAGGTCGGCGCGGGTGGCCGCGAGCAACGCGTGGGCGGTGAAGGCGGGCTCGTCGAGGCCGGCGATCTGCTCCAGCACGGCCTGCAGCGTGCGGTGCCAGCGTTCGTAGTGGGCCGCCTGATACGGGCTGCCGGTGCCGGCCGACTCCAGGGCCAGGGCCAGGTGGCGGTTGTCGAGCTTGAAGCAGAGCACGGCGTCGAGCAGCGCGGGGACCCGCCGCATCGGCGGGGTGCCCGGACCGAGCGGCGGCGGGCCTTCCTCGATCGCGCCCCTGACCGGTTCCAGCCGTGCTTCGTAGAGCGCGTGGATCAACCCGGTGCGGTCGCCGAAGCCGCGGAAGAGCGTGGCCTTGCCGACGCCGGCCGCAGCGGCGATGTCGGCCATGGTCACGGCCTCGGGGCTCTCGCAGCGTGCGAAGAGCTCGTCAGCCGCCGCCAGGACGGCTTCCCGGTTGCGGGCCGCATCCTTACGCGGGCGACGCTCGGCGACGGGTTCCACGGATCCTCCGATTGCAAAACGGACCAGCGGTCCGTATCTTCGGATCCACAAGCGGACCCGTGGTCCGTATCGTAGGGGATGGAGCACCCATGACCACCGACACATCGGCTGCGGACGTCTTCCGCCACGGCCTGCGACTGCTGCTCGACAAGGACATCACCGCCTGGGTCGAGCTCTGGCATGAGGGCGGAGTCCTCGAATTCCCCTTCGCACCGGACGGCTGGCCCCGGCACCTGGAGGGCAGGGCCGCGGTCGCCGACTACATGCGCGGCTACCCCGATCACATCGACCTGCACGACTTCCCCGAGGTACAGATCCACCAGACCACCGACGCGCGGACCATTGTGGTCGAGATGCGCGGAGTGGGCCGACTGGTCGAGAGCGACCGCCCTTTCGACATGGCCTACATCGCCGTGGTGACCGTCCAGGACGGCCTCATCACCCGCTACCGCGACTACTGGAACCCCCTCGCCGTCCTCCAGGATCCCGCCGCGGACTTCACCAGGGGCACCCGATGAACAGCACGGACAACAAGGTGGGCACCACCCTGGTCATCGGTGCCACCGGCACCACCGGCAGCCGCGTCACCGCCCGGCTCGCCACCGGCGGGTACCGCGTCAAGGCCGCGAGCCGCCGCGCCACCACGGTGGCCGGCGCCGAGGCGGTCCGCTTCGACTGGCATGTCCCGGCGACCTTCGGCCCCGCTCTGGACGGCACGGACCGGGTCTACCTCGTCCCGCCGATCGGTTCGACGGAACCGGCCGACATCATGCTGCCCTTCCTCGACCAGGCCCGTGCCGCCGGGGTGCGCCGCGCGGTGCTGCTCAGCTCCTCCGCGATCCCCGCCGGCGGACCGGCCACGGGAGTGGTCCACCAGGCCCTGCCCGGCCTGTTCGAGGAATGGGCGGTGCTGCGGCCCTCCTGGTTCATGCAGAACTTCACCGGCGACCACCCGCACGCCCACAGCGTGCGGACCGACGGCATCCTGCTGACGGCCACCGGCGAGGGCCGGGTCGGCTTCGTCGACGCCGAGGACATCGCCGCTGCCGCCGTGCACGCCCTGACCGACCCCCAGGCGCCCAACGCTGACCTCGTCATCACCGGCCCACAGGCCCTGAGCTACGCCGACGTCGCCACCATCCTCACCCGTGTCACCGGCCGGGCCGTCGTCCACCGGCAGCTGACGTACGAGCAGATGCGCGAACGCCTGACCGCCGCCGGCATTCCCGACGAGTTCGCCGCGATGCTCGCCGCCATGGACCGCGCCATCGCCGACGGCGCCGAGGACCGCACCACCGACACCGTCCAGCGCCTCACCGGCCGCCCGCCCCGCAGCTTCCGCGCGCACGCAGAACGGGAACTGGCATGAAGCAGCTGCTGTTCGAGAACGACACCACTTCTGATTCGAGACCCTGCACACCCTCGGACTGGCCGCCTACGGCCCGCCCATCATCGAGGTCAACGGCAGGCTGGGCGGGCTCGTCGACGACCTCGCCGTCCGGGCGGCCGGGGTCAGCCTGGTACGGCTGGCCGGCCAGGTCGCGCTCGGCGAGCACGTCAAAGCGCTTCGGGGCAATCCTCGGTGACCGGTGAACCCGTACTGCGTGTAGCAGTCTCGGCTCCCACTTGTCCTTTATCCGGCGGATGAGTTGGCCCTCGAACTGAGCCGGGCAATGCTCAGGACTTGTGGACCGCTTCCGGGAGGGCATGCGGAGGGCGTACCTTCCCGAATGATCCTCGAAGTCTCCGAGTAGGCCCGCGTTGCGGCGCAGGTCGGGAAGGCACGCCCGTGCTCGGCGTAGTCACCGACGACGGCCCGGATGCCACAGCGCCGGCCGCGATTGCGGCCTTCTCCGGGGCTCGTTCACAGGTCGTTGCCCGAGTACGAGAGGTTGAAGCTCTTGTTGGTGAGCGGGAAGTCCGGGACGATCGTGTCGGTCAGGGCGACGGGTAGGGCGGGCCAGTTGAAGAATGACGGGTCGGCGACCTTGACCCGGGTGAGGGTGCCGTCGGGGGCGAGTTCGACGCGGGTGGTGATGGTGCCGCGCCAGCCCTCGGCGAGGCCGACGCCGCAGTGGCGGGCGGGGGCGCGCGGGGTGGGGTCGATGGCAGGGCCGGGGGTGAGGGTCTCGGCGAGGTGGGTGGCGAGGTCGAGGGCGTCCTGCGCCTCCTGGGCTCGGATGGTGAAGCGGGCGAGGACGTCGCCGGTGTCGAGGACGCGGGTGGTCAGCAGGTCGCCGAGGGCGTGGTGGGGGTGGGCATGGCGGGCGTCGGTGGGCAGGCCGCTGGCGCGGGCGACGTAGCCGAGGCAGCCGAGGTCGCGGGCGGCCCGCAACGGCAGGATCGCGGTGCCGGTGAAGCGGTCGCGGATGGTGGGGTGTTCGAGGGCAAGGCTGATGAGGGAACGCAGGTCGGTTCGGACGGAGGCCAGTTCGGCCGGATCGGGCAGCGCACGTAGGGCGGCGCCGCCGGGGACGATTCCCCCGCGTAGGAGACGGTGGCCGGTGAGGGTGTGGTTGAGGCGGAGCAGGCGTTCGCGGATGCGCCAGGCGTGGGCGTTGAGGATGCCGTGGCCGACGTCGTTGCACAGGGCTCCGAGGTCGGTGACGTGGTTGTGGAGGCGTTCGAGTTCGAGGAGCAGGGCGCGGGCGCGGCCGGCGCGCGGAGGGGCCTGCATGCCGGTGGCCTCTTCGACGGCGAGGCAGTAGGCGAGGGCGTGGCCGACGGCGGTGTCCCCGCTGATGCGTTCGGCCAGGCCGAGCCCCTGCTCGGGGCATCGGCCTTCGAAGAGCTTCTCGATACCCTTGTGGACGTACCAGAGCCGGGCTTTGAGCTTGAGGATGGTCTCGCCGACGACGGAGAAGCGGAAGTGTCCCGGTTCGATCATCCCGGCGTGGACGGGGCCGACCGGGATCTCGTACACACCGGGTCCTTCGACGGTGAGGAAGGGGAACGGCCCTTCGGGCACACCGAATTCGGGTGGCTGGCCGGCGTCGGGGCGCATCGGGTACCAGCCGCGCGGCCAGTGCGGGTGGCGGACGAGGCGGTGCGGCAGTGGGTGGTCGAGCGGGACGACGCCGTGCAGATCGCGCAGCTCGCGCTCGAACCGGCCGGCCGGGAAGGACAGGTGTGCCAGGGTGGGGACGGCGGGGGCGCGGGCGTCGAGCCGGACGTGCAGTTCGGTGCGGGTGTCGGGCGGGCCCTTGACGAAGAGGTGGACCAGCCGGATGGTGCCGGGGTCGTCGTGGTGGGCGGAGACCAGGGCGAGGCGGTGCCTCTCGGCGAGCAACCGGGAGGCGTGGTCGACGAGTTCGCCGGGTTCGAGGTCAATGGTCGTACGGGAGCCTCCGGGCACGGTCAGTGGCCTCCGATCGAGGCGGCGGCGTCGAGCAGGGAGGTGAGTGGTGCGGTGGTCACCCCGAGTGCGGCGCAGGCGAGGAGACCTGCGACCAGTGGCAGCCAGACGCTCGCCCCGAACCGTACGGGTGCCGGATTCCCGGGCGGTGTACCGAGCAGCATCCGGGTGCTGCGGCTGGTCAGGGCGGCGAAGGCGGCGAGCATCAGGACCAGGGCGAGGGCGACGGCCCAGCCCAGGCCGGCCGTGAACCCGGCACGGGCGATGGCGAGTTCGGAGGCGAAGAGGCTGAACGGCGGCAGCCCGAGCAGGGCGGCGACGGCCAGGGCGAAGGTGGTGCCGAGGACGGGGGCGCGGCCGAGCAGGCCGCGGATCCGGCCGATCCGGGTGGTGGGGGTCAGCTGCGCGAAGTGGCCGGACGAGCAGAACGCGACCGCCTTGGCGAGCCCGTGCCCGGCCATGTGCAGTAGCAGGGCAGCGGTGGCGAGGTGGGTGCCGACGGCCGCGGCCAGGGCGATCAGGCTCATGTGTTCCATGCTGGAGTAGGCGAGCATCCGCTTGTAGTCGCGCTGGGCGAGCAGCAGGGCCGCGGCCAGTGCGAGGGTGAGCAGGGCGACGGCGAGCAGCAGGGCCCGGGCGAAGCCGGTGCCCACGGCGGCGTCGGCGATCACCTTGTGGCGCAGCACGGCGGTGAAGGAGACCGCGAGCAGTACGCCGGACATCAGCGCCGAGACGGGGGCGGGCGCTTGGCTGTAGGCGTCGGGCAGCCAGGCGTGCAGGGGGACGAGCCCGGCCTTGGTGCCGAAGCCCAGGATCGCGAGGGAGGTGCCCAGGCGCAGGGTGTGCGGGTCGAGCCGGTCGGCGTGGGCGGCCAGGGTCGGCCAGTCGAGGGCGTGGGCCTCCGGGATGCCGGCGTGCCGGGCGGCGAAGTAGACCAGGACGGTGCCGAGGAAGGCGAGGGCGATGCCGACCGAGCAGATCACCACGTACTTCCAGGCCGCCTCGACGCCGGCCCGGGTGCGGCGGTGGCCGACCAGGAAGGCGGTGACGATGGTGGCGGCCTCGACGGCGACCCACAGGACGCCGAGGTTGGCGGTGAGGGTGGCCAGTGCCATCGCGGCGAGGAAGAGGTGGACGAGCAGTCCGTAGCGGCGGGCGGAGACCGGGTCGGTTCGTTCGGCGGCGAGGTGGGCGGGGCTGGCGGCGCACGCCAGGGCGCCGACGGCGCCGATGCCGAGCAGGATCCAGACGGTCAGGGCGTCGGCGCGCAGCAGGCCGCCGTAGGCGGTGGCCGGTCCGCCGGAGGGTACCTCGGTGGCGAGCGCGCCCGCGCAGGCGAGGACCGCGGCGGGCGAGGCCAGCCCGGCCCAGGCGGTGGCGGGCCGCCAGCCGAGGGCCGGGTATGTCGCGGCGAGGGCCAGTGGCACCGCGACGGGTGCGGCCAGCAGGAGGGCGTCGGGCAGGAGGGCGTCGGGCATCAGTCGTGCAGTTCCCTCAGGTCGTCGAGGTCGGTGCCGCCGAAGGCGGCCCGCATCCGGGTGGTGAGCACCTGGAGCACCAGTACGGCGAACAGCACGTCGAAGGAGACGCCGAGTTCGACGATCAGCGGCACGCCGGAGGCGGCGAGGAAGGCGACGGCGGTGATGCCGTTGTCCACCAGCAGGAAGCCGACGACCTGGGACAGGGCGCGGCGCCGGGTGGCCAGGGTGAAGAAGCCGATCAGGACGACGGCCAGGCCGATCGGCAGGGCCCGGGTGGCGGACGAGGGGGCGAGGTCGGTCAGCGGTCGGGTCGCGGCGTAGGCGAGGAGGGTGAGTACGGCCGCGGTCAGCAGCGAGGCGGTGACGTTGACCAGCGGTTCGGTCTCGTGGGTTTCCCCGCCCGCGGTGAGGGCGCGCCGCATCAGGTACGGCAGGAGTGCGGCCCGCAGGAGGGCGATCAGCACGGCGACGCCGAGCAGGTCCCAGCGGTGCTCGCGAGCGCCGAGCAGTGCGGCGATGGCGGCCAGGGCCAGGCCCTGGGCGGTGAACACCCGGATGAACGAGGCGAGTTCGCGCCGCCACAGGACCAGGACGGCGGCCAGCAGGAATGCGCCGCAGGCGAGGTCGAGCAGTTGGGTGTAGAGGCCCGGGTCCATGAGGGTCACGCTCCGGTGAGGAAGTAGGAGGCGGTGACGGCGAGCAGGGCCAGCAGGAAGGAACCGGCCAGCAGTTCGGGCACCCGGAAGAGCCGGATCTTGGCGAGGTGCACCTCGGCGGCCGCCAGCAGGGCGCCGAGGACGGCCACCTTCAGGGCCAGCAGCGCCAGGGCGAGCAGGAGCGCCGCCCAGCCGTCGGTGGTGGCGATCCCCCACGGGGTGAACAGCGCGGCGAGCAGGCCGAGCAGGACGGTGAGTCGCAGTTGTGCGCCGAGTTCGATCAGGGCGAGGTCGGGGCCGGAGTACTCCAGCACCATCGCCTCGTGCATCATCGTCAGTTCCAGGTGGGTGGAGGGGTTGTCGACCGGCAGCCGTCCGGTCTCGGCGACGGTGACCGCCAGCAGGGCGACGGCGGCGAGCAGGCCGGTGGGGGTGGCGAGCCGGGCGGGGTCGTGGACGGCGCCGGAGACGATGTCGGCGAGGTTGGTGGAGCCGGCCGGGATGGACAGCGCGAAGACGGACATCAGCAGGGTCGGCTCGACCAGGGCCGCCACGGTCATCTCCCGGGAGGCACCCATGCCGCCGAAGGCGGTGCCGGTGTCCAGGCCGGCCAGGGCGAGCGAGACGGTGCCGAGGGCGAGCAGGGCGACCACCACGATCAGGTCGGCGTGACCGCTGACCGGCGTGCGGGTGGCGGCCAGTGGGACGAGCGCGGCGACCACCAGGGCGGTGGCGACCAGGACCAGAGGGGCTGCCCGGAAGGCGGGGCCGGTGCCCGTGGCCGTGACGGGCTGTTTGCGCAGCAGTTTGCGCAGATCCCGCCAGGGCTGGCCGGGGCCCGGGCCGGCCCGGCCTTCGAGCCGGGCCCGGATCTGGCGCATCAGCCCGGCCAGCCAGGGCGCGCCGGCGATGACCAGGGCGACCTGGGCGACGACGGCGACGGTGCCGATCAGGGTCACCTGGTCACCGCTCACCTGGTCACCGCTCACCTGGTCACCGCCAGGGCGAGCAGGAGCACGACCAGGGCGGTGAAGCCGTACCCGAGGTAGCGGTGGACGCTGCCGCCGGCCAGCCGCCGAGCGGCCTGGCCGGCGCGGGCGAGCAGCTGCAGGACGGGCAGGTAGAGGCGGTGCTCGATCCGGTCCGGGACGCGGCGCTGGTAGCGGACCCGCTCGACGAGGTAGGCGGATTCGCGCACGGGTGTGACGTCGACGTCCTGTTCGGGGGCGAGGACGTCGTCGAAGACGCGTTGCAGCGGTTCGGCGAAGGAGGTGGCGGTGTACTCCATCCGGGCGGTGGGTGCTCCGGCGCCGCAGTCCCACAGCGGAGCATCGCTGCGGCGCGGCGCGCGGGCGCGCGAGCGCACCACGGCGGGCACGGCGGCGGCGACCGCGGCGAGCGCCAGGGCGATCCACAGCGAGGCCAACCTGCCGGTGAATCCGGCCAGTCGTAGGTCCAGCCCGCCGCCGACGAGGATCCGTCCTCCGACGGTTCCGGTTCCGCTCGCGGCGACGGCCCGGCCGAGTGCGTCGGAGAGCGTGCCGGGCACCAGCGCGAGCCCGGCGCAGGCGGCGGCGCACAGCCCCATGCCGGCGAGCATGGCACGCGGGCTCTCCACCGCGCGCTGGGCGGCGCTGCCGCGCGGGCGGGCGAAGAAGCCGACCCCGAGCGCCTTGACGAACGCGGCGGCGGCCAGCCCCGCGGACAGCGCGATGGCGGCGATCGCCACCGGCAGCAGCACGGCGGTCGTCACGCCGGGGGCCGCGAGTCCGTGGATCAGCGCCTGGAGCAGCAGCCATTCGCTGACGAAGCCGTTGCCGGGAGGCAGCGCCATCGCCCCCAACGCCCCGAGGGCGAACAGTGCCGTGGTGGCCGGCATCCGGGGGCGCAGCCCGCCGAGGATGTCCAGGTCACGGGTACCGGTGGCGTGCAGCACGGAGCCTGCCGCTCCGAACAGCAGGGCCTTGAACGCCGCGTGGTTGACCACGTGGAGCAGCGCCGCGGCCAGCGCGAGGGCGGCCAGCTCGTCGTGGTGGTCCGCGTCGAACAGCAGGGCGGCGCCGACGCCGATCAGGACCAGGCCGAGGTTCTCGCTGGTCGAGTACGCCAGCAGGCGCTTGAGGTCGGTGGCGACTGCGGCCTGGACGATCCCGTACACCGCGGTGACCGCGCCCAGGGCCACGGTGAGCAGTCCCCACCAGCGCGGGCCGCCGTCCAGCAGGTCGAAGCCGGTGCGGATCAGGCCGTACGCGCCGAGGTTGACCATGGCCGCGCTCATCAGCATCGAGACGTTGCTCGGCGCCTCCGGGTGGGCCCGGGGCAGCCAGGCGTGCAGCGGTACCGCGCCCGCCTTCGAGCCGAAGGCCGCCAGGGCGAGCACGAACACGGTGTCCCGTACGGCCGGTGACAGCCTGCCGGCCCCGGCACGCAGCGCGGTGAAGGTCTCCCCGCCGGCCCGGGCGGAGAACAGCGCCAGGGCGATGAGCAGCAGGACCAGTCCGAGGTGGGTCATCACCGCGTACCAGAGGCCCGCCTCGCGCACCGGGGCCCGGCGCCGGTGCTCGGCCACCACCAGGAGCAGCGAACTGAGCGCCATCAGTTCCCACAGCAGCAGGAAGGTCGAGACGCTCGCCGCGGTCGGCACCGTGACCAGCGTCCAGGCGAACAGCGGCAGGACGGCCTGCACGTTCCGCCCGGCGAGGCCGTGCCGGGTGTAGCCGATGCCGTAGACGGCGGCCGCCACGGTCACTCCGCCGCAGACCGCGATGAACAGTCCGGACAGCGCGTCGACAGCCAGATGCACACCGGCCAGCGGTAGCAGGTCCGGTAAGGACGCCGACCAGAGCTGTCCGCGCAGGGCGCTGACTCCGGCGACCAGGCCTGCGGCGCCCACGCCCGCCGTGCACGCCCCGACCGCCGCCGGGCGGGCGCGTTCGGGCAGTGCCAGTCCACAGGCCGAGCCGGCGGCGGCCAGGGCGCCGGCCGCTGCCAGTGCGGGACCGATCGCGCTCACCGGCCGGTCACCCGGCGCAGGGCCGCGACGATCTCGGCCGGCTCCGGCGGGCAGCCGGGCACCTCCAGATCCACCGGCACGATGTCGGCCACCGCCCCGGCTACGCCGTAAGCCCCGGCGAACAGGCCGCAGTTGAGCGCGCAGTCGCCGACCGCGACCACCACACGCGGCTCCGGAGCGGCCTGGTGGGTGCGGCGCAGCGGGTCGGCCATGTTGCGGGTCACCGGGCCGGTCACCAGCAGCACGTCGGCGTGGCGGGGGGAGGCGACCAGCCGGGCTCCGTACCGCTCGGCGTCGTACACCGGTCCGAAGGCGCCGCCGATCTCGATCTCGCAGCCGTTGCACGACCCGGCGTCGACGTGGCGCACCTGCGCCGAGCCGCACAACAGCCGGGTGGCGGGCGGGGTTTCGCCCTCCGGTCGGGGCGGAGCGGGCTCGGCGATCCGGCCGATCTCGCGGATCCTGCGCGACAAACCCATGACGGTCTCCAGGGCTGCTGATGAAAGCCCCCGGTCGGGGAGCTGTGCGGAGCGCGTTCGGCGACCGTGCCCACCCGAGCGGCCCGCCCTCCGGACGCTCCGACCGTTCCCGACCACCGCGTCGCCGACCCGCCCGTTCTGTACGGAAGTGTTTCCAGGCGGTCCCGCCCGGCGGAAGCCGAGCCGTATGGACCGCAGCCGTGTGACAAGTTTCGGACATTAACAACTCGGAAGCCCGGCGGGACAGCTGTGAGGGCCGCTGTCATCCGATCGGGGGAACTGATGCCGCGCGGGACCCGAATGCCTTCGGTGGATCCGATCTCGTGGGCGACGGCTTGGCAGCCGTGGTCCGGCTTGGGCCTTCGCCGGCAGGCCGAGCTTCTCGTGCGTGATGGCGGATCGTCATCGGCCGGCCTTTTCGGCACACCCGAGGCGCGAGAGCTCGCCTGTCCGTTTCTACGCGCCGCAGGTCGCCGTGGTACTGCGGCGACCTGCCGACTGATCAGGCTCCGGTGGGCCGCTCATGTGTGGGACCGGGACGCCGCGCTGCCGGCGGTCGGCCGCCTCGGCGTCGGTTCCGGGGCGGCCTCCCGGCTACAGCGCGCTTCCGGATGCGCCGTGTGATAACAACATTAGAAGTTGCTAATATTGTCAACTGGATGCAAGGTCAGGAGGAGGAATGCTCGTCTCACCGCAGTGCCGTACGGCGGCGCCGTCCGCTCGATACCCGGTGCGGGCGGAGGTGGTGTCCCGCTTCGTGCCGGGTGGGCGCGGCCGGTGCGGGTACTGCGGGTGCTCCTCCCTCTTGTCCGGCCCCGCTGGTCGCGTGGGGTGCATGCCCGCTCGCCGCTGCCCCCGGAGTTGTGCCCGGGGGTGGCGGTGAGCATCCAGTGGGAGTTCCGGGCAGAGCGCGGAGCCGGTGTGCTCGCGGTGACCGGGTTCCTCGGCCAGGACGCGGCGCACCGCTTCCAGGGCGCGTTCGACTGGGCGCTCGCCCGCTGCGAGGGTCCGCTGGTGGTCGACATGGCGGCACTGAGGGGCTGGAACTGCTCGGGCGAGGACGCGATCCTGGACGCCACGCACCGACTGCCCGTCGGCCGCGGTCCGCTGGCGGTGTGCGGCCTCGGCCTGCGCGACGCACCGGTCCTGACGACCGCCGCCGCCCTGTCCGTGGTACGCCTGTTCCCGGACCTGGATATGGCCCTGGCCGCGCTCGCGGCCCCCTGACCGGCTCAGGCCCGGTCTGCGGGTTGCTAAGGTCGATCCCTTGATGATGTTCGGCCCGATGGAGACGGTGACGACGTGAACGCCGAAACGCCCACCCCGCCTCCTGTGGTCAGCGCGCCCCTGTATCAGCTGAAGGCGGAGTTCTTCAAAACCCTCGGCCACCCGGTGCGCATCCGCGTCCTGGAGCTGCTGAGCGAGCGCGAGTACGCGGTCGCCGAGATGCTGCCCGAGGTCGGTGTCGAAGCCTCCCACCTGTCCCAGCAACTCGCCGTCCTGCGCCGCTCCAACCTCGTCATCGCCCGCCGTGAGGGCTCCACCGTCTACTACCGCCTCACCAATCCCCAGGTCGCCGAGCTCCTGCGGGTCGCGCGGATGATCTTGGGCAACGTCATCAGCGGCCAGGCCGAACTGCTGAACGGCCTGCGCTCCCAGCCCGAGGGCCCCGCCCGGAGCTGACCCGCCGCGCCCGGGCCAGGCGCCGTGGATCACATGACCAGGTCGGCGTCGATGCGCTGTGCCTGGTGACGGGCCATGGCGAGGTTCGCCCGGGCGCGGTCCAGCACCAGGTACAGGAACAGCCCCTGCCCGCCGGGCGAGGTCAGCGGACGCACCAGGTGGTACTGCCGGGTGAGCGTGGTCAGGATGTCCTCCGGCACCTCACCGTCCAGCCCCATCCTCTCTGTCGCCCGCTGCTGCGCGCGTACGACATCGGTGGCACCTGCCGCCGCGAGCTGCAGGTCCAGACCTGCGGCCTCGCCGAGCGTGCCCAGCGCCATCCCGCTGGCGGAGTCGACCAGGGCCGCGCCCAGCGCCCCGCCGATGGCCATCGCATCCTTGAGCGCACCCTCGATACCTGCCATGCGGAGCCCCTCCCGCTCTCGTCGTCTCACGACCCGCCGTTCGCGCCGGCCGCGCACCGAGCGTAGGCGCCAGGCGCCCCGCGGACGGCGCGATGGCCTCTCTTGATCACAAAAGATCACCAATGTCTGAATCCATCACTTGCGAAACCGGCGACTTGCAAAATTCTTCATATTCATACATGCTGGCGTGCTGTTGGATCGGCACAACATGCCCGGCGTCGTGCCGGCGCCGGGGAGGGACAGTCGTGACCGTGGTGTTCGACGAGGAGCTGCGAGAGCAGCTGGCTCACGCCCGCCAGGCCCTGCGCGAGGCCCGGGACAGCGGGGACGCGGACGGCGCCCAGGCGTATGCCGGGCGGGTGGCGGGCCTGCTGCGGATCGCGGCCGGCCACGGCATCGACCTCCCGCACACCGCCGCGGAAGAGCAAGGAGAGAGCTGAACCATGGCCGTCCCGCTGTACCAGGCGAAGGCGGAGTTCTTCCGAACCCTCGGCCATCCGGCCCGCATCCGGGTCCTGGAACTCCTGCAGGACGGCCCGCTGCCGGTGCGCGAACTGCTCGCCGCCCTCGACATCGAGGCCTCCAGCCTCTCCCAGCAGCTCGCCGTCCTGCGCCGCACCAACCTGGTCATCGCCACCCGCGACGGCAACACCGTCGTGTACGCGCTCAGTACCCCGGACGTCACCGACCTGCTGCTCGCAGCCCGCCGCATCCTCGGCGAGATGATCACCGGCCAGAGGCACCTGCTCCGCGAGCTGGCCCTGCCCGTCGCAGCCTCGGAGGCCACGGCGTGAACCCCGTCAACGCCGCCTTCGACCGGGTGCGCTGCGTCCTGCCCAGCCGCGAGATCCTCGCCACCATGGGCCGCTCGCCCCGCAAGGACCTGCTCGCGGGCCTCACCGTGGCGGTCGTCGCCCTGCCGCTGGCACTGGGCTTCGGCATCTCCTCCGGTGCGGGCGCCGAGGCGGGCCTGGCCACCGCCGTCGTCGCCGGCGCGCTCGCCGCCGTCTTCGGCGGCTCCAACCTCCAGGTCTCCGGGCCGACCGGGGCCATGACCGTCGTCCTGGTGCCCATCGTCGCCCGATACGGCACCGGCGGGATGCTGACCGTCGGTCTGCTGGCCGGCGTCGTCCTGGTCGCGCTGGCGCTGCTGCGGGTCGGGCGGTGGATGGCCTACGTCCCGGTGCCCGTGGTCGAGGGCTTCACCCTCGGCATCGCCGCCGTGATCGCCCTCCAGCAGGTGCCCGGCGCGCTCGGGGTCAAGAAGCCCGACGGTGACAACCCGGCCGTCGTCGCCGCCAGGGCCGTCGCGGACTTCACCGCCGCGCCGCACTGGGCGGCGCTCGCGCTCGCCCTGGCCGTCGCGGCCGTGATGCTCGTCGGCGTGCACCTGCGACCCGCGCTGCCGTTCTCGCTGATCGCCGTCGTCGCCGCCACCCTGGTCGCGCGGTTCGCCGACCTGCCGGTGGCCACCATCGGCCATCTGCCCGCCGGGCTCCCCGCCCCCTCGCTCGGCTTCCTCGACCTCTCCGCCGTCCCCGCCCTGCTGCCCTCAGCCCTGGCCGTCGCCGCCCTGGCCGCCCTCGAATCGCTGATGTCGGCCACGGCCGCGGACGCGATGAGCGTCTCGGAGCGTCACGACAGCGACCGCGAACTGTTCGGTCAGGGCCTGGCCAACCTGGCTGCCCCGCTGTTCGGCGGCGTCGCCGCCACCGGCGCGATCGCCCGCACCGCCGTCAACGTCCGTTCCGGCGCCGTCTCCCGCCTCGCCGCCCTCGTCCACGCCGCCGTCCTCGCGGTGATCGTCTTCGCCGCCGCGCCCCTGGTCGCCGGGATCCCGCTCGCGGCCCTGGCCGGGGTGCTGATCGCCACCGCCGTACGGATGGTCGAGGTCGGCTCACTGCGCGCACTCGCCCGCGCCGGACGCGGCGAAGCCGCCGTACTGGCTCTCACCGCCGCCGCCACCCTCGCCTTCGACCTGGTCACCGCCGTCGTCACCGGCCTGCTCGTCTCCGGCGCCCTGGCGCTCGCCGCCGTCGCCAGGGCGGCGAGGATCGAACAGGTCCCGCTGCACGAGGACCTGCCGCCCGCCGACCACCACGACGAGGAGCAGGCGCTGCTCGCCGAGCACATCGTCGCCTACCGGATCGACGGCCCGCTGCTGTTCGCCGCCGCCCACCGCTTCCTCCTCGAACTCACCGCATCCGCCGAGGTCAAGGTGGCCATCCTGCGGATGTCCCGGGTCAGCGCCGTCGACTCCAGCGGCGCCACCGTCCTGGGCGACGCGATCACCGCACTGCAGCGCCGGGGCACCCTCGTCCTCATATCCGGCGTCCGCGACGAACACCACCGCACCCTCGACGCCCTCGGCATCCTCGACCAGCTCCGCGCCGCCGGCCAGGTGTTCGCCGCCACCCCGGACGCCATCGCCTACGCGCGCACCCACCTGGCCAGGGGTCAGGCTCCCACCGAGAGCACCCTCACCGCCACAGGAGCATCCCGTTGACCACAACCGAGCGGCCATGGTGATCCGCCGCTGGCGCGACCGAGACCGCCGCGACCACTCCGTCCCAGCCCCGGCGAGCCCGCCGGAGCAGTACCGCAAGTACCGGATGAGCCTGGCCAGCAGCTGGTCCGCCGCGAAGGTGTCCCGCCGGATCACGGTGACCGTCCTCACCGGCTGGGGCGTGCACCCGAAGACGACTGTCCACGACGCCGCCGTCCTGGCCGTCACCGAACTCGTCACCAATACCGTCCGGCACGCCCAGTCGCGCTCCCCGTTCTTCGAACTGCTGCTGGTTGTCACCGACACCCACCTCGAGGTGGGTGTCGGTGACAACCACCCCGGCCTGCAGGACCTCCCGGAGGAAGGCGACACCGGCGGCCTGGCCGTCGTCGCCGACCTCGCCCGCCACCTCAGCGGCGGCCTGACGATCCGGCCCGGTCCCAATGGCGGCAAGACCCTGCTCGTCCGCCTCCCGCTCACCCCGTCCGCCGCGACCCCGGAATAAGGCCGTCCTTGCGCTTCACGATCACCCCCTACGACGACCACGGCACCCCCGCCACCCCGCAGACCGTCGACCTGCCGACCCTCAAGGCCCTCCTCGCCGAGGCTGCCACAACCGGCCGGCGCATCCACATCCGTCCCCGGCCCCGGCAGGACCACCCGTTCCCAGCCGCCGAGGAATCCCGATGAACAACGGCACCAGCGACGAGAAGAGCCGCCGCAGGGCGATGCTCATCCGCGCCTCGGTCTACATCCTCGGCACCCACCTGTTCGCCGGCTTCGTCATCCTGCTCTTCGCCCTCGGCAACCGGCACTGACCGGTCGGCTGGCAGGCCGCGCATGCCCGCTGACCACGGAAAACACCCCTTCTGAACCCTGGATATCCTGAACACATGAGCGACAGCCTCCCCCCGTGCCCGCAGTGCTCCAGCGAGTACACCTATGAGATGAACACCCTTATGGTCTGCCCGGAATGCGGCCACGAGTGGGCCCCCGCCGATGCCGACGCGGCCGGATCCGCCGGGGCCGGCGACCGAGTGATCAAGGACGCCGTCGGCAACGTGCTGAACGACGGCGACACCGTCACCGTCATCAAGGCCCTCAAGGTCAAGGGCAGCGCCTCGGGGATCAAGGCCGGCACCAAGGTCCGCAACATCCGGCTGGTCGACGGCGTCGACGGCCACGACATCGACTGCCGCATCGAGGGCTTCGGCGCCATGCAGCTCAAGTCCGGCGTCGTCAAGAAGGCCTGACCCGCGTCGTCCGCCCCCTCACCGGCCCGGGGGCCGACAACAACGGCTGCGTCCGCCGCCGCGCCGCGGACGGCTCGGGCGAGGGCCCCCGCTCACGAGGGGCCGAGCGCCCCCGGGGCAGGTGGTCCTCGGGCAGCCGGCCGTCCAGCGGCGGCGGCAGGAGCAGCGCCTGGCCCCGGGTCGAACGCAGGAACTTCTTGCCCACCGTTGCCGCACGCTCCTGCGGTCGCTTCGGTTCGAGTCGGAACCGGACGGCGAAGACACGCTCAAGACGACAAGGGGACTGCCCCCTGGCGCCAGTTCTGCCTGAGGGTGGGTGTCCCCCCGACCTCATTTCAAACCCACCGAGTCGGCCCGAGCACATGAGCGCCCCATGCGCGGTCCCTCGCGACCGCCGAGGTTCGGCACACCCTCGACAGCGCCCGGACCCCGAGGCTAGGCTCGCGCGCACAAGGTATTCAATTTGTTGACTATGGAGTCTGTCGTGCACCCCTTTCGCGCAGCCGTCGAGGCCGGCGATCACGACGCCCTCCAGGCCCTCCTGGCCGAGGACGTCGTCTTCACCAGCCCCGTCGCCTTCAAGCCCTACCCGGGCAAGGCCATGACCGCCGCGATCCTGCGCGGTGTCGGACGGGTCTTCGAGGACTTCCGCTACGTCCGCGAGATCAACGGCGTGGACGGCCGCGACCGGGCCTTCGTCTTCAAGGCCGCCGTCGACGGCCGCGAGGTGCACGGCTGTGACTTCCTCCACTTCGACGAGGACGGCCTGATCGACGAGTTGACGGTGATGGTTCGCCCGCTCTCCGGCGCGCAGGCACTCGCCACCGCGATGGGCGCGCAGTTCGAGCGAATCACCGCCGAGGCGCTGGGCGCGTCCGAGGCATGAGCGCGACCACGGGCTTTCGCCGCTATGTCGCGGTCGGCGACAGCCAGACCGAGGGCCTGGGCGACGGCGACGAGACGGCCGGATGGCGCGGCTGGGCGGACCGATTGGCCGAGACGATCTCCGAGCACGAGCCCGACCTGCTCTACGCCAACCTCGCCGTCCGCGGCCGGCTCGCCGGCCAGGTCCGGGCCGAACAGCTCGCCCCGGCCCTCGCGCTACGGCCGGACCTGGTCACCGTGGTCGCCGGGATGAACGACCTGATGCGGCCCGGTTTCGACGCGGGCGAGGTGGTGGCGGAACTCGACGCGATGTTCGCCGCCTTCACGGGCGCGGGGGCGCAGGTGCTCACCTTCACCTTCCCCGACATCGGCCGGATCGCTCCGCCGGCGCGTGGGCTGCGGCCCCGGGTGCTGGACCTCAACGCACGCATCCGGGCCACGGCCGACCACCGCGGCGTCGTGGTCGTCGACTTCTTCCCGCACGAGGTGACGACCGATCCGCGGATGTGGAGCGCGGACCGGCTGCACGCCAGCCCGCTCGGCCACGCCGGGATCGCCGCCGCGGCGGCCGAGGCGCTCGCGCTGCCCGGCAGCGACCGCGGGTGGGCCGAGCCGCTGCCTCCCCTTCCCACGGCAGGGGTCCGCCGGCGAGCCGTCCGGGAGGCCGCCTGGATCGGCACCTTCCTCGGGCCGTGGCTGATGCGCCGCCTGCGCGGCCGGTCCTCCGGCGACGGAAGGGTCGCGAAGCGCCCGGACCTGCGGCCCGTCGGGGCTCCCCGCCCGGTGTACTGAGCGGCCGCCCACGACGACCGTCAGACCGGCCCCTGCGCCGGCTCCCGCCCGGGGGCCGACGCGGCGGTTCGGCGCCGGTCCAGGATCGCGAGTGCCTGCTCGCACCAGCGCTGGTTCTCGCGCTCGAACGACAGTCCGCGCATCAGCGTCAGGTACGGCCCGACCCGTTCGGCCGTGGCGAGGTACTCGTCCTCGAAACGCCCGTCCAGCAGCCGCGCCCGCAGGCGCTCGTAGCGGGCCACCTTGGCCTGCGCCCACTCCAGCCGTTCGAGCAGCGCTGCGCGCACGGCGTCCGGGTCGCCCGCGTCCACGGCCTGCACCTGGACGAGCAGTTCGTCCCGGATCGCGGACGGCCGCGGCGGCGAGGCCGTGAACGACCGCAGCGCGGCGCGGCCCGCCTCGGTGAGCGAGAACAGCCGCTTGTTCGGCCGCCGCTCCTGCTCGACGACCCGGGCGCTGACCAGCCCCTCGGCCTTCATCCGGTCCAGCTCCCGGTAGAGCTGCTGCGGAGTGGCCATCCAGAAGTTCGCCGCCGACGCGTCGAACGCCTTCGTCAGGTCGTAACCGGACGCCTCGCCCTCCAGGAGGGTCGACATGATCGCGTTGCGCAGGGCCATGCCGCCAGCCTAGCGAGCGCCGCCACGCACCGGCGACCGACGCGATTAATCAACAAGGCACGTATCTCTGAGACGAATCCCGGCATGCTCCCGGAGCGGGAACTCCGTCCTGGTCGTACGAGAACGGGGCGGCCTGGTCAATGAGGGTCAGGGTGCCGCGTGCCGGTGAGGACGGGGCGACGAAAGGCCGCGATGCGTGGGGGATCCCATGCAGGAGGCTCTGTACGGCGCGTGGGCAGTACCACCGTCACGGTGACCGGCGTGGCTGCACCTCAGGATCCGACGCCGGTTCGGCCGCACCGGGCTGGCGTCGGCCGACTGGCGCCTGCCCGGCAAGGCCTGATCTCCTTCGCCTGACCTGTGAACGTGTGAGCCCGGCCGGGGAGGGGCCCGGACGGGCTCACACGCGTCCGACGACGGCGCGCGGCGGCTCGGGTTCAGCAGCCGAAGTTCACCAGGCGGAACGAGGCGTAGTGGTCGGCGGTGTAGTAGTCCTCGTGCGCCTTCTGCCCCGTGATGATCCGGCGTGCCCCGCGGGTCGGCGATCCGGGGGTGATGACCGTGTACTCGTGGTAGTAGCCGGTGGTGTGGCTCGGCAGGAGGTGCTCCTGGTTCCGGAAGACGACGCCGTCCTGGTCGTACGGGAAGGGGCCGCCCTGGTCGATGAGGGTCAGGGTGTCGTGCGCCTGCGAGGGCAGCGCGGAGTAGCAGACGCTGCCGATCGCATGCACGGTGGTGGAGGAGGGAGCCGCGGAGACGGCGGGCGCGGGGGCGGCTTGAGCGGCCGGTCCCGCGAGGAGGGTGGCGGCGACGGCGGCGGCGCCACCGAAGGCTGCGATGTGTGGGGGAATCCTCATGCAGCACATGATGATGCGCGTAGAGTGACGTTCGTCAAGCCCAAGTTCCTTGATTTGTCCGGCTGTTGATTCCATCGCCGCACGGGGTCGGCTCGGGGGCGGGGCTCCGGCCCGACCCTCTGGACGAGGTGCATGCGCGTGAGCGGGGCATTCTGCGGGCCGCCCGATCGCGCGGGTATGCACAGTGAGCGCTGACAGTCCGATCTCTTGACGGTGCCTCGGCGCCTGGTCATAGTGATGGCCGGCGCAGCATGGTGACGGTGCCTTGGTGCCATGTGTGCGGCCTTTGCCCGGCATGAATTGTTAGCGCTAACAAAGTTGGGCGCCTTCTTCCTTCCCCCACCCGCGAAGGAGTTCCTTCATGACCAGAGGATCGTGGCTGAGCCATGCCCGACGGGCGCTGGCGGCGGTCGGAGCGACCGCGGTGCTCGCCGCCGGTCTGCTCACCGGCACGGGCACCGCTCGGGCTGCGGCCGAGGGGCCGTGCGACATCTACGCCGCCGGCAGCACGCCGTGTGTCGCCGCGCACAGCACCACCCGGGCGCTGTTCGGCTCCTACAACGGCCCGCTGTACCAGGTGCGGCGGGCCTCGGACGGCACGTCGCACGACATCGGGGTACTGTCCGCCGGAGGCGTCGCCGACGCGGCGGCGCAGGACTCCTTCTGCACGGGCACCACGTGCACCATCACCCGCGTCTACGACCAGACCGGAGATGGCAACACCCTCGTCTACCAGGGCCCCGGCGGGACCGGCGGCGCCGACACGGCGGCCACCGCGAACACGGAAGCGCTGAGCGTCAGGGGCCGTAAGGCCTACGCGCTCTACATCAACCCCGGCAACAGCTACTTCGCCTACAACTCCACGGGGGGCGTGCCGACCGGCAGTTCACCCGAGGGCGAGTACATGGTCACCAGCGGCACCCACGTGAACAACGGCTGCTGCTTCGACTACGGCAACACCGAGATCGACCACAAGGCCGACGGCAACGGCGCCATGGACGCGATCAACTTCGGTACGGAGTGCTGGTTCGGCGGCTGCACCGGAACCGGACCATGGGTGCAGGCGGACCTGGAGGACGGCCTGTTCTCCGGCGGCAGCAGGATGTGGAACCCCGACCAGGTCCCGCAGAGCAGCCGCTTCGTCACCGCGATGCTCAAGAACGACGGCACCACCCGGATGGCGCTCAAGGGTGCCAACGCCCAGTCCGCGGGCCTGGCCCAGCTCTACAGCGGCGCACTGCCCAGCGGTTGGAGCCCGATGCACAAGCAGGGCGCCGTCATCCTCGGCAGCGGCGGAGACTGCTGCCAGACCAACCGCAACGCGAGCGCGGGCACCTTCTACGAGGGTGCCATGGTCAAGGGCTACCCCTCCGACGCCACCGACGCCGCGGTCCAGGCCAACGTCGCCACGGCCGGCTACAGCGCCACCACCCCCTTCACCCCCGGCGCGAAGGTGTCGTTGCAGGCCACCACCTCCTGCTGCACCGGCGACTACCTGCAGCACGACACGAGCGACGACAGGGTGGTGATCGCGCCGGTGACCTCCGCCAGTTCCGCCACCGACAAGGGCAACGCCACCTGGATCGTCCGCGCCGGCCTGGCCGACAGCGCCTGCCTGTCCTTCGAGTCAGCCGACAGCCCCGGCCAGTTCCTGCACCACTCCGACTACCAGCTCCACCTGAACGCCGACACCGGTGGCAGCTCGTTCGCGAAGGACGCCACCTTCTGCCCCAGCAAGGGCAACAGCGGGGCCGGCACGTCCTTCCAGTCGGTCGACTTCCCGACGAAGTACCTCCGCCATTACAACTACACGGCCTACATCGCCGGCAACGGCGGCGCCAATGCATGGGACAGCAGTACCAGTTGGGCCGCCGACACCAGCTGGCTGGTCGCTCAGCCCTGGGGCTGAGCCGCCCGGGCACCAGCGGTTGCCGGCAGCGCGATGCTGCGGGCAGGGGCGGCCCAGCCCATGAGCTCGGTGCAGGCCCAGCGTGATCGGGGACCTGGACCTGGCTGCCGAAACCTGGCCGGGCGCCGGACGGAGTCCACCGACGCAACGGAGACGGGGCGTGGCGGTGCGGGGGCGGGCGGCCCCCTGTTCCAGGGGCGCGGGCCGGAGCTGCGCGAGCACCGCCGGGACCACTCGGAAGACCTGCCGAGAGAAATCCCGATCGAGCGGCGACCTTTCCGCGGCGGGCGGCCACTGAGGGGAGAACGGGGAGGGCGAACTGCAGTCGGCCCGCCCCGCCCGGACCGTATCCACGACTCCGATCGGGAGCCGCACGTGTCACCTGACGACCGCACGGCCGTAGTCCAGCCGCCGTCCCCGTCCCGGGGCCGAACGCACCGCCGCAGCGACACCCGCCGCCGCATCGCGGCGGGGGCCGCGACGGTCTTGCTCACCGGGCCGGCACGGGCGCCCTGGCACCGGGTGCCGGCGCCGCACCGAGTATCGCGGTCACCGTCGACGCCGACAGCGCGCTGGGTACGGTGGCCGGCGGCGGGGTCGGCCTCAACACCGCTGTGCATCGTGGTGGATTCATGGACGGGTACATGAATCCGGCGTAGCCCGCCCGCAGCCCTCTCCGGTGAGAAGGCCGGGCGCGGCCCGCACCGGCGTTCCCGGGAACGGGACATGGGACCGGACCGGGGTTGCACCTTCTGCCGGCATGGAGAGTTTCGCGCATCAGTGTTCGGACGCCCACCGCTTCACCCGCTCGATCACACCATCCGGATCGGGAACGGTCGAATGGACGGTGAACTCGGTGTAGCCGGGATCGTCGATCGGCAGGGCCGGGAGAGGATGTTCGCGCAGCCGGGCGACGAGGTAGCCGGCGGCGAGCAGGTCGCGGGACTTCTCTTCGTCGACATCGGCCTTGTCCGCGTGCCAGTAGGAGCCGTCGTACTCCACGGCGAGCCTCCGGCCGCCGCGGAGCTCGACCGTGATGTCGACGTGCCAGACGCTGCGCCGGACGAACGCGATATGGCGCACGGCTTGCCCTGAGGATGCTTTGCCGAAGGCGCGTTCCGCGGCCGCATGGTGGTCGAGTTCGACCTGCGACTTGCCGTGCTCCCTGCACTCGGGGCACCCGCTGCCGGCGGCGCGGGATGGCAGGGGGGCCTGCCACACGTGCTCGGGGCTGGCGGAGCACACCCAGGTCGGGACGAAAGCCGTCTGACCGCTGGGGCGCACGTGCCAGGCGGAGAGCGGGTTCACCGGCGACCACTCGGCCGCGAGGTCCGGGAAGTGGAAGGCGAGCGAGTCGAGGATCGTCCGACACTCAGGGCAGCGCAGGCGCTGGCCCTTGTCCCGCTGTTCCGGCGTGTCCTGCCACTCGTGACCGCAGTCGGGGTCGCGCCACCACACGGTCCTGCGTGAGCGTGGGGACAGCTTCGCCAGACTGATGCGCCCGTTGAGGGTCGGGTGCCACTGGGAGGCGATCTCCGGGCTGAGCCGGAACGGGGCCGGATCGGCTTCGACGGCTTCCAGGCCGGCGGTGCGGGTCTCCTGGCTCCGGCAGGACGGACAGCCCGACCGGAGGTAGGTGTACGGCGACACCCGCGGGTGGTGTCCGTGTGGACAGCGGAACCGGTGCAACCGGCCGTACCCGACCACCGGGACAGTCCGGGGGTCCTCGTCGTCGGCCCACGCGGTGAGCAGCTCGGGCACGTCGGCGACCGGGGTCGCCTGGTAGCGCTCGTACTCCGCTTCCCACTCGGCCCGGCGCTTCGGTTCGCACGAGGGGCACTGCGCCCGGTGGATCATGTCGTGGACCCGCGCGGTGAACCGCAGGCCGCAGTCGGGGCAGCGCCAGGCCGCTTCCCGGCGGGCCGTGACGGTGACGCTCTCCCACTGCGCGGTGTCGTTCTTCTCGTGGTCCCACCAGTCGAGGACCGGAAGGCCGGAGTCCTTGAGCAGGGCGCGCTGCTTGTGCCCGGGCGGGTTGGGAGTCTGCCGTGCGCGACTCGGGTTGGTCTGGCACCGGCAGCCGAACGCGATGTCCCCCATCCGTTCGGCAGCGAGGCGGTTGCAGTACTTACACCGGACGTGATGAGGGTCGTCGGGGTAGGACGGGTCGGTCAGTGCTGCCAGGTAGTGGTAGCCGTGCCTGTCCGCGTGTTCCTTCGCGTCTGACACAGGGACCGGCGTCAGATCCGCGTACGCGCCGTGGCGCCGTCGTTCGTCCTGCGCCCACTGGCGCCAGTAGCACGCCCGGCAGGTCGCCTCGCCCTCCGCGTTCTTGGAGAGGGTGTACTCGAAGCGGTAGTGAGCCTCGCACCCACACGTCAGGCACCGGGTCAGGCGCCACGCCGTCGGCTTGGCGAACGGCTCCAACGGCTCCAGTCCGCCGACGCGGAGGATGCCTGTGATGTGATCGTCGCACCAGGCATCGCGCGAACGCGTCCGGTACGCGGTCGGCTGCGAACAACCAGGATCCGAACACAGCTGAACCGGATTCCCGGGCGATATAGGACTCACCTGCAGGATTCTTTCATGGTCACTTGCTGTTCCCCGGGGCGGGGCCTGTGCAGTACGTCTACGATCCTTGGTTGTTCCGCTCCCTGGCGGGCCATGCCGCAAATATTCGACGGTCGCGCCCCGTCGGCATCGGTCCTGTCAGGTGCTGTCGCGGATGGTCGAACGCTGTCATGCGTCGGGTGGGGGAGCGAGCGCCGACGGGTGTGCTTCGG
Organism: Kitasatospora sp. NPDC096128; assembly: GCF_040303105.1. Taxonomy (NCBI): domain Bacteria; kingdom Bacillati; phylum Actinomycetota; class Actinomycetes; order Kitasatosporales; family Streptomycetaceae; genus Kitasatospora; species Kitasatospora sp. NPDC096128. The sequence continues at coordinate 180,582 of NZ_JBEOSP010000004.1, read as the reverse complement.
AGTGAGCGCCGGGGGCTCCGGATCTGGGGTGCGGTGGGACCGGCCGCCGCACCCCAGATTGCCTGACATGCAGGTCAGCGCACGTTTCCGCGGGGCTTGAGGGGAATCCCGGGGAGTTCCGGGGCGGGGAGGCGGTCGCCCGGGTAGCCCTCGACGGCGCCATAGCGGTCGGGGTTCTCGGAGCTCATCCATTCCTCGCGGGCTCGGGTGATGTCCTCGTGAGACCGCCCGATGAAGTTCCACCACATACCACGCGTTCGGCAGTTCTTCCCAGCTCAGGGGCTTGATCGACCATCCGGGGTCAGCAAAACGTCAGCAAGACGCCCGGGAGTCGACAACCATGGCCACCATCAACCTCGTCCGCGGCATGGGCAGCTTCTTCAAGGAGTGCGAGCACCCCGAGAGCCGGTGGTCGAGGTGCCCGCACGAGTACAAGATCCGCTACCGCAACGCGGCCGGCAGGCAGACGGAGGAGTCGGGCTTCGCCACCCAGGACAAGGCGAAGGCCCGGCTCATCGAGGTGTACCAGGCCCGGAAGAACGCCCCGCAGAGCCAGCGCAAGGCGGAGCGGATCCAGAAGTACGGCCCGATGCAGTTCGAGCCCTACGTCGAGGAGTGGAAGGCCAGCCAGCGCCACCTCGGCGCCGCCTCCCTCCGACACCTCGACTCACTGCTGGAGCACCACCTCTACCCCGCCTTCCGCAGCCGCCGGATGGGCACCTTCGACCACAAGGTCGTCGAGGCCTTCATCCAGACCATGGAGCGCAACGGTGTCGGCCTCGCCACCCAGTCCAACGCCTTCGACAAGCTGAAGTCGATCCTCCTCGACGCTAACCGCCTCGGCCTCTACGACGAGAACCCGTTCGACGGCGTCAAGCCGCCCCAGTACGACCCGAAGCGCGCCGTCATCCCCTCCCTCTCCCAGCTCCAGGAGATACGCACCGCCGGCGACGACGCCTTCCTCGTCATCGCCGACCTGATGAGCGGCTGCGGCCTGCGCAACGGCGAGGCCACCGCGGTCAACATCAACAACATCGTCGCCGACGACGTATACCGCGTCACCGAGCAGGTCAACCAGACCACCAAGGACTACGCCCCGCTCAAGCACCGCAAGAAGGGCGACTACCGCGACGTCCCGCTGCCGGCCCGGGTCAAGCTGACCATCGAGTGGTACGCCGACAAGTACGGCACCGTCGACGGCTACCTCCTCCGCCACCCCCGGGACCTCAACAAGCCGTTCCCGTACCACATCCTGAGCAACCGCTGGCAGCGACTCGTCAAGCAGGCCGACGATATCGACATCCCCGAAGGCATGACGCTCTACGGCCTCCGCCACTTCTTCGCCTCGAACTGCCTCACCCACAACATCCCGATCACCGACGTCGCCGAATGGATGGGCCACAAGAGCATCGACGTCACCTTCAAGATCTACCGCCACCTCATGCCCGGCTCCATCAGCCGCGCCGCCCAGCTCCTCGACCTCGGCCTCGCCGCCTGAACGAACGAGAGGGCCTGCCCCGCCGGGCAGGCCCTCTCGTTCGTTCAGGCTGTTCAGGTCACGCAGCCGACATGCGCTGCTGCTTCACCCACGCATGAACGTCGGACACCTTGAACTGCAGCTTCGCGTTCCTCCCGCTCCCGAACCTGTACGGGACGAGACCTGCACGAGGCGCTTCGCGGTACACCCACGGAACCGACATGTTCAGATACTCCGCGATCTCCCTAACGCTCATGAACTGCGGAACCACAAAGGCCTCCTCTGCGACGGCTACCGGGCGCCAGAGAGGTTCACACACGACTAGCTGTTTGGCCGAGCCGAGATCATCTGCTAAGTAGCGAACAACTGAGCACCGTGACACACGTCACCGGTCCACAAGAAGTGGATCAGAGCCCGCTTTCATGGCCGCCGTCACTCGAAGAGGGGCCGCCAGGGTTAACACTCGCCCTGACCTGCCACGGAGCGAGCGGCCGGCCAGCGACTGAACTTGGCTCGACGAGCGTGAATGAGACCAAGCTCTCACTGTCGACCCGGCGGTTGACGTCATGCCTTCGGTTCTTCCGGCTCAGTCTCAGGCTCCGTGCGCGCGCGCCGGGACTGATACAAGTAGGCACCGATCAGCCGGATGAGCTCTTCGGCTCGCTCGCCCTCGCCGGTCAGCGCGCCGGTCAGCTTCCCGAAGGCCCCCTCGTTGAGCACCGCCGCGTCGGTAAGGGCTTCGCGTAGGTCAGGGGAGATGAGGAACTGGTCCTGCGCGTTGTTGTCGATCTGCTCAGCGATCCGCGGGTCCTCCTCGGCCATCCCGGCCGCGGCCGTGACGAACCCGCCGATCTGCGGGTCCGCGAACTCGCCGCCGAACAGGCTGTTGATCTTGGCGATCACCTCGGACAGCAGCACTTGCTGCGAATCGCGGACCACCGCTGTGCCGATACCAGTGCCGCCCCGCAGCCCCGGCGTTTCCTGGTCTCCGGCCAGGGCTATGGCCGCCTTGCCCTGATCAATGTGCCGCACCCGCTTGAGGACTATCCCCGACAGGTCCACGTCGGCGCTGGGGTCGTCGACCGCGAGCAGGCGCACCAGGTGACGCAGGAACTCGGCGAGTTTCTCCAAGTCGGTGGTCGCGAAGTCGACGACCTGAGACATGTAGTCGTAGAGGTGTACGTAGGAGCCGCAGTCCTTGCGGAAGGTTCGCAGCTCATTCAGGGCCTCGCTGTCGTCCCTCTCGGTTGCCTGGGCCCATCGGTTGGCGAACTCGTCGCGGGCCGGCGCGATCGCTGCCGCCAGAGCTGAGTGGAACAGAGCCTGGTCGTCGAGCTTGCAGTTCGCCGCGGCGAGGGCGTCGTTGAGCCAGTTGTGGCCGGCTTCGTGGATGAGGTCGCGGGCGAGCGCGGCGGGGTCGGCGACGTGGTCGACGAAAACGGTGCCGGGCAGGCGGCTGATCGTCCAGCTGTCGAAGGTGTCGTTGTACCGCTTGTGACCGAGGAAGACGAGGACGCGGGCGTGGCCGGCCAGGAGGTCGCCGAAGCCGGTGTCGTCGGCCACGGCGTAGGCGGCGCGGGCGAGTTCCTGGTGTTCGCCGGGCGCGGGGCGGGTGTAGGGGTTCAGGAGGTAGTACGGGGTGTCGGAGATCGGGGAGGTGATGAGCTGCTCGGGAGCGATGACGACGCAGTTGCCGACCGCGGTGGGGGTGGCGAGGGCGTGGGCACCGGCGTCGGGGTGGTCGGTGTACCAGGTGAAGAGGTCGTGGTCTCCGGCGCGGGCGGCGGCGTCGGCGCCTTCGAGGTAGTGGTGCGCGGTGGCGTAGGCGAAGGCGTGTTCCGCCGCCGGGGCCGGTGCGATGGCGGCGAGGGCGTGGATGCGCTGGACGCGCCGGGGGTGCAGTCGGTCGGTGGGGGCGAAGCGGAAGCCGGTGTGCTGGACGGTGGTGGCCATGGGGATTCCTCCGGTCGCTGGTGGGTGGCTGGGGCCGGGCCGCCGCTCGGGGATGGCGGCCCGGCCCCAGGTCAGGAGGTTCAGGCGGTGTGGATCTCCTCGGTGGTGCCCTCGCCGTCCTCGGCGGTGACCGGCGCGTCGGCGACGGCGGGCCAGCCCTCGGCGGAGACGCGGGAGGTGTGGGCGGTGGTGCGGACGGTGGCGTCCTCGCCGCGCAGCTCGTCGACGGCGGCGAGGAAGCCGGTGATCTGGTCCGTCTGGTCCATGGGTCCTCTTTCTTGTCGGGGGTGGTGATGGTCGGGCGGTGGGCGAGCGGCCGTCTCGCGTGCATCGCCTTCGCCCGCACGGGTGCGGGCGGGTTCAGAGGGTGTCGCGCTCGCAGGGGCAGCGGTCGAGGGCCGGTGCGTGGCGGGCGGCGTGGATCAGGACTCGGGCGCCCTGGTCGAGGCCGGCGAAGTAGGCGTCCCAGTTGCCGTCGGTGGGGACGAGTCGGATCTCGATGGTCCGGTGGGTCTTGCCGGTGGCCGTGCTGGCGAGGTCGGTGTGGATCAGCTGGAGCGTCAACCCCGCGGGCAGGTAGGGGGCGGCTCTGGTGACGGCGTGGCAGGCGCGGGCGGCGAGTTGTCCGTATTCGGCGGGGCTGCGCGGCAGGAGGCCGACGCGGAACGGTGACGGCGGCGCCTCGCTACCGGTGTGCTGGTGGCCCTCGCAGCTGTCGTAGGTGACGGCACCCCAGCTGCCGGTGACGGTGTCGACGAGCGGTTTGACGCGGGGCTCGATGCCGTCGGCCCACTGGGGGTGCAGCGGGTCGAGGTCGTCGGCTTCCTGGATGCCGGGCAGGCCGACCGTGTTGATGTTGCCGTACTCGCTGGTCACCAGCCGGGCCGGTGGGCGGGGTGCACCGGGGTTGTCCCAGCGGGCGAGGAAGGCGTCGGCGTCGGCCATCTCGTTGACGGCGTGACGCCGCCAGTGGGCGGTGCGGCACAGCGCTCCGGCGGGGTGGCCGGGTGCCGCGAGGAGGGCGGCGACGCCGTCGACGAGTCGGGCGCGGTGCTCGCAGTAGGCGTCGTCGCTGCCGGTGGCCTTGAGCATGCGCCAGCGGGTCGCGGTGCACCCGCCGCCGCACACCGTCTTGTACGGGCAGGTGAGGCACTTGGCCATCATGGCCCGCCCGTCGGTCAGCAGGGTGTTCTTGTGCTGGGCGGCCGTGACCTGTTCTTCGCCGACGGTGGCAACCGGCAGGAGCCGGGCGGCGGGCCAGGGGAGTTCGTCGCAGGAGCCGAAGCGGCCGTGGGGGTAAGCGGTAAAAACATGGGCGCACTTGAGGTTGGAGAAGTGGCAGTGGTCACCGCCCCCGGCGCCCTGGAGCTTTCGGATCACCGCGACGACGGGGTCGAGCTTGATGCGGCTGTGGTGGCCGGCCGTGATCCAGTGGGCGGCGGCCTGGAGGACGAAGTGGGCGTACTGGTCAGGAGTGATCGCCCAGGCCGGCCCCTGTGCGGTGATGGCCTGCTGTTGCAGGACGCGGCTGATGGGGGTGCGGCGGGAGGTGCAGGCGGTCGCGGTGGTGGTCGAGCTGTCGAACGCCGGGACCAGGTTGATGGCGTTGACCGCCGGGAATGAGGCGATGTGGTCGAGGATTTCGGCGGCCCGGCCCAGGACCTTCGGGGTGACGACGGTGACGACACCGCAGGTTCGCCCGCGGTGGGCGAGCAGTTCGAGTGCGGCGGCGATCTTCGGATAGATCGGTTTCCCGTCGTAGCCGAGGCGCCAGGAGTTGCCCTGTGCGTCACCGTCGAGGGATATCCCGATGCTCAGTTGCGGGTAGTGCCGTTCGAAGAGGTCGAGCCAGGAGTCGTCGAGCTTGATGCCGTTGGTCTGGAGGTGGACGCGCAGGACGGCGGGCTGGGCGGCGAGTTCGTCGAGGATGGCGGCCATGGTGTCCTGGCCGACGGTGAGCGGCTCGCCGCCGTGGAGTTCGATCACGAGGCGGCGGCCGGGGAAGAGCGTGGCGAGCGCGCGGATCTGCTCGCGGGTGATGACGGCTCCGCCGGGGCCTTCCTTGCGCTTCTCGAAGCAGTACAGGCAGTCGGCGTCGCAGGTCTCGCCGCGCAGCTTGAGGACGATCGAGACGGCGGTGTCGAGGTCGGTGTCCTCTAGGGGTAGCCACAGGGAGTCGAGGCCGGAGTGCGGTCGCTGAGCAGTGTGCAGCCAGGTGTGGGTGGTGGTGTCCGGCATGGGTGCCTCCGGCCGGTCGGGGTGGTCAGGAACAGGCGGTGGTGGCCCAGGCGTGGAACTGGGCGTCGGTGAGCGGGATGAGGTCGTCGCCGCGTTGCAGGGCCCAGCCGTCGCTGCACCGCTGGGGCAGCCAGCCCAGGCCCGACCAGGCCGGGTCGAGGGCCGTGTCGCCGGGTTCGGGCGCACCCCAGCGGGCGGTCAGGGCCTGACAGAGTCGCGCCCGGACGGCCCGGAAGGCGGCCTCGGAGCCGAAGGGCCGGCTGGTGTCGGGCAGCGTGGGGACGGGGCAGGGGGCGTGGTCGGGGCCGGTGGCCAGGCCGAGCAGGGCGGGCAGCCACTTCTCGCCCAGCAGCGGTTGCCCCGCTGCGGCGGCCTCGGCCTGCGCGACCACCACGGCCAGGCGCTGCCAGACGAGTTGCTCGGAGAGGCGCTGGCGGGCCTCGATGAGCCCGAGCAGGTCCTCGGTCAGGCTGATCGCGGCCTGGATGCGGTCCGCCAGTGCCCACCGGGCGTACTGGTCCGTCTCGTTCGTGTTGAGCACCGGGTTCTGCTCGCCGTGGTCGAGGACGGCTGCGGTGCGCAGGGTCGTCAGGTCGCTCAGGTGGCGCCGCACGGCGCGGAAGGCGGCGACGTCGCCCTCGCGGGGCAGGTCGAAGGAGGCGAGCAGGCCGTGTAGTTCGCCGAGTTCGTCGGTGGTGCTGGTGTGGAGGTCGATGCGGATTCCGTCGACCACCTGCGAGACCACCCGCAGCGGTTGCCCGGCTGGGGTGACGATCCGCAGGTCGATGTCGGAGCGGGCGTGGGCGAGGCCGTGGGCGAGGGCGCCTTCGAGCCGGATCTGCGCGCCCGGGTGCTCGGCGGCCAGGACCGCCGCGGTGGCGTGGGCGATCCGCAGGCGTTCGGCGTGCCAGGGCGTCACGGTCTCACCTGCTCGTGCCGGGCGGCCAGGGCGCGGGCGGTGGCGGCGACCCAGGTGTCCAGGCGGTCGCGGACGTCGGTGCGCTGGGCGCCGATGTGCGGGGTGGCGATCAGGTTGCGCGGCGTTCCGCCGCGGGGCAGCAGGCTCATGTCGTCGCGGTCGACGGGGTCCAGGGCGAGGCCGGCGAGGTCTCCGTCGTCGAGGGCCTCCAGGCAGGCCGGGACGTCGAGGGTGTCGAGGCGTCCGACGCACACGAGCATCGGGCGGCGCTCGCGGGCGGCGGCCAGGAAGGCGGGCCCGAAGGCGCCCTGGTTCGCGGGCGTGCCCGGTAGGGCGACCAGGTGGATGTCGGCCCACTCGGTCAGGGCGGCGGCCGGGAGTTGGTGGATGTCGGCGGGGATGCTGGGCCGGGTGGCATAGGCGATCTCGCCGACGTGCGCGGCCAGGGCGCCCTCGCACGCCTGGCCGATCGCTCCGGCACCCCAGATCGCGAGGCGGGCCTCGGCGAGCGGGCGGGTCAGGCAGCCAGCCTTGAGGTGCACGCCCACAGCGAGGGCCGACTGCCCGAGCGGGATGCGCCGGGCGAGCGAGAGGATCGCCGCGAGCGCCCACTGCGCGACGGAGTCGGCGGCAGGGACGGGGTTGCGGTGCACCGTGATTCCGCGGCTGGCCAGCTCCGGCAGGTCCAGGCCGTCCAGGCCGGAACCCGCGCGGATGACGTGCCGCAGTCCCGGCAGACGCCGAAGCTGGTCGGCTCCCAGACGGACCCCGGAACGCAGGACCACCATGGCGGTGGTGTCGTCGAGGACGTCGAGGGAGTCCGTGGTGCGCACGGTCCAGTCGGGCAGCGCCTGGGCGAGCGTGCTGCGGTCGGTGGCGCTGGCCACGATCAGAGCGGTCGGACGGCTCACGGCCAGGGCGCTCACCACCGGTCCACCAGGATGTCGCGGGGGTCGGCGAGCACGTCCAGGAGCGGCTGGTTGACCTTCGGCAGCAGGTGCTTGCTGGGCAGGTCGGCCAGCGGCACCCACTCGAAGCCGACCTGCATCGGGTCGATCGGGTCGGACATGCGCGGCACGGTGTTGCCGTCGGTGATCTCGGCGAGGAAGTTGTGCTGGGTCTTGTGCTGGGGTCCGAGGTCGAAGCCGTATTGTCCGGGGACGTACTCGACGACGAACAGCTCCCGGACGGTGCGCACGTTCAGGCCGGTCTCCTGCAGCACCTTGCGCACGACCGCGTCGCGCAGCGACTCTCCCTCGGAGGCCTTGCCGCCGGGCAGGTTGTAGTGGAAGTCGCCGCCGTCGCCGCTGTCGTCGTAGGACAGCAGCAGGATCTCGCCGTCGTGGACGATCGCGGCCTTCACCGAGACGCTGATCTTGGGCAGTTGCGTCATGCCGGGCTCCTCCTTGTCTTCGGGGCGGGCGGCTACAGGCTGGCGCGGGCGGCGGGGTCGGCGACCTGGAGGAGGTCCTGGACGCCGGCCAGACGGTCCGGGTCGAAGGCGCCCGTGGCGCGGAAGGTGTCGGCCGCCTCGCGCATCGCGGCCATCGCCGCCCGGCTGAGCTGGTTGGCGTAGATGATCAGCGCGTAGCCGGCGGCGCCGAGTTCGTCCGGCCCCAGCTGGGGGAAGGCGGTGGGGACGCTCACCAGCGGGGCCAGCCCCGTCCAGGCCTTCGCGACGCTAAGCGCCTGCGCGCCGGAGGCGTCCTTGGAGTGCAGCAGGACCGCGTCCGCTCCGGCCGCGACGTACGCCTCGGCGCGGGCGGTGGCCTCGGCGAGCGACCCGCCGCAGATCAGCGTCTCGGTGCGGGCGATGAGCAGCATCTGCTCTCCGGCCTGGGCGCGGATCTCCTTGAGCTGCGCGCGGACCAGGTCGAGGTCGGCGAGGCCCTGGTCGCGGTGCAGCGAGAAGGAGTTGGTCTTGGGGTAGGCGCTGTCCTCCAGGCACACCGCGCTGGCTCCGGCGCGGGCGAGGTCCCGGGCGAAGCGGCCGGCCGTGCCGGCGGCCCCGCCGGCGTTGTCGATGTCGACGATCACCGGCAGGTCCGTGGTGCGGCGTACGGCGACGACCACGTCCGCGAGGTCACGGGGGCCGAGGACGTTCGCGTCGGGCAGGCCGAGCGCGGTGGAGACCTCCAGGCCGGACACCCACAGCGCGTCGATCCCGCCGTCGGCGGCGATCTTGGCGGCGAGCGCGTTGACGGCGCCCATCGCCCGCACCGGGCGCCCGTTCACGGCGGCGTTGTGGAGCGCCGCGGCAAGCGGCCGGGCTATCGGTGGCAGGGTGGTGCTCACGTTGTCTCCTTCAGGGGGAGGGCGGGCAGGAGCTGGTGCTCGCGCAGGGCGGTCCAGGCGGCGGCCAGAACGCCGGCGCGGTCCAGCGAAGCGTCGATGCGGACGATGGGACCGAGCTTGGGGAAGGCGGCCGGGTCGGCGGCGACCTCGTCGTACGTGCGCCGTACCCGGGTCTGGACGTCCAGGACGTCCCAGTCCTCGCGCACGGCGTCGCCCGAGCGGCTGGCCGCTCGGGCCATCGCTTCCTCGGGACTGTGCTCCAGCAGGAGCGTCAGGTCTGCCCGCACCGCGATGGCGTCTTCTAGCGCGGCGTACGTCTCCTTCGCCGAAGCGCCGTGCTTGACGGCGAAGAAGGCCAGCTCCGACAGGAGCCACCGGTCGGCGATCACCGGCCGGTGCCGCAGCGCGGGCACGATCAGCTGTTCGACGGAGGCCCGCTTGTCGGCGCGCAGGGCCGCGAGGTAGCGGGCCCTGTTCGCCTCGCTGGGGCGGTACTTGCCCTCTTCCAGGTCCGCGGCGACGCTCGGGTCGAGCCAGTTCGTCGTCAGGATCGACAGCGGGGTCGTGCCGTACAAGCTCTCGATGAGCCGGAACAGGCCCTTGCGCAGGGTGGTCTTGCCGGTGCCGTCGAGCCCCTCGACCACGGCCAGGAAGCCCGGGGGCAGGTTTTCGTTGTTCATCTACTCCACCTGCCCGGCGCCGAGGCCGCTGCGGTACTTCAGGAACTGGCCGCGCCACGGAAGCGCGTTGACGACGAGGTCCACCAGGCGCAGCTCGCCGAGGCCCTCCAGGAGGGCCGGCAGGCCGGGCTCGGTCACGATGGCCTCGGTGACGGCACGGCAGTAGGCGGTCCGCAGCCGCGGGTCGCCATCGCCGGCGCGCTGGAGGCGGCGGCGCAGGACGCGTGTCGCGGCGCCGAGGGCGACCGCGCGGGTCGCGTCGGTGAGGACGGTCAGGGCCACGGTGTCGGTGACGTCGTCGTCGATGTGGATGTGGTGACCACCGCGGTGCCGCAGCACGGCGAACGCCCCGACCCACCAGGCGGACGCGGCGCAGACCGCCTCAACGCCCTGGGCGACGGCCTCCTCCAGGCCGTCGGTCGTCAGCATCTGAGCGACGGCGCGGGCCGAGGCGGCCAGCGGACCGGTGTCCGTGGCGCGACCGATCTGCTGGGGGACGGTGACGAAGGGCAGGAGGCCGGCCGCCACAACGACCGGCACCGCCGTGTCCGGCGGCGGGGCCGGCCGGCTGACCAGGGCCAGCGGCGCGGCCTGTGCGGGCAGACCGCACTCGGCGGCACCCTTGCCGAGAGCGTCCTCCAGCTCCCTCCGGTGGAGGTGGATGCGCTGGACGGCCAGACCGTCCACGAGTTGCTCCCAGCCGTCGGCCACTGCGACCGGGCATGGGGGTGGCGGGTGTTCGAGAGCCATGGGTGTCCTCTCCGAGGCAAACCGAGGGCACGCAGCGATAGCACTCCGGAATGCCAGGAGTGCACTGCGTCACATCCGTAGCGTCCCGCGTGAAGTGACGCCGCGTCAAGCACGTGACTGGCAAATTGCCAGTCCTGTTGCCAGTCATATGAACAGCAACGTCCACTTACACTGACCGCGACCGGGCGAGGATGTCCTACCCTGACCCGACAAGGCGAGCCTCGACCTCGGAAGGAACCACCAGATGGCAGCGACCGTCCCGAGCAGCCCGGCCACCGCACGCAGGCAGTTCGGCGCCGACATACGGCGCAGGCGCGATGACCGTGACCTCACCGCCGCGGACGTCGCCGCCACCCTCGGGTGCAGCGTCTCCAAGGTCACCCGCATCGAGACCGGACAGCGCAGCGCCACCCCCGACGACTTCGACGCCTTGATGGAGCTCTTCCAGGTCCCCGACGAGGAGCGCGGCCACCTGGAGGCGCTGTTCAAGCGCGGACGCAAGCGGACCAGCATGTGGTGGGATGCCTACGCAGACGTCCTCAGCTCGCGGTACGCCGAGTTCATCCGCTACGAGCACGAGGCGGCCGAGGTGTTCGACTACCAGGTCGTCTACGTTCCCTCCCTGCTGCAGACCGAGGACTACGCCCGCGCGGTCACCGCCGTCGGCTTCGCCGCGCTCGGCCCCGACCAGATCGACAGCCTCGTCGAGGTCAGGATGCGCCGCCAGCACCGCATCCAGCACGATGCTGAGCCCCTGCGGTTCTCCGGCGTGATCACCCAGGCGGCCCTCGAATTCCACGTCGGCGGCCCTGCCGTCCAGATTGCCCAGCTGCGCCATCTGCGCGCGATGATGGCCCTGTCCAATATCGATCTTCGCGTGATCCCCTTCAGCAAGGGCGAGGAAGGAACGCTCACCGGCGCGTTCAGCACCTTCACGAACGAAGGGCAGAAGACCCCGGAAGCTGCCTTCGCGGAGGCCGTGACTGGTAGCGTCTTCGTTGACGATGCACTGGGTCTGCGGCGTCTCCTCCGCCTGTCCAACTACCTCGCCGACGCAGCCCTCAGCGTTGACGAGAGCCTCGACCTGATCGAGCAGACCGAGAGAAAACTGGCATCAGAATGATCAATGCAACGGAGCTGTACGCGGCCCCCCTCACCGGAGCCAGGTGGCACAAGAGCACGTACACGGCCAACAACGGCCAATGCGTTGAGCTTGCCCCGTTGCCGACGCTCCCGGCGGTCGCGATCCGCGACTCGAAGAACCTCCAGATCGAACCGATCAGGACCAGCCAGCAGTCGATGCGGGATTTTGCCACTGCTCTCCTCGCCGGTGGGCTGGTCGCGGTATGAGCCACCCTGCCGGATCCGCCAAGGCAGCCCTCTATGCCCTCGATATCAGCACCGTGGTGTGGCTGGCGGCGCCAGGCAGCGATCCAGCCGACCGCCTGGAATTGGCGTTCCTTCCAGAGGGCGCCGTAGCCCTTCGACACTCGGCCAACCCGGGCGTCGTTCTGCGGTACGACGCCCAGGAGTGGAAGGCCTTCCTGCTAGGCCTCGCCGACGGGGAGTTCGACACCGATATGGGCGTAGCTCTGGCCTCCACGCCAGAGCTACTCGCATTGGCTGGCGCCTCGGCGACGGCATCGGCCGGCTGAGACGAGCACGCTGCATCAAGGCACCGGGGACGCGCACCTCGGTGCCGGCGGCGCTCCGCATCCACTACCTGCGATGTGACAAGTCAGTTGGGACGTAGGTCGAGCGCGTATCGCAGCTCGGGAACGGTGAAGCCCTCCTGGCTTCTTCGCGATGAGCGCCATTGGGTCAGCGTAGGCAGAACCTCGGGCAAACGTCGGCCGCAGCGCGTCCCAAGACGTCCTTGCGGGTCCCGGCAGAGTCCGGTTGGATATTTACTGTGAACGAGCGATTGCGCTCCGCACTCGCCCAGCGCGGTGTGCCCCCTGCGGCACTCGCAACGCTCTGCGAGGTGGACCCCAAGACCGTGACCCGCTGGTTAGGCGGTCGCGTACCCCATGCCCGTCACCGGTGGACTGTTGCGCACCACCTCCAGATGGACGAGACCTTCATCTGGCCGGAGCCCCATCCCCGGGCCGCACAGGTCACCGGTCCCGGTGCCGGCCTCGTGGCCACATACCCCGACCGTGCCAGCGTCCCGCGGGAGATGTGGCTCTCCCTGCTGCTGGAGGCAGACCAGAACATTGACGTGCTGGTGTTCTCGGGGACGTTCTTCGCCCAGTCGAACCCGCGCATCGCCACGATGCTGGCGCAGCGCGCGGCGGCTGGGGTGAAGGTCCGGCTGTGCTTCGGTGACCCGCAGGGCCGCGCGGTGGCGATCCGCGGACGTGAGGAGGGCATCGGCGACGCCCTCGCAGCGAAGATCGGCGCCTCGCTGACCTACTACCGGCCGCTGCTGAGCACGCCCGGCTGCGAGATCCGCCTGCACGACACCACGTTGTACAACTCGCTATTCCGCTACGACGACGACCTGCTGGTCAACCCGCACGTTTGGGGCCAGCCGGCGTCCGCAAACCCGCTGCTGCACCTTCAGAAGGACAGCCAGCTGGGTTGGTTCAACGGCTACGCTTCGAGCTTCGACGCGGTCTGGGACTCCGCCCGACCGTGGACCGACGACGCGCACGGGAGCCAATCTCATGGCCGGCAGGACTGAGTACTACGGCGATCCGGACGCACCGGCCGCGAACTCCCTGGTCCCTGCGAGCAACCTGCTCGTGCAGAACGAGGCGGGCGAGATCCTGCTGCAGCGCCGGCGCGACACCGGGCAGTGGGCGTTGCCCGGCGGTAAGCAGGACATCGGCGAGTCCGCAGCGGACTGCGCGGTACGCGAGTGCGAGGAGGAGACCGGGATCAAGGCGGAGGTCACCGGTCTTCTCGGGGTCTACTCCAATCCGGAGCACATCGTCGTCTACAGCAGCAACGGCGAAGCCCGCCAGCAGTTCGAGGTGGCGTACATCGGCCGCCCGATCGGCGGTACGCCGACGATCAACGATGAGGCCGACGGTGTCCGCTGGGTGCGGCCGGGCGACCTGGACGATTACGACATCCACCCGAGCATGCGGCAGCAGATCGGTCACTACCTCAGCGGTCGGTACCCCTACCTCGGCTGACCCGCGGCGGCGAGCCGGTCTTCGGTGCGGGCTACCGCCGCCTCGATCTCCGGCTGGGCGCGCTGGATGAACCGTCCCACCAGCGCGTCGGCTCCGTACCGGGCGAGGATCTCCGCGACCCGGCCCCTGGAACGGGTCGGCTTCCCGTCGGGGGTAGTGGTCATGTCGCAGAAGATCAGGGCGTCCACCAATACCTGGTCGTCGAGCATCGGGAACTCCCGCTCCAGGGCTTCGCGTAGCCCGCGTTCCTCAGCTTCCAACAAGGCGAGCGAGTGGTTTGCCACCAGTCGCACGAGCCGCGTGTCCGCGCGGTGCTCGTCCCGCAGGAACCTGGCACCGTCGATGGGATGAAAGCCCGTCAGGGCCAAGCGGGGGGCGTATCCGACATCGTGGAGCACTGCGGCGGCGACCAGCAGGCCATCATCCGGTCCGGCGACCGCGGCCAGTTGCTCGGCTTGACGTGTCACCCCTTGGGAGTGCGACCACCGCCTCGGCAGGGTGTCCGCCAGCTCCTGTTCGGCGATCCGACGCGCCCACTGTGGCAAGGTCTCCGTCACGTTGCCAGCCTCCCCTCGTGGCGCCTGTTCCATGCGTTGCTGCAAAAGGGCACGCACTGCCCGGGTCACCGCTGTAGCGGTGACCCGGGCAGTGGCCCACTGTTGGCCCGGAGCGCTGTGTTCCGGGCCTGCCGCCGGTACGACTACCTGAGTTCCGCTGGGGTCAAGGACTTGCAGCCGAGCCAGCGCTGCAGCACCGTCGGCACCGCGACGGTGCCGTCCGCCTGCTGGTGCTGTTCCAGCAGGGCCGGCACCAGGCGGCTGGTGGCCAGCCCAGAGCCGTTCAGGGTGTGCACGTAGGCGGCCTTTCCTGCTGCGGGGCGGTAGCGGATGTTGCCGCGCCGGGCCTGGTAGTCCCGGGCGTTCGATACCGAGCTCACCTCGACGTAGCCGTCGATGCTGGGCAGCCAGACCTCGACGTCGAATGTCTTGGCCATCGAGGCGCTGGTGTCCTCGGCAGCCAGCCGGGTAATTCGGTGGTGAAGGCCGAGCGCCTCGACCAAGTTGGCTGCCTTGGTCAGGAGTTCCTCGTGGGCGACGTCGGAGGCGTCGGGGTGCGCGAACTGGAACATCTCGACCTTGTTGAACTGGTGGCCGCGAAGGGTGCCGCGGTCGGCGGCGCGGTAGCTGCCGGCCTCGCGCCGGTAACAGGGCGAGTAGGCGACGTACTTGCGCGGCAGTTCGGCCTCCGGGAGGACCTCGTCGCGGTGGAGGTTGACCAGGGCGGTCTCCGAGGTCGGTAGCAGGAACCGCTGCGGCCCGGCCGGACCCTGCTCGAGCGCGAAGACGTCCTCGGCGAACTTGGGGAACTGACCTGCGGTGTATCCGGCCTGGTAGGTCAGCAGGTGGGGCGGCAGGATCAGCTCGTAGCCGTCCTGAACGTGGGTCTCGATGAAGAAGTTGAGCAGCGCCCATTCGAGGAGCGCGCCGTTGCCGCGGTAGACCCAGTTGCCGGTGCCGCCGAGCTTGACGCCGCGCTCGTAGTCGATCAGACCGAGTCGGCGGGCCAGATCGACGTGGTTGTGCGGCTCGAAGTCGAAGGCCGGGCGGGCACCGTGCTCGCGGACGACCTGGTTCTGTTCCTTGCCACCGGTCGGCACATCCTCGTCGGGCAGGTTGGGCAGTTGGTCGAGGAACGCCTGGCGCTCGCCGGCCAGGGCGGTGAGCTGCTCCTCGAGTGCGGCGAGGCGGGTACCGAGTTCGGTTGCCTCGGTGCGCTTGGCGATGGCGGCGGGGTCCGCCGAGTCGAGCCGTGCGATCTCGCGGGAGATCTGCTTGCGCCCGGCGCGTAGCGTCTCGACTTCGGTCATGCCGTGCCGGTACTTCTCGTCCAGGGCGAGGAAGGCGGTGAGGTCGATGTGAAGGGCTCGCTTCGCCAGCGCGCGCTCGACGCGCTGGGGGTGCTCGCGGATCACGGTGATGTCCAGCATTTCGGGTCCCATCGATCAGTCGGAGTCCGACGTGATCCCTTGGGGGCGTGGGCGAGAAGGGAACTCGCGGTGCCACCACGCCTTCGCCAGCACCCGGAGGTGCTGGCCTCGACAGCTCGATAACGGGAGCGAACCGGCGGGGCATTGGGCCGCAGCCGGCCGTTCCTCCCCGCACTCGGGAGGGGATTCACCCCAGGACGCGAGGCTGCCTTCCCAGCTGCCGGCAGCTCTCTCGGCTCGCGTGCCCTGCGGCTACTTGTCTCCGTCAGCGCGTTCCCCAGAGGATAGATTGCTCGGGCCGCCGCGAGCAACGCAGAATCGCCGTCCAGATTCGGCCGATCACTCTGAGCGACGTCACGATGGTGGGTGTGGATCGCTGTCCTGCCAGCTCAGCAGCTTCACTGCCACCGGTTCTCGTGAGGGCCGGCTACCGAAGCTGATCAGCGTCGCTCGGCCAGCTCGATCAGCCCGCGCACTGCGTCCGAGACGTTCGGCAGGGCGTTCGGCCTGGCCCAGACGAAGTCGTCGTGCTCGCTCAGGATGATGGGCTCGGTGCTTGGCGCGGTGGCGGTGAAGGCATACTGCCGGCCTCGCTGCCCCTTGCGGTTGGTGTAGTCGACGGAGCCGAGGTAGCCGGTGATCGTCACCGTCAGGCCGCACTCCTCCAGGGTCTCCCGCAGAGCGGCCTCCTCCACGCTCTCGCCGGGTTCCACGCCTCCGGACGGAAGCTCGTACTGGCCCGCCATGCAGTCGCCCTGCTTCCGTCGAAGGAGCAGGATCCGGCCACGGTCGCGGATCAGGCATCCGGCACCGAAGCGCTCGATGCCGTCACGAGCAGCATCCTCCACGGGGGCGAGGACGGAGGGCGGGACGTTGCGGCACATGTGCTGCTCCTCAGGTCCGGACCGCTCAGGTTGAGCCGGGCCGATACGGGCTGAGGGTCATTCTCGTGCCGTGGTTGGCCTGGGGTGGGGACCGCCGCAGGCCAACTGCCTGTCTACGGCGTGTCGCAGTGATCCGCCCAGCTGCCGGCGGCATGGGCGGCCCGGACACGGTAGTCGTACAGCGCGCCGGGCGGGTAGTGGTCGATGCGGCTGCTCCAGTAAGTCGCCAGGACCCGGGCAACGGTCGTGACAGCCTCGCGCGGCGCCGCCTTGAAGGCCGGGACGGTCTGGACGAGCGCCTCGGCGCTGCGGGGACTGTGCCCGGCCACGATGAAGTGCGGCACCATGAACGCGGCCACCAACCAGCCCGCCCCCACGCGACTGGAACCCCAGTCGATCACGTGGACCTCGCTGTTGATGATCAGGTTGTCCGGCCGCGGGGAGCAGTGGAGCAGCGTGTCACCGGCAAGGAGTTCCGCTGACACCGCCCGGTAGGCACGATGGTCGCTGATCGGAGCGGCACCGGCGTACGGGCTCGGGGTCAGGACGTCGATCAGCATGCTGATCTTCTCCAGGACCATCGGGATGTCCGGTGAGCGCGGGCTCAGGTCCGGGTGGCGGCCGTCGACGTACTCAAAGACGAGGGTGAGCCAGCCGTCGAGGGTGTCGGACCATAGCAACCGGGGCCCGAGGCCAGGTGGCAGGACGGAGTTGATCCCGGCCTCCAGCTGGTGGTCCTTCGAGAGCGGGTGGCAGACAGCTATCGCCTTGAGGAAGACACGTCGGTGGGTCAGGGTGAGGGCGGCGCAGACGCCGGGGGTGTGGCCGCCAGGGCGCTCCTCGATGCGGAGGACGGGTCCGAACTCTCGTTCCACCGCTATGCGTAAGGGGGCGGGGATGATGCCGCCGGGGTGGTTCACCGGGTGGTCTCCTCGATGACGTACGGGCCGGCCACGAGTGCGTCCAGGCCGCACCTCAGGAAGGTCGCGACCGCATCGCTCGGGGTGCAGACGATCGGCTCGTCCGCGCCGTTGAACGAGGTGTTCAGCACGACGGGCAGACCCGAGAGCTGGTGATAGGCATCAATGACGTTCCACAGCAAGGGGTTTGTATCCCGGTGCACTGTCTGGACCCGGGCAGAGCCGTCCACGTGGACCACGGCTGGAAGGCGATCCCGCTGCTGCTGGCGCACCGTGCCGGTCGCCAGCATGTACGGGTAGACGAGTGCGCCGGCGGACGACAGGGCGAAGAAGTCGTCGGCGTGCTCTGCCAGTACGGCCGGCGCGAACGGGCGAAACGCCTCCCGCTGCTTGATCATCGCGTTGATCCGGGAAGCGGTCGCGGCGTACCTGGGAGAGGCCAGGATGCTGCGGGCTCCCAGCGCCCGCGGTCCGAACTCCATGCGGCCCTGGAACCAGCCGATCACCTTCTCCGCCCTCAGCAGCCGGGCGGCGTCCCGGTGCGGCTCGGCCGTGCGCCGCACCCGGTACCGGTTGGCAGGGATGCCGCTCAGGGCCGAGCGGATGGTCTCCTCGTCGTAGGAGGGGCCGAGGAAGGCGTGTCGAAGCGGGCTCCGGACCGGGCTGGCCGCGGTGGCCAGCGCCGCGCCGATGGAGGTGCCGGCATCGCCTGCTGCAGGCTGGATGAAGATCCGGTCGAACCGGCCCGAGGCGATCACCGTGGCATTGGCAACGCAGTTGAGTGCGACTCCGCCGGCCAGGCAGAGCGATCGTCGCGGTACGAGGCGCTGGGCGAAGGCGAGGTAGGAGCAGACCAGCTGCTCCAGGAGGTGCTGGAGGGCGCGGGCAATATCGCGGTGCCGATCGGTGATCGCGTCCTCGGGGTGCCGGGGCGGCCCGAGGAGTTCGACCAGAGCCGGGCTGAACAGGTTGCGCTGGGCGCTGGGCCGGCGGTGGTGGTCGAAGTAGCGCAGGTTCAGGTGCAGTCGGCCAGTGCGCTGGTCCAACCAGGCGAGGCGCCTGACCTGGTCGAAGTACCGGGGGCCTCCGTAGGCTGCCAGGCCCATCACCTTGTACTCGTCGCTCTGCGGCCGGAAGCCGAGGTACCGGGTCAGGGCGCTGTACAGGTATCCGAACGAGTGCGGGTAGACGATGTGATGGCGCCTCGTCATCCGGCGGTCGGTGGCGTCGTAGATCGCGGCGGTCTCGTACTCGCCGCGGCCGTCGAGGGTGACGACCAGGGCGTCATCGAAGGGGGAGGTCAGGTATGCGCTGGCGGCGTGCGCCCGGTGGTGCGGCACGGGTATGAGCGGCAGGTGGCCCGGTAAGAGGCCGCTGCGGCGAACCATCTGGGGCAGCCTGCGCCGCGTGCGGTACTTGGCCAGGTCGGACAGCAGCGAGCCGATCGATGCCGGTGTGCCGTAGCGCAGGTTCGACGGCGCCAGGAGAAGGTGGAGCTTCGGGTCGACGAAGAGCGCTGCTTGGTCGAGGTCCTGTGGGTGGGCGCCGGCCAGGTCCAGGCAGGCCCGGATCGCCTGCTCGGGGAACACCTTCGTGTTCTTGATCCGATTCAGGCGCTCCTCTTCGACGGCGGCGACCACCGTTCCGTTGTGAACGATGGCCGCCGCCGCGTCGTGGGTACCGAAGTTCAGCCCCAAGGTCAGAGTCAACAGCCCTTGCCGATCCGCTTGTGGCGTCCCACGCACGGGCGCAGGGCCCTGGAGGCAAGGATCACGCTGCCGACCTGGACGTGAATCTCGGGGGCCGTTCGTGGAAGGGCAAGGCCAATCACAGGATGGCCTCTTTGAGTCCGGTGCTGCTGGTGCGGGGACCGGAGGGCCTTGAGCGTTGCGAGTTCCGGACGGTGTCGATCACTTCGTTGACGTGTTCCGGTGAGGACATAGTGATGGCGATGGTCTCCACACGCGGATCACGTAGCGCCCAGGCGAGAGGACGGAGCCTGCTGCGGGCGGCGCGGGCGAGCGGGTCGATCAGGGCACCGCGGTTGAGCGGCGACATCCCGACGAAGCCACGGTCGGCCTGCGAGATCTGGGCCAGATGCGAGATCGGCCACGGAGAGGCGAGGTGGTACTGGGCGGCAACGGCCGAGATCGACTCCTCCCGCAGGGCAGCACGGACCGCGGCCGGGCCGTGGCAGTAGGCGTAGACCGCTCCGATCCGCCCGGAAGCGAACGCGACCCGGGAGCCATGCCGATAGAAATCCCTCAACGCCTTCTGATCGTTGAGAAGTTCAGCCCGCTCCGTGCGTTTGAGGTCAACCTGCAGTACTACCGCGTCGATCCGGGCGATGCCCAGCTGGCCGGTGGACATCTCGATGGCCGTGTTGATGCGCGCTTCGAGGTCCCCCCGCAGCGGGCACTCCGCCTTGACCAGGTGACGGAGCCCGGCAACGGGGCCGACCTGGTCCAGCACCTCCCGCACTGCCCACTGCGTGCCGAGGTGCGGGTTGGAGTGGATCGTGCGGACCCCGGCCTTCAGTGCGGTACGCAGCGCGGCCAGACCGGGCCGCGAGTCCTTGCCGGGCAGCAAACGGCCGGCGACGAACGTCGAGGTGCCGAAGCACAGGCGCTCCAGGCCCGTCACATCTCTCCCCGTGCTTCCAGCGCCTCGCGGGTCAAGATGGTGCGGAAGTGCGCGATCGTCTTCTGCTCGCCGACGACCTTGTCGAACCGCAACTCGCCGAGCTGGTCGCGGTAGTGCTTGCGGTTCGGGTTGTCGATGTCGAACTGCTCGCTGTCGCGGTAGCCGGTCAGCCGCTTGAACGTCTCGCGCTTCTCATCCAGGGACATCCCCCACAGGACCGGAGGGTTCTTCTGGCTGATGCAGACCGTCGTCATCCCGTTCGGGCTGATCCGCAGCTTCCAGCAGCCACCGCACGGGTAGTCCCAGGAGAACATCGCGAGCACCGCGACCTTTACCCCAGTGTCGCCGATCTCGAAGTAGTTGTAGCTCGGATTGTCGCCCTCGATCGACTCCCGCCGCACCGGCCGCAGTTCACCCGCCTTCGCGAGCGCTTGGAGGATCGCCTGCTCCTCCACGAACTGGTTCTTCCAGAAGGCCTCGCCCTCGGCGCCGAGCTGGGCGGGGTTCGAGGGGAAGAACTGGTTCAGCTTGATCGCCAGCTGGCCCGCCCCTCCGCTGTTGTTCAGCTCACGGGCGTAGTCGATGAAGGCGGGCAGCTCGTGAAGGGTGTCGCGCATCGTCACGCACGAGATCTTCGTCAGGGTCGGCAGCAACTCGACCGAACGTTCGATGCTGCGCAGGGTGTCACTGTGGAAGCCCCGCCGGGTGATCAACAGATTGCGCTGATCGTCCAGGGTGTCAATGCTGACGATCGCTCGGGTCAGGCCGGCATCGATCGCCTCCTCGATGAAGTGGTGCAGGCGGTAGCCGTTGGTCGTGACGATCTGCTGGTCGTAGCCGATCTCCTTGCCGGCACGCAGCAGATCCACGAAGTCGCGCCTCACGGTCGGCTCTCCACCGGTGTAGTGGACCCTCCGGAAGCCGATGTCATAGCCGGCCTGCAGGACCTCGATCGCCTCCTCCAGCGAAGGCTGAACGATGACTCCCTGCTTCCCTTCCGGAAGGCAGTACTGGCAGCGGATATTGCAGCGGGACGTAATGCCGAACCGGAGGTTCCATTTGCGCATGCCCGGCGAGTACCGGTTGTCCATCACCTTCAGGGACGTCTGCCTGGATTCGTGCTTCATGGGCACCTGCCTTTCAGGGGAATAACGTCCAGGAAGAGAGCTGGACGAATTGAGCCGGTTCCAGAAGCGGGCGCTGTTTCCAGGCTCCGAGTCCATTGCGCCGTCAGAACGGAGAATTCCCCCGATTCTGGCGGCTCTACTGGCGCCTTCCAACCACGTTTCGGGACGCTCTGGGGACGTCCCGAAACGCGAGACCAGTAAGGCTGCCTGGCGTACCCACCTGGCCGGTCCTGCGTGGGTGGCAGCGCGAAGCCGGGCTCCCACCGCACCGCGAGCGGCGGCAAGCCCTGACCGAAGCACCAGCTCTGTCGCTGGGCCAACTCAACGAGGACGGCCCAGGCCGCGATCTGGGGGCCGCCGAGCACCTTATGGCCCGCATCTTCCACAAGATGAAGGCGCTCGACTGGTGAGAGCCACAGGCGACCGTCAGGAAGTTCGAAGCGCTCGCATCAACTGTGCGGCCTCGCGGCAAGCCGATCGCGCGCGAGGGCCGTCCGGGCGAGCGGGCCTACCTGAACAGGCCTGGGTCGTTGCCCTGCGGCGGGGTGACCCCAGTCAGCTCACGTGCCCGGTCAGCGAGGAGAGGGGCAAGTTCCGGGTAGTACCCGCGGTCAACGGCCTGGAGCATCTCCGCGAGAGCGATCAGTTGACCGATGCGTCCAGCCGGGGTGTCGAGGATGTCGGCGAACTCCGTTCGGATGCGGTCCGCGACCTCGGGCACGAGGAGGCTGCTCACCCACAGGACTGCGGGGTCGTAGCCGACCGGCACGAGGCCCCAGCGCTCCCAGTCGAGGATCTTGAGCGGCTCGGTGGTCAGGTTGGCCCACTGGAGGTCACCGTGCCCGGTGGTCCGCTCGACTTCGGCCGGGGCCGGGATGCCGAGGTACTTCGGGAAGACCTCTTCGACCCACGTCTGTCGCAGAGTGATCTTCGTGCCCTCTGCTTCCGCGACGCCGCCCAGCGCGCCCTTCAGCGCGGTCCACCAGCCCGCGTCCAGGCCGGGGTCGTCGCGAAGGTCCGGGGTGGAGGAGACCGCGGGACCTACCAGGTCGAAGACGTCGGCCTGGTAGAACCAGCCGGCGTCGGTCCAGTCCACGGTGTCGTGAAGCCGGGGTCGCGGAACGGATGCGGGAAGGAACTGCTCCGCGCCGAGGGCCCCCTGGCCGGTCGGCCGAGGTGCCCGGTGGCGGCTGCCCCTGGAGACGCGGAGCCAGGTGTTCTCGGCCTGGCGGCCGATGGTGGATCCGGAGGTACCGAAGACCGGCGGTCCGGTACACACGAGGCCGAGGAACGCGGCAGCCTTCTTGTGTGCTGCCGTCAGGCCGTGCCGGGTGTCGTCATCCGACTGAAAGGACATCAAGCACCTTCCTGAGTCGTTCGTCGGGGATCGGTTCGGCAAGAGCCGCCCTGGCATCGTCCCAGTGTCGACGCATGCTGGTCGAGGTGAGGACGACGTCCAGCGCCGGGCACGCTCCGATGACCTGGAACGCGGCGGCGTGCGGTGTCGCTCCCGGCGCGATGAGGTTCACCAGTTCGGGTGTCATCAGACGCGGCAGTTCGCCGCCATGCAGTGGGGCGGAAGCGAACGTGGTGATTCCGGCGTCGCGCGCGTGGATCAGCGGGCCGTCACCGTCGAGGGCCAGGGTGAGCGGCTCGGCCATGACGAGGCTGACCGGCATCTGCACACCGACGAGGTGGTGGTCCCCCGATCCGGCGGCGTCCCGGGCCAGTCCGGCCAGCTCGGCAACGGTGAAGGTCTGCTCCGTGAAACCGGACCAGGTGGCAACGCCGTAGCCCCCGATGCGGCCGGCCTCGGCGAACTCTTCCAGTACCGCGAACGCGGCCCCGAGGTCGCGGTGCAGCTCCTGCCTGTCACGGCTCGAGCGCTCGGGGTTGTGGACGAACACGAGGTCGGCACGGCCGAGAACGGCGAGCGACTCCTCGGTCTGGGCGCGGACGTCCAGGGGGGCAAGGCTGTGGCGGCCGTCCGGGTGGAAGCCGGTCTTCGTCGCCACCTTGGCTTCCGGGTGCTGGGCGAGGACGGGAGCGAGGTCACGGTGCGCTCGGCCGTGGGCGTAGTTGGGGGCGGTGTCGATCCATCGGCCTCCTGCCGTGAGGATGATGCGCGCCGCATCGTCGGCGGCGCGCACCCGATAGGTCCCCAGGCCGAGAACCGGGCTCACCGGTTGGCCTTGACGATGGCGAGGGCCTGGCCTTGGACGAGGGCGGTCAGGACGCCAGCCGCGTCCTTGACCTCCAGGCCGGCGGCGTCAGCGAGTTCGCCGATGCTGGCGATGTCCCCGGTCATCAGGATCCGCAAGGCGGGGGCGGCGCGCTCGGCGAAGTCCCACGCGGTGCCGGCAGCGGACAAGGTGACGGTCCCGGCGCCCGGATTGCTGGTGAGTTCGGCGCGCGGAGCGGTGAGTCGCACCGCGATGTCCTTGTCCGCGGGAAGGGCGTCCACGTAGGGCAGGGACGGCGCCGGTCGGCCGAAGTGAGTGGTGTCGGTGGATAGTGCCCAGCGGTCGATCAGGCCGGGGTCGGACAGCGCGGTGAGCAGCGCAGTGCGCAGCTCGTTCTGGTACGCGGCCTTCGCGTCCGGTGCGCCGTGGCGCGGGACATCCATCCGCATCACGGTGCTCTCATGCAGCTCATCCACCAGCCACCCGACGAGGGTGGCGCCGGTCTGGGCGACGAGTCCGAACGTGAGGTGGAGCGATTCGGTGCCCTGGTCGGCGGTGACGCTGTGCCACCATCCACGGGGCAGGTAGAGGACGTCCCCGGGCAGGAGGACGAAATCCGCGACCGGCTCGCCCTCGGGCTCCTCCGGTGAGTCCACGTCACGGAAGGTCGGGGCCAGCCTGGTCGGCTCCCACAGACGCCAGCGCTTCGCCCCGTACTGCTGAACCACGACAACATCATGGTCGTCCCAATGCCTGCCGAAGCCCTCCTGCTCGGTCCAGGAGGCGTAGGCGTTGGTCTGCACGGGCGTGCCGACGAAACGCTCCAGGTCTTCGGCGGAGCTTCGGATCGGCGGGTGGATCTCGTCGATCGCGTCCACGACGAGGGAGGCGCCTTCGGCGAGCCTGGCGTGGAGTTGGGCGGGGTGCAGCCGGTTCCAGGTCACACCGCGCCGGCTGGTGGTCGGCATCGAGTACCGGCTGACGGGGACGGTCTGGCCGTCCTGCGAGAGCCGCAATCGGGGCGGGTCGATGCGGTGGGTGGCGAGGATGGTGTTCAGATCGTCCCAGGACAGAAGGGGAGCGGTGTCGGCGTCTTCTGCGGGGATCACGGCGTAGGAGCGGTGGAGCGCCTGGGTGAGGAAGTGGTCCCCACTCAGGCGCACCGCCCACGAGGCGGATTCAGGCATCGTGGGCGTCCTGCTCAGGTGTCGTTCTGGTCGGAGCGGCCGCCGGTGTTGTCGGACGGCACGTCGGCCCGGGAACGGGCGGCTCGGATGTTGCGGACGGCGACCAGCAGGCCGCCCTCGTCGTCGTGGGCGGCGGGCGTGGTGCTCTCCATGCCTTGTCCTCTCCTCCAGTGGTATCGCCGGGGTGTCCGGCGAGACCTACGAAATCGCTGCGAACCGTCTTTGAACAGAGCAGAATTGATGCATTGATGCTGCATCTGTGCGGCAAAGCGTCCGCTGGCCTGGCAACTTCTGGCCCGAGCGGGTTTCGGCAGGCTTGGGGACGGTCGATGGGGGCACGGCGCGAGCGGTTCATCGCGTTGCGCGTGAGCGCGGGGCACACGCAGGAGTCCCTCGCGTTCGCGATGGAGGTCGACCGGTCGACAGTAGGCCGGTGGGATCGCGGTCAGGCTGTGCCCCGTCCGTGGCAGATGCCGAAGCTCGCCAGCGTGTTGCGGGTTGGCCAAAAGGAACTCTCCGAGGCCCTGCTGGGCGCCGGGCCGACCAGCAACATCAGGCCGGCGCGTAGTACTTCGCTGCTGGATGGAGCTGGCCGGCAAGCTCCTACCCCGGAAAGGGAGACATCCGACATCGAGGAGGCGACGGCCGGGGTGGCGTCCATGGCCCTCATGGACGGCGGCGCCCGCGTCGGCTGCCGGACGGCCGACGGGAGGATCGTCTTCGTGAACCTGCCGCGTCGGCCCCTGTTGCGTGGCGGCCCGGCTGTCCTCGGCGTCACACCCTCAATGGACTCCGCACCAACCGGCACCCTGGCAGTCCCGCCAGCGTTTTCTCCTGGGATCCACCCGGTCGAGAACATGCGGGTGCTCCGCAGGTCGCTGGTCGAGTGCGACAACGTCCTGGGGCCTCGCGGGGTCGTCGCCACAGCCCAGGAGCATGTCCGCCTCATCCAGCACCTTCGCCGCGAGGCCTCCGGCCAGGACCGGCACGACCTTCTGCAAGTGCAGGCCGAATACGCCGAGTTCTGCAGCTGGCTCTACCAGGACAGCGGCGATCACCGTGCCGCTCAGTACTGGGCGGACCGCGCCGTCGACTGGGCGAGTGCCTCCGGCGAACGGGACCTGACCGCCTACATCATGGCGCGGAAGTCCCAGCTCGCCGGCGACATGCAGGACTCCATCGAGGCGATCGACCTCGCGGCCGCGGCTCAGCACTTGGCCGGCGCGGGAACTCGGTTGAATGCCATGGGCGCGGTGTACGCGGCCCACGGACACGCGCTACTCGGCGACGAGAGGACAGCCCAGCACGCCTTCGACCAAGCTCTCGCGCTACTTGCCAAGCCGCCGGAGGCACCCTTCGGCCGAGGCCGGTGGCTCAACGAGCCCTACGTGGAGGCCCAGCGCGCCCGGGCGTTGTCGTCCCTGGGGCGCCACCGTGAGGCGGCATCCAGCTTTGAGAAGGCGATCCGGGCCCTACCCGCGAGCTACCAGCGAGACCGCGGCGTCTACCTCGCCCGCTCGGCCATCGCCCAGTTCCACACCGAGGGTCCAGAGCACGCCGCGACAACCGCCGCCTCGGCGCTGTCGATTGCGGCAACGACCGGGTCAGCCCGGATCCTCACCGAGCTGGCGCGCCTCGACACCCTGCTGCAAAAGTGTCGAGGCGTACCGGAAGTCGCCCACTTCCGGCAGGCGCTCGACAGCGTCCTGCTCCATGAAGTCTGATGACCAGAGCCCTGTTGTTGTCCCGAGAGAACGGACCGCCGATGGCCTCCCGCCCCTTCGTCCTGTTGAGCGTCGCGACCTCCGTCGACGGTCACATCGACGACGCTTCCCCTGAGCGTCTACTGCTGTCGAACGCCGAGGACTTCGACCGCGTCGACCAGGTACGAGCCGAATCCGACGCCATCCTCATCGGCGGAAACACCCTGCGCAGCGACAATCCCCGTTTGCTGGTCAACAGCGACAAGCGCCGCGCCGACCGGATCGCGGCCGGCAAGCCCGAGTACCCGCTCAAGGTCACCATCTCCGCCAGCGGCGATCTGGGCCGGGACCTCAAGTTCTGGCACTTCGGTGACAAGAAGGTCGTCTACACCACCGACGCTGCCGAACCGAAGCTCCGAGAGACGCTCGACGGCCTTGCCGACGTCGTCAGCACCGGCCCCACCGTCGACTTCGGCGCACTGCTCGACGACCTGGCCGCCCGCGGGGTCGAGCGCCTCATGGTCGAAGGCGGCGGGCAGATCCACACCCAGTTCCTCTCCCAGGGGCTGGCCGACGAGATCCACCTCGCCATCGCCCCGCTGCTTGTCGGCGACGCCGCCGCACCACGCTTCCTCCACCCGGCGAACTACCCCGGTGGAAGTGGCCGACGGATGGGACTTCTGGAGGCCCGGACAATCGGCGACGTCGTGCTGCTGCGGTACGCCCCCAAGCCAGCGTCTAACTGATCTTCGGGTGCGCCCACGCCCGTCGTTGAGTTCCCGTGCGGGAGAGCCACCGCCGTTGACCTGGAAGGTTTCCTCAGCCCACGGCCGGGTACGGTGGCTCTCCGGGCGGCGGATAGCCTACGAGCAGCCAGCAGCGCATGCTGAGAGGACCGCGACTGTATGACTGAGGGCATCGGGCTCCCGCCCGAGTGGGTGGCCCGGAAGGTGGTGGCGTACGACGAGCTCCAGTCGGCGTCGGGCTCACTGTGGTGGTTGCAGTCGGACCCTGATCACGGCGGATGCCGCCGGGTCATGCGCGCCGACCGGTCGGGCACGGCCGTCGCGGTGACGCCCCCCGACTTCTCGGTCGGAGGCCAGCTCCATGCCTACGGTGGCGGCGCCTTCGCGGTGACATCGGGGGGAGTGTGGTTCGTTGGTGACGACGGTTCCCTCCTTCGGCAAGCGGCTGGCCGCGTGCCCGAGCGGATCGCCTCTGTCGTCGGGTCCGCCCACTACGGAGACCTCGCTCCGGCACCGGGCGGTGGTCTGCTCGCGGTTCGCGGGGACGACACCGTGGACGAGATCGTCGCCGTGTCCCGGGCCGGGCACACCCGAGTCCTGGTTCGGTCCTGCGGCTTCCTCGGCTCCCCTCGGCTGGCAGCAGGCACCCTCGCGTACGTGGAGTGGCAGCGCGACCAGATGCCGTGGGACAGCACTCGCCTCGTGCTGGCAGACATCCGATCGGACACCGTCGGACCGACCCGCGTTGTAGCAGGCGGCCCCGGGGAGTCGGCGGTGCAGCCGTCCTGGGGACCAGACGGCCTGCTGTACTTCATGTCCGACCGGACAGGGTGGTGGAACCTGTACCGGCTGCGCAATGGCGTAGTGGAGGCAGTCGCACCGATCGAGGCGGACTGCGCGCCGGCGCCCTGGGAAGGCGGTTACCAGTCGTACGGTTTCGCTGGAGACGGCACCGTCGTGCTGACGGTGATGAACGGATTCACCACCGAGCTGCTCGCCATCGACCCCGAGGGCCGTCGGCAACGGCTGGGCTCGAATCTCACATCCGTGAAGCCGTACGTCACCGTCGACGGCAGCCTCCTCGCCGTGGTCGGCTCCACAGCAAGCAGCCCGCCGGCCATCTGGTCGGTCGATCTGGCGGCGCAGACGGATGTCCAGGCCCTCCCGATGGGCAAGGCTTCCGAGTTCCCTGTTCCCTGGACGCCAGTTCCTCCCTTGGTAGAGACCACTGCGGCTCCGGGTGGGCCGGTGCGCTTCCTGCTGCACCTACCGCCGGGGGACACACGATCGGGTCCCCTCCTCGTGCGGGCCCATCCTGGTCCGACGGACGATGTCCCCCTACGGCTGGACTGGGTCACTCAGTACTTCGTCAGCCACGGCTTCATCGTCGCCGAAGTTCTCTACCGAGGAAGTACGGGTCAGGGACGCGCCTTCCGGCAGTCGCTGCACGACCACTGGGGCGACTTCGACGTCGACGACTGCTCGGCCGTCGCAGAGCATCTCCTGATGATCGGCCAGGCGACTCCTGGAGCGGTGTTCGTCAGCGGGGCGAGCGCCGGCGGGTACACGGCGCTCCAGGCGGCATGCCGCCCAGGACCGTTCACTGCCGCGACAGCCATCTCGCCGATCATCGACCCCGCGAGGTGGGAGCTGTCCGTACCGGCGTTCCAGCGTCCGCACGCAGCCGCGCTGCGAGGACCCGCCGGCGCGGTGAAGCCCGAGCAGATCCGCTGCCCCGTGCTGGTGATCCACGGCTCCGCCGACACGATCACGTCTGCGGAGGACGCCATGCACTTCGCCGAGAAGCTGGCCGGCCGAGGCAGTGACCATGGCAGCCTGCTGCTGGAGGGCGGCGACCACTACCTGTCGGCGCCGTTGGCACGGGAGCAGGCGCTGCGAGCCGAACTCGACTTCTACCGGCGCATCATGAGCCACCTGCCAGCATGACCGCCAGCCTGTCGGCGTCCGGCAGCACGGCCCGGGCGAACTCACGCAGTTCCCGGACCGCGACGTAGTCGGCGTGTGCCTGCAGGTCGGCCAGGATGCCGGCCACCCGCTCGACACACCGGCCTGATCCTGTCCTGGCGGCGTAGGCGACAGCATCGCGGCCGACCGCACACGCCTGGTCGACGTCCCCGCTGCGCAGCCAGGTCGTGGCGAGCAGGGCGGCGTCGATCGCGCGCCGGCGGACCTTGTCCTTGCCGACGCCTCCGAGCGCGTCGGCCAGCTGGATCCTGGCGTCCGGCGCGCGGCCGAGGTCGTGGAGGCAGTGCGCGGCCTCGTCCGCGAGGTAGCCGTGGGTGAAGTAGCGGATCCAGGTGGGTTCGTCTTCCGCGCTGGCTGCGTCGAGGAGCTTCTCGGCTTCGAGGATCAGCTGGGTCGCCTCGCTTTCCCTGAGCATTCTGGCGTTCGCGCGGGCGACGACGGCGGTGATGGCCGCGCGCGTGGCCGGGCTCGCGGCGGTACCGGCGGCAGCGCGGGCGGAGGAGGCCCACCGCAGGGCAGTCTCCGGGTTCCCGCAGTGCAAGGCGAGGTGTCCGAGGTTCACTGCCACGAGGTAGGCGCCGTACGCCTGATCGCCGGTTGCCATCGTCAGGGCCAAGGCGCGCTGGTAGTACTCCTGGGCCCGGGCGGGGTTACCGATGTCGACGGCCTGGTATCCGGCAAGCTCGCAGAAACCGACCGTGAGCTGGGCGCGCTGACGTGCGACCTGTTCATCGACAGCAGGTCGGCGCAGAAGTCCTTCGAGTTCGGTGTCGATGTAGGAACTGACCTGCCGCCAGTGCTGACGGGCCCCGTGTGTGTGGTCGAGTTGGCGGAACATGCCGAGCATGCCCTCTGCGACAACGACGTCTTCTTCCGTGGCCCACAGCGACAGAGCGGAAGCTGGGGTGTTCGAGTTGACGGATGCCCAGTCGCTGATCAGGGAGTCCACCATGGCGAGCCGCTGTCCGGCATCGCCAACGCCGGAAGCGGCTCTTTGCTCGGCAATACCTGGTTCCGGCAGCGAAAGCGCGACCACCGGGGACTCGCCTGGCCCTGCCCCTGGTTCTGGTTGCGGACCGTAATCCGGGTTCCCGAAGACAGCCGAGCGCAACTCATTCCGGGAGACCTTCAGTAGCTCGGCGAGCTTCGGCATCTGCCACGGGCGAGGCGTCGCCTTGCCGTTCTCCCATCGGTGGATTGTCGCCCGATCCACATCCATTGCCGTAGCCAGCTGTTCCTGGGTGTAGCCGGCGGTCCTGCGCAACACGGCGAGCCGCCCCCATCGCGCCATTGCGCACCCCCAAGAGAATTTTTGACCGCTGACTCCGCAGGTCATGGGCAGATTTTCAACATCAACGCCACACGATGCAACAAGTCTGCACTGTCACAGGGGCTTTGGCTGGTGGTTCCGTATGACCCGCCCAAGTTGGGCAGCACCGAACGGACTCGACCATCGCACCGGCTCGGGTCCTCGCACTTGCCCAGCGCTCTCGCCCAGGTCTTGGGCGCGATCGGCATCGCCTCCAGGAGGGACACCGGCCGTGGACACAGCCTTCGCACTTGATCCAGGTCGGTTCATCCAGCACCCTGCCGGCCACGACGGCGAGCTTCGTGGGGCTGTGGAGGAGTTGCAGCAGGGGCGCTGGATGGCTGCCCACGCGGTGCTGGCGAGCTCGTGGGGCAACTGGCCGGTGTGGACGGCTCGTAGCCAGGTGCTCGCCGCTGTCGCGTCGCGTACGGATGTCCTCGACCACTGGCGCGCCGAGGCCGCGGACAGCGTCGGGCTGGTGACCCTCCTGGCGCGGGCGGCCGTGGAGCGGGCTCTCATGGCAAGTGCGCAACCGACTGATCCCCGGACGGTCGCCCGGCTGGAGCACTCCGCCCGAGAGCTGTGCTGGGAGGCTGCGGCCACCCTCACCGACGACCCGGTCCCGTGGATCTGCCTGCTCGCCCTGGCGCAGCTGGATCCCGGCCAGTCCCGTCCCGAGCACCGGGTTCCGGCGCCCGACCAGCTGCTTCCGCCCGGGCCCTGGGGGCTTCTCGCCCAGGCCCGGCGGGCGGACCCCTGGAACCGGGAGGCGTTCCACCGGATGCTGCGCGTCTGGCTCGCCCGCGGTAGCTCCGGCACGGCGACCGAGTTCCTGGCGGCTTTCCTGCCCGGCGCGCCGGCGGGGGCGCCCTTGCACGCCCTACCGCTGTACGCGTTCGTCGATCAGTATCGTCGGACGGCGGACCAACTGCTGTGGACGAAGAACGAGCGGATCCGTGCCGCGGTGCTGCGGGCCTACCAGAACTGGCGGGCGGCACCCGGCGAGCAGGGCCGGTGGCCGGTGCTGGACGAGAGCCACCTGGCACACGCGCTCTGGGCGGCCCGTCGTCCCGCCGATGCTGCCGAGGTGTTCGCGGCGATGGCGCCCTTCGTCTCCTCCCAGCCGTGGGTGAGCGTCGGCGATCGGCCGGACGAGCTCTTCCGACAGGCCCTGGCCCAGTCGTGCGCCGCCAGCCGCTGACCACTTCTCCTTTCCCGGTCAGCGAACCGGGCCCCGACACCACCGACCTTCCTCGGAGACTGCCTCATGCCACGTTCTGAACGCGTTCCCCTTCACCACGGGGATGACGATCATCTGCAGCTACTCGGG
The DNA here is from genome assembly GCF_040303105.1 of Kitasatospora sp. NPDC096128. NCBI lineage: Bacteria > Bacillati > Actinomycetota > Actinomycetes > Kitasatosporales > Streptomycetaceae > Kitasatospora > Kitasatospora sp. NPDC096128. Next base: position 149,122 of record NZ_JBEOSP010000004.1, on the reverse strand, counting down.
ATCAAGCCCGAACTGGTCCGCAGGATGAGCCTGTTCGGCAACTTCGCCGTCAGCTTCTCGGTCATCTCGGTCCTCAGCGGCTGCATGACGTTGTTCGGATTCGGCCTGATCAGTGGCGGGCCCGCCGTGATGATGTGGGGCTGGCTCGGTGTCGGCCTGGCCGTGCTGCTGGTCGGCATGGCATTGGCCGAGGTCACCTCCGCCTACCCGACCAGCGGCGGGCTCTACTACATGGCCCGGCAACTGGGCGGTCCACGCTGGGGATGGACGACGGGCTGGCTGAACCTCCTCGGTCTGTTGGGTGGGATCGCCGGGATCGACTACGGCGCTGCCTCGTTCATGGCGGCATTCGCCGACCTGCAGTGGGGGGTTGAGGCGACCCCCGGCCTGATCCTCACGATCTTCGCTGGCGTCCTGGTGCTGCACGCCCTGCTGAACGTCTTTGCCGTTCGGCTGGTCAGCCTGTTCAACAGCATCTCCGTGTGGTGGCACATCGGCGGTGTGCTAGTGATCGTCGGCGTGCTCGCGGCCGTCCCTTCCCACCACCAGTCCCCGTCCTGGGTGTTCGGGCATTTCGCCAACGGCACCGGCTGGTCGAATCCGATCTACGTGTCGGCAGTCGGTCTGATGCTGGCGGGCTACACCTTCTGCGGCTACGACGCGAGCGCCCACTTGAGCGAGGAGACGACGAACGCGCGGGTCGCCGCACCACAGGGCATCGTCCGCTCGATCTGGGTCTCCCTGATCGCCGGGTTCGTGCTGCTGGCCGGCCTGCTGTTCGCAGTGCAGGACTACGCGGGCACCGCCGCGGCGGACGTGCCGCCCGCGCAGGTCTTCCTGGACGCGCTCGGGACCACCGGGGCGAAGGCACTTCTGCTGATCGTGATCGGCGCCCAGTTGTTCTGCGGATCCGCCGAGGTCACCGCGTGCTCGCGGATGGTCTACGCCTTCTCTCGGGACAACGCACTGCCCGGATCGGCGACTTGGCGCCGGGTGTCGCCGCGCAGGGTTCCGGTGCCGGCGGTGTGGCTGTCGGTGGGGGTGGCGTTCGTCCTGGCGGTGCCGTCGATGTGGAACGCGGCCGCGTACGGGGCGGTCACCGCCGTCAACGTCATCGGCATGACGCCGTCGTACATCGTGCCCGTCTACCTGCGGCTGCGGCAGCGGGACCGGTTCATCCCGGGGCCGTGGAATCTGGGCCGGTGGAGCCGACCGGTCGGGATCACCGCCGTGGCGTGGGTGGTCGTGCTGACTGTGCTGGTGTGCCTGCCCCAGCGCTTCCCCGTCACCGTGGAGACGTTCAACTACGCCCCTGTCACCCTGCTGGTGGTCCTGGCGCTGGCGGCGTTGTGGTGGCGGCTGGCCGGCCGGAGGTTCTCCGTGCCGGTCGTCCAGGATCCGCAGTTGGCCGCGGTTGAGGAGCAGATCGTATGAGGCCCGCGATGCGCACCGACAGCCGGCTCACGGGTGCGACCGACGACATCATCGCGCCGGTCGGCCGGCTGCCGGAGCTGGTGGAGGCCTTCGGCCTGGACACCGTGATGCTTGCCGTCGTCGATCCGCAAGGTCGGCTCAAGGGTAAGGAGTTCGACGCCGAGGTGCTGCTGGCACGGCTGGCGCAGGGCCGGATCCGCCCAGAGATGTGCGGGTACGTGATCGGCACGGACCTGAGCATGACACCCCAGGACAGTGGCACGTTCTCCTGGGAGTCCGGCTTCGGCGACATCGCCCTGGTGCCCGATCTCAACCGAGCCCGCGTACTCCCGTGGGAGCCAGGCACCGCCGTGGTGTTCGCCCAACCCGTCGACGGCGACCGGCCGCATCCGCTGGCCCCGGCCACCATCCTGACCGAGCAGCTCGACCAACTCCACGGCCTGGGTTACGAGGTGCGGGTCGGGATCGAGACCGAGTTCGTCGTCTACGAGGGCACAACCGCCGACGCGGCGGCGGCCGGCTGGCGGCGGTTGGAACCGGTGACATGGGACAACCGCGACTACGCCCTTGACCGCACGACCGGAGTGGCCGGGTTCTCGCGGTCGCTGCGGCAGGCCCTGTCCAGGGCGGGGCTTCCGGTTGAGGCGGTCAAGCTGGAGAGCGCCCCGGGCCAGATCGAGGTCACCTTCCCCTACGGCCGGGCCCGGGAGGCGTGCGAGCAGCACGTGCTGTTCAAACACGCCGCGAGGGCGCTGGCGGACCGCCAGGGCCTGGCAGCGACGTTCATGGCGGCCCCGGCAGACGGGGTGGGCTCCGGCATGCACCTGCACCTGTCCCTGTGGGCCAGCGGGAAGCCGCTCCTCACCCACCCGGACGACCCGCACGGGCTGTCGGAGCTGGGCGAACGGGCCGTCGCCGGGCTGCTGGAGGTGCTGCCCGCCACCGTGCCGATATGGGCACCGTATGTGAACAGCTACAAGCGCCTCGGGGGCCCGTTCGCACCGTCCAGGATCGCATGGGGACGGGACAACCGCTCCTGTGCGGTGCGGGTGGTCGGCCACGGACCGGGCCTGCACCTGGAGGTGCGCCTGCCCGGCGCGGACGCCAACCCCTACCTCGCACTCGCCGCCGCCGTCGCCGCCGTCCGCCACGGCGTCACCGGCGACCTCAAGGCCGGCGAGCCCGTCACCGGCGACGCCGACCGGGACGACGACCTGCGTGAGGTGCCTCGCCACGCCGGGGACGCCGTCAAGGCGTTCGAGTCCAGCCCCCTCGCCTCCGCGCTGCTGGGCGAGCACGTCGTTGCCCACCTTGCCTGCCTCGCCCGCCTGGACATGGACCACCACGCCGCCCGCGTCACCGACGTCGAGCTCGCGCGCGGCTTCGCCCAGGCCTGAGCCCCGGGACGGCCGCGGAGCCATACCCCCGAGCCCGCGGCCGTCCCGGTTCCACCCCACCCCCTGTTCCTGACCATGCCGGAGACTCTCATGGACACCACCGTCCACCCCCAGAAGAACAGCGCGAAGCCCGCCCCCACCGGGCCCGGCCTGCTGGCCAAGACCCACCTGGTCGGCGCCGCTGAATCCGGCATGGAAGGCCTCGCCCTGTGGCTGGCCTCCCGCGGCCACGATGTCACCGGCAGCATCGATCCCGCACAGCAGGACAGCCCCGCCGCCGACCGGCTGCGCGCGGCCGGCGTGGACCTCACGGTCGGCTCCGACCCAGGGCACATCCGCAACGACCGAACGGTCGTGGTGTGGCCTGGGGCCGTCACTGCCCCGCACCCCGAACTCGACCGGGCCCAGGCCATGGGACTGCCGATTCTCGCCCGCGCGCACGCGCTCGCCGTGCTCTGCGAGGACTTCGGCCATCCGCTGGTCGCCGTCGGCGGCAGCCACGGCACCACGACCGCGGCAGCCGTTCTGGCTGCGGCACTTGCCGACGGCCGAACCGGCTGGATCCTCAACGCCCCTGGCATCGGCGGTTCCGCCGGCCAGGGCGGTGGCCCGCGCCTCGTCGTGGACCTGTGCCCGGACGCCGACACGTACGAGACCGCGGCCCCCGGATCCTGGAACTCTCGCCCCACCGGCCCGAATTTCCACCGGCGGCCGTCCCCGTCGGTGGCACTGATCGCCGCCGCCGCCGCCAACGCCCCGCACTTCGCGGACAACCTCGAAGCCCTGGACGCCGCCACCAGTCTCGCCCGCTCCGCCGACACCGTGGTCCTGCCGACCTGGGACACCGGCGCCAGAATCGTGCACGAGAGGCTCACCGACCGCCCCGGCCCCACCACGGTCACCGTCGGCCTCGACGAGAGCGCCGACGTCTGGGTCCTCACGCCGCGGTGGCTCGGCAGCCAGTACCTCCTCACCCTCCACTACCAGGGCGAGCAGCACCAGTTCATCGTGCCGATCGCCGGTCACCACCACGCCCTGGCGGCCTGCGCGGCCATCGCCACCGCCCTCGCCGTCGGCGAGGACGCGAAGGCGGTCGCCGAGCGCCTGGCCGCGTTCGCGGGCGTCGAGCGGTCCCTCGCCGAACTCGGCACCCGGGCGAGCGTCACCGTGTTTGAGTCCCGTGCCCGGCACCCGCAGGAGGTGAGCACGGACGTGGAAGCTGCCCGGCTCCTGACCGAGGGTTCGATCATCGCGGTGCTGGAGCCGGACGGCATCGCCCGCACCACCGCCCACGCCGCCAAGCTCGGTGCCGCCCTCGCCAAGGCCGATCACGCCGTACTGCTGCCGACCGCCACCCCGCTGACCACGCTGAACGCCCCCGACCCGCTCGACGCCGTCGCCACCGCCGCCACCGCAGCCCTGAGCGCCGACCAAGTTCACCGGGCCCGGTCGGGCCCGTGCGAGTCCGACGTTGAGCAGCTCGTCACCCGGCTCGTCGAGCCCGGCGACCTGGTGCTCGTCATCGGCACCGGCGAAGCCGCCCGCCTCGGCCCCCGCCTGCTGGAACACCTCGCGCCAGGTTCCCCAACCACTGACCGTCCGTGAACCGCCCGCCGACCACCGGAGGTGCCGCCATGGCCACCACCCTTCCCGCCCACAACCTGCCCGAACGCGACATCCGGCTCCTCGCCCACATTGCCGCCGAGTCCCAGACCCGCACGATCGCGGCCGACCCCGCCCTCAGCCTGGCCCCTTCCGATGTCGACGCCGCCGTCCGCGCGCTGTTCACGACCACCGGCACGCGCACCGCGCTGCAGCTCGTCGCCTGGGGCGCCGCGTACGGCATCGTCACCGGCACCACCGAGCCCTGTACCGCGCTCACCACCGCAGTTCAGCTTCCGCGGCGCCTCCAGCGGCTCCTCGCGGGCTGGGTCGGCGGGCGCACCACCCCGGAGCTGGCGGCCGACTTCGGCGTCTCGACCGGCACGATGCGCGGGTACGGCCGGGACCTGCGCTCCTGGCTGGGGGTCCGCAACCAGGTGCAGGCGAGCATCGCCGCCGTCCTGGCCGGCCTGGTCCTGCTCAGCGACATCGACCCCACGTGGCCCGCCGAGCCACTCGCCCGTGCCATCACACCCCGCGGCCACGCGGCGTGAACACCCGTCGCACCAGCGGCCGGGCCGCCGTCGGGCTGGTCTGCTTCCTGCTGGGAGTCCAGGTCGGGGCTGCCGTCGTCTACCTCCTCCAGCACCGCACCGAGCTCGCCCAGCCGCTCTATCTGGCGATCTTCGCCCTCGTCGCCTTCGGCACCCTGGCCGTCGCCGACCGGCTGATCGCCTCACGCTCAGCGCCCAAGCGCCGTTCTGGCTCCTCCTCGCAGAAACCGCTCCCACCGGACTGAGCACCCGCACAACCCATGGCGGCCGTTCGGGCCCGGGCCGCACCCCTTCAACCCCAGACGGAAGATGAGCACCTTACGACCACCTGCCGACGGGCTGGCGGCCCGCGACCTGGACCGCCACCTGATCAACCGCGCGGGCGTCCTCGTCGACGCCGCGGCGCTCGCCGAGCTGCCCGTCACTCGCCTGTCCGGGGCCGCGCCCGTGCTCCTGGCCGCAGGCGCCCCCGTGCCGGCCACCGTCCCCGCACCGCTGGTGCGGCTGCTGATGCGCGCCGGGTCCATGGCGATCCCCTGCGCCCTGGTCACCGAGCGCCTCGGCCTCGACGTGGCCGGCATGCTCACCACGCAGCGCGTCCCCAACGTGTGGTCCGCGTCCGTGTCGGCGGGTGAGTCCCGCGAGCAGGGCCTCAACCCCTACCGCGCCGCCGCCCGCGCACTCGGCCTTCCGGTCGGGAACTGCCTGGTCATCACCACCGAAGCGGTGGCACACGAGGCCCAAGCCGGTGGAGCACGCCGTGCTCTCCTCAGCCGCGCCGGAGCCCTCAGCGTGGCCGCCAGGGGCGTCACCGGACTGAGCGAGCGCGAGTACGGCGTTGCTCTGCAGCTCGCCCTCGGGCACTCCTACGAAGGCGCCGCCGAGCAGCTCGGCTGCTCCGCCAGCTCGGCCGCCAACACGATGTCGCGGGTGATGCACCGCCGGGGCCTCGCCGACCGTACCCGCGCCATCGCCGACCTCATCACCTCCGAGCAGCTCGACACCGCCGAGCTGCGCGCGGCCCTGCCCGCCGAACTCCCGGACCTCACACCGCGCGACCACCAGGTGCTCACCCTGCTCGCCACCCACGAGGTGCGCGCCGTCGCTCGGATGACCGGCATCAACCAGGACACCATCGGCGGCGTCATCACCCGGGCCACCACCGCCATCGGAGGCCGCACTCGCACCCACGCGGTCGTCATGGTCCTCCTGCTCGGCCGGCCCAGCCTGGCCACCGCCTCCCTCTCCGGCGGTGCGCGGTGAGGCTGGTCGAATACCCGCAGCACTACACCCCTGACGGCGCCCCATCCCTGTATCTGGCCAGTTCTGGCGCCGGCCGTCCCGGCTGGCAGGCCGACGCCGTCGCCCTCCTGGCCGCGGCCGGCTTCACCGGCACCGTCCTTAACCCCCGGCCTCGGTCCCGCCCCGGTTCCGGGACGGGCACACCGGCCGGCTGGCAGGAGCACAACCTGCGGCGCATCGGCGTCGTCCTTCTCTGGTGCCCGCACGGCGCGCAGCAGGTCCTCGATGTCCGCCAGCGGTTCCTCCACCGCTCGCGCACCGAGCTGGTCGTCGGCTGCGACGGCGAGGACCGCCTCCAGCGGTTCGTCCGCGCTGAACTGCACGGCGCGATACCCCGGTTGGCCGTCGCCATCGATCTCGCCGCAGCCGTGCGCGCCGCTCTCGACCACCTCAGTGCCCCGGCCACCGCCCGACGCTGAACTCCGCCACCGCCGTCAGGAATCTCCATGCCCACGCTCTTCACCCCGCACCGCTACCGCCCCCTCATCGAGGACCACGGTCTCATCAGCAGCACCGCCACCGGCGCACTCGTCCGCTCAGACGGCACCGTCAACTGGCTGTGCCTGCCCCGGTTCGACTCCCCGGCGGTCTTCGCCGCCCTGCTCGGCACCGAGGACCACGGCTTCTGGCGCATCGGTCCCGCCACCGACGGGTTCCCCCTGACGGCGGACCGGCGACGCTACCGCGACGGCACCATGGTCCTGGAACACGAGTGGGACACCCCTGGCGGCAGCATCCGGGTCATCGACTTCATGCCGTTGGGCACCACGGCGGCCCGCATCATGCGGATCGTCGAAGGCCTCACCGGCACGGTCGGGATGACCTCGCTGTTCCACGCCCGCCCCGGCTACGGCGCCACCACGCCGCTGGTCACCCGCACCGAGCGAGGCAACACCGCACGCCTGTGCGCGACCGTCCACCCCGACTCCTACTGGCTCGACGGCCTCCACCACACCGTCGCCGAGGACGGCGCCCGCGCCGACTTCACGCTCACCGCGGGCGAGTCCGTCACCTTCTCCCTCACGTGGTGCCCCTCGTTCAACCGGGCACCCGACATACGCAGCTCCCGCGCAGCACTGACCCGCACCGCGGCGTACTGGCGTGAGTGGGCGTCCCGCTGCACCTACCAGGGCCGTCCCCACGGGCGGTACACCGCTGTCCGAGCGCCCCGAGACGATCACCGTTGAGGACATCTCCCACACCTACGACGGCCGCGACACCCCGCGTTGGACAAGGTCACCCTCACCTGTAGGGGCCACGTACTGCTGCACATTCCAGGGACCTCTGTCCGAGGGTCTTCGTGCCTTTCTGAGCTGGTGAACAAAGCTGTGACCGGGAGTGGCTGAACAATCCCTCACCTGGCCGGCAGGTGGCGGACCGACACTCGCCAACCTGCCGCCCACTGGTACCCGGCCGACTACTCGCCGCCGGCGAACGAAGAGGCGAGGCTCCGGAACGGTCCGAAGTCTCGCCTCTTCGAAGGTCATGTCAGGTCACGTCGTGGGGTGGCCGGCAGGTCACGGCGTCCGTTCGGGCTGGAGGGTCCAGCGGCTGTTGTCGAAGAGGCCTGGGCAGTCCCAGATGTCGAGCCGGGTGCCCTGTTCGGTGTGTGAGTTGTTCAGCTCTATGCAGCGGCCGGTGTTGGGGTCGCCCCCGGTGATGGTGGTCTGATTGATGATGCGGCCGTCCGGTCGTACGGACCACTTCTGGGTGGGTCGGCCGTCGCAATTGGTGAGGGTGAGTTGGGTGCCGTTGGTGTTGGCGTCGCCGACGGTGGAGACGCAGTAGGCGCCGGCCCGAATGGTGCCGTCGGTGCTGAGGTTGAATCGCTGGTTCACGGTGTTCCAGCAGCTGCCGATTGCCAGTGGTGCGCCGTCCCGGGGGCCGCCCCAGGCGTCCATGCACTGCCAGGTGGCCAGGTTGGGGTGGAGCGAGGTGCTGACGTCGGCGTAGCCGAGGAACTGCCAGTCGCTGAAGCCGTCGACCGCGTTCTTCGTGCCGCTGCTGCTCTTGCCGGGGAAGACGGTGATGGCGTTGCTGGTGTTGATGGCCCACAGGTCGGGGTAGCCGTCGTTGTTCAGGTCTGCGGCGCCGACCTTCGGTTGTGCCGCGGAGGTCCAGTTGGCACCGGTCAGAATGGGTGCACCGGTGTCGGGCTTGGTGAGGGCGGAGTAGTCGACGGTGCCGTCGGCGTTCCAGCCGAGGGGGTAGGCGTAGATGTTTCCGTTGGTGCGGTTGCGTGCCCAGAGCGTGGGCTGGTTCGTGGTCGCCTTGGTGATGGGGTTGGTCGTGGGTCCGTTCGCTGCACCCGGGTTGATGAGTTCGTAGTCGTTCCAGCTGCCGGAGGCGGTGGGGATGAGCGTCGCGCTCCCCAGGAGGTTGCCAACAGGGGTGAAGAGGTAGAGGTTGTTGTTCTCGAGCGTCATGATGGACGTCTGTGTAGTAAAGACCGTCTTCGTCGGGTCGCCCGGCTTGGGGCCCACTGCCTCGCCCTTGGGTGTGCCGAAGGCGATGACCTGGGTGACGTTGCTCCAGTCACCGCTGTTGTACCCGTCGCACGCTGCGCCGGTGCCGTAGACCTTGCAGCTGGTGGGGCGGCTCGGGGCCATGGGGGTGTTCTGGTCGAAGCGCCCGGTTCCGTCATTGGGTATGACGTAGAGGACCTTCTTGAGCTCGGCTGCGGTGCCTGTGTAGTGGACGACGAGTTGGTCGACCGGTTGCCCGGCTATGAGGGAGCCGTGGTGGCTGATCTGGTAGTCGGCCCAGGTGGCCCCGTACTGGCGGTTGCCGGGCGCGGCAGACGCGGGAGCGACCAAGGGGTTGGTCGGATCCGTGATACCGCCGGTGATCCGCAGGTCGCCGTTCTTGTCAGCGATGACGATGTCCGGCTGCTGGTCGTTGGTGACATCGCCGAACAGCGGCTGCGTGCCGGGCTTCCAGGGGACGTAGAAGTTGTAGATGGCGGGCTGGCTGTAGTTGCCGGCGTTGTCCATGGCCCAGGCGTAGAGGGTGTTGGTGCCCCACCGGCGTGGCTGATAAGTGTACGGCGTGCCCGGCGGCAGGGTGCCATCCTGGCCGCACTTCCAGCCGACGACCGGGGTCGGGTCGGTGCTCACCCGCACACAGGCGACACCGGAGGCCTGCAGGCCCTGCCCGGGAACGGGGTCCTCGGCGTTGATGGTGAAGGTGCCCTGGTCGTTCATGTACTTGGCCGGGCTGGGGTTGGGGGTGCCAGAGGGCGGGAAGTCGGTGGAGCTGATGCTGACGCGGGGGTTGGTCTTGTCTACGCGGAAGTAGCACCACGCGGTCATGGGCGAGGTGAGGGTGTTGTCAGTGGAGCGGGCGGTCCAGCCGTACTGGTGACCGTCCGACAGGGCTCCCACACTCACGGTCGGACCCGGGTCGTTGTAGCTTCCGCCCCACGCTCCTGGCACCGCACTGAAGTTGGGGTCGTTGTCGTCCCACATGTGATAGCCGGTGTAGAGCGACTGCCCTGCGGGGGAGTAGCTGTTGGCCGTGAGGTAGATCTCCTGGTTGTTGCCAACCCAGCCGGGGTTATCCCAGGGGTTGGCGCCACCGCTGGTACACGCGGCCGTGCTGTTGTTGCCCGCAAAGCCCGGCGACGGGGTGGTCCGCGGCCACCAGACCGTCGGGGTGATGTCGTAAGTGGTGGTGATGTACGGGTTGTTGGCGACCTGGTGCCGGAACGACCTGTCCCACTCATTGCCCTGCGGGGCGATGGCGGCGGTCCACCATGGCCACTGACCGGCGATCGCCTGCTTCATGATGTCGGTCACGTCGATGGCCAGCGGGCCGGTGCCCTTGAGTGTCTGGCCGTTGACCGCCGGGCAGTTCTCCATCACCACATTGCCGTTGGTGCCGCAGGGCTGGTCGTTCCAGCTGGTGTGCTCGTAGATGGGCTTAGGAGCCGAGTACACCTCAAGCGGCGTGTCTGTCCCCGGGCTGGAAGCGCCGGTGACCTGGGCGTTGAGTACGGAGTTGAAGATGGTCGGCGGGCTCTCGGCGCCACTCGGCTTGGTGTAGAGCGCCGAGTTGATGCCGAACTGGAAGTAGGCACGCTGGCGGCCTTCACTGCCGCAGTCCAGGTTCGGATCGCTGCTGTGGTAGCCGCAGTAGCCTGTAGCCAGGTTGCTCTTCTTGTTGAAGTTCTCCGCCGTCTTGTGGTTCTCCTGGACCTCCACCGAACCCTGGACCGAGCTCGTAGCAACCAGGGACGGGTCGAGGTACCACGGGCCGGTGCCCGAGCCGAGGCCTTCCTGGTTCGGCGTCAGCTCGATCGCCGAGGAGGTGACCTTGGTGGCGATCACGGCTACGTTCGCCCCGTCGCCCGGCTCCTCGGCGGACGAACGTATGCCGCCCGCGGGAGCAGGTGCCGTGTCGGCGGCAGGCGCAGCGGCGAAGGCGGCCTTCACGGTCTTCGGCGCGGCTGCGGGGGATGTGGTGGTCGTCGAGGAGTCCCACTGCAGGGGCGAGGGCGAGCGGAATCGAAGCGCCCCCTTGTCGTCCTTGACGTCGATGCGCCCCTGGGCGTCAGAGGTCACCACCAGGGCCTGGGCGCTGACCGGGAACCGCAGGGTCTTCAGCGCCGGGTTGGCGGCCGCCTCGGGAGTACGAACCACGATCACGTCGCGCCACCCGCCGATGGGCAACGCGGTCAGCTGGAGGTCGACGCCGGGCAGCACGTTCGCGTAGGTAGCGGTCGCCCCGTTCAAGGCCGGCTTGGGCAGTGCGAACGGCGTGCCGACGGAGAGCTTCTTTCCATCGGTGGTGGCGACGGTGGCCATGGGGCCGCTGCCACCGCCGGAGAACGCCAGGGCGGTGCTCGCGACTGCGGGGCTGAGGGTGCCGTCCGTGTTGGACCGCAAGGTCGAGTCGAGGTCGGCCCACGCGCCGTTCTGTTTGGTGCGCACGGGCTGGGCGTTGTCGGTGGTGGTGAGGGTCCCGTTCGGGTTCGCGACGGTTTTGGACACCTCGTTGGTCATGGCGTCCACAACAACCGCCTTGCCCGTCGACTTCGCCTTAGTGACCGCGTCAACCATAGCCTGTTGCAGTGGTGTGCGGGCCGGTCCCGGCGTCGGGGGCACCAGCGGCGGGATCGGCCCCGTCGGCCCGTGTGAGGGCGGAGGCGTGGCGTCGGTGGCGAATGCGGCGGGCATGGTCAGCAGGCCCACGCTCAGGGCATAGCTGACACCCAGAATGGCAAAGCGGATCGCGCGCTTACGTATAGGTGGTGACGGTGGCGTGGGTTGAAATGCGTGTGAAGTGATGGACATGTCTGACCCTGTGCTCCCCTCCCAGTGTGCAACCCCGTCTGGGCGTTGCGTTCGAATGGGAACGATGTGGCCTGACCTGCTGCTAGGTCAAACCGGCTTCCGCCTTGCGAGGACATGTCCGGATACGCACTAGATTCACACGTCAAGGCTTTGCAAAATTCTCATGAGTGGCAACCGGGCACCCTGGCGGCGTGTTCGATTCTTCACTTATCGTCACATTGATCATGGCATCGTTATGCCCATTTGATGCTGTGTCGATAATTTCTGAGGAGATGTGACGATGGTTTGGCCTGCCCGCAAACGGGCTGGGAGACCAGCAGAAGGCCGATGGCGGTCGCCTGCGGTAGCGATGATGGTTGCCCTTGCGATGACCGCGATAACCGCACCGCCAGCGGTGGCGTGGACGTACCCCGCGCCGAAGGGGAAGGTCTGGACACCCCCACACACACCACTCGGCAACGAAACCGTCTCGGTCCCGGGACGGGACGCCCAGACAGCGGCCACTCCCGCGGTAGCGGCCCCGGCCTGGAAGCCCGAGCCCGCAGCACCGCTGGTGACCGGTACGGCGACGGTGGCGGTGGGGGCCGACAGTCCAGAGGCACAGGCTGCGCGATCCGCAACCGGCGGTGCTTCGCCCGCCTCGGGAGGCACGACCGGCTCACAGGCTGGGAAGCTGGCAGTCCGAGTCGCGCCCGGCACGGGCACGGGTGAAAGCGCTCGGACTGTCACGGTCCAGGTGACCGGACAGGACAAGGGCAAGGCCGCCGGTGTCACTGGCCCACTCATCGCCCTGTCCGATGCCGAAGCGTCCGCCGATGGCGAAGGGCGTGCGGCGAACGTCACACTGGATCTGAAGGCACTGCAGGCCACCGGATGGTCCGACCGAGCCTCGCTCGTCGCCCTTCCGGCCTGTGCACTGACCTCGCCGGACCAGCCCGAGTGCCGCACCCAGACACCGCTTCAAGCAAAAGCCGACGGGCATGGCGAGATCACCGCTGAGGTCACCCTGCCCCCTGCAACCCGTTCGCAGGGGCAGAACGGTGCCGTAAAGGCGTCCTTCTCCACCGCATCCGCAGGTACGGTGGCGGCCAGTTCAGGCAGCGCCGGCGGCTCGGTGGTCCTCGCGGCGGCGCCTTCGCCGTCGGGTGCCTTGGGTAACTACACTGCGACGTCACTTTCCCCGTCGTCGGCGTGGACCTCCGGGTCCAACGCGGGCAACTTCACTTACAGTTACCCGATCCAGGTTCCGCCTGGGCTCGGTGGTGCGGCACCTGCTGTGGCGCTGGGCTACAACTCTGCCGAGGTGGACGGCAAGACGTCCGCGACGAACGCCCAGCCTTCTTGGATCGGCGACGGCTGGGGTTACCAGCCCGGCTTCATCGAGCGGTCCTACCACAGTTGCGACAAGGCTGGCATCACCGGCTCCCCTGACCAGTGCTGGGGTGGGCAGAATGCCACCCTCTCGCTGAGCGGCCACTCCGGCGCCATCGTACGCGACGATGCCACCGGGATCTGGCACCTGGAGAGCGACGACGGAACCAAGGTCGAGCAGCTCACCGGGGCGCCGAAGGCCACGGGCGACATTGACTATCAGGGCATGGAGTACTGGCGGATCACCACGCCCGACGGTGTCCAGTACTACTTCGGCCTCAACCATCTGCCGGGCGGCGACGGCAGCGACCCCGCTGCGAACTCTGTCCTGACCGGGCCCGTGTACTCGCCCAACAGCGGCGACCCCTGCTACAACTCCGGCAGCGGGAAGAACTCGTGGTGCCAGATGGCCTGGCGATGGCAACTCGACTACGTGGTCGACCCGCACGGCAACCTGACCACCTACAAGTACGCCGCCGAGGGCAACAAGTACAAGCGCGGCACCATCCAGAATGCAGGCAACGGTACCCTCGCCGACTACCAGCGGGCCGGCTACCTCAAGGAGATCGCCTACGGCCAGCGTCTGAACGACCAGAAGGCCGCCAAGGGCAGCGCCAACGCGGCTGCCAAGGTCGTCTTCACCGTCGCGGAACGCTGCATACCCAACGGCGCGATCACCTGCTCCGAGGACCAGCGGACGACGGCCAACGCGGATGCCTGGCCGGATACGCCGGTCGACCAGATGTGCACCGACAGCACCTGCGCCAACGTCGCACCGACGTTCTTCACAACCAAACGCCTCACCGCGATCAGTACGCAGGTGCTGGTGAACAACGCTTACCGGACCGTCGACACCTGGAACCTCAACCAGCAGCTCGCCGACCCCGGCGACGGCACCAAGCGGCTCCTGCAGCTCGACTCCATCCAGCGCGTGCCGAGCAACGGCCAGGCGGAGATCAAGAACCTGCCGCCAGTGAGCTTCCAGTACAAGATGCGGGCCAACCGCGTCGACGGCCTCGTCCCGGCCTCGCCGATGTTCATGCGCCCGCGCATCCAGAGCATCACGACCGAGATGGGCGGGCGCATCAACGTCATCTACAACGACCCCGAGTGCTCCCGGGTCAACAACCACATGCCAGCCTCCGAGGACAACAACTCGATGGCCTGCATACCCGTCAAGTGGTACCTGCCCGGGCAGTCCTCACCCGACCCGGTCAACGACTGGTTCGACAAGCCACTCGTCAAAACGGTCGTCGAGCAGGACCTCGTCTCCACCCCCACCATCGGCAAGACCACCGAGTACACCTACAACGGCGGCGCTGCCTGGCACCGCAACGACGCCGAGTTCACTGACCCCAAGACCCGCACCTGGGACCAGTTCCGCGGATACCAGTCGGTGACCACCACCACCGGCAACGCCGACCCCGGCGAAGCTCCCAAGACCCAGCAAAAGGTCACCTACCTGCGCGGCATGGACGGCGACTACCTAGCCGACGGCAAGACCAAGCGCAGCGTCCAGGTCCCCAGCCCGCTCGGCGGAACCGTCACCGACAGCGCCCAACTCGCCGGCCGCGTCGTCGCGAGCGAGACCTTCGACCAAGCCGGCGGCACGGTCACGGCTGTCTCCGGCACCACCTACAACGGCCAGACCAGCTCCGCGACCCACGCACAGAGTGCCGGCGCGCCGCAGATCTTCGCCTGGCGCCCAGACTCCGAGACCACCGCTATCACCAAGGCCAAGCTCGCCGACAACAGCTGGCGGACGACCACCTCGGTCACGACCACGGAGCCGGCCAACGGCAACCGCGTCGTCAAGGTCGACAGCAAGGGAGACGGCACTACCGCCACCCCGGAGATCTGCACCACCACCAACTACGCGGTCAGCGACAACCCACAACTGCTCACGCTCGTCTCGGAGAAAACCACCTTCCAGGGGCCCTGCACCGGCAAGGCCACCTCCGCCAACACCCTGTCCAGCAGCCGCACGCTCTACGACGGCAAGGCCTTCGGACAGGCTGGCACAACCGGTGACCCGACCAGCAACCAGGTCCTCGACCACTTCGACCAGTCCGGCAACGCCGTCTACACGCACGCCGGCAGTACGACCTTCGACGTCTACGGGCGGAGCCTGACGACGGCGACCGCCGATGGCTCCACCTACAACAGCGCCGACACTCAGCTGAGCGGACCATCGGTCACGCCCTCAACGACCAAGATCGTTCTCACCCCGGCATCCGGTTCGCTCCCGACCCAGGTACAGGCCACGGGACCCATGGGAGCAGGCTGGGCCATCACAACCACGCTGGACCCGGCCCGTGGGTCTCCGCTCACCAGCACCGATGCCAACGGCCGTGTCATCACCGGGCAGTACGACGCCCTCGGCCGGCTCACTGCCGTCTGGGCGTCCGACCGTCCGACCGCGCAGCTGCCAAGCCGGAAGTTCACTTACACGCTCAAGGGCTCGGCGGGGCCGTCCACCGTCAAGACGGAGTCGCTCAACGACGACGCGGCCACCTACTCGGCGAACATCGATCTCTACGACGGCTTGGGTCGCCCCCGCCAGAGCCAGCGCACCAGCGACGCCCGCCCGAACGGGCGCCTGGTCACCGACACCGTCTACGACACGCACGGCTGGGTCATCAAGACCTCCGCCCCGTACTACGAGAAGAACTCCTTCCCCACCGAGTCGATCTTCATCCCTCAAGCCGACGGCCAGGTACCGGGCCAAACTTGGAACACGTACGACGGCAATGGGCGCGTCGTGCGTTCGGAGTTCCGCTCCTACGGCAATCTCCAGTGGGCCACCAGCACCACCTACCCAGGCGTGGACCGGACCGACACCACCCCACCCAGCGGCGGCACGCCTACCTCCACCGTTTCTGACGCACGGGGACGCACCACCGCCTTCTGGCAGTACCGCACGCCGACCGCGACGGGCAACAGCGCAGACGCGGACATCACCACCTACACCTACACACCTGCTGGCCAGCCAGCGGCTCACACCGACAGCAGCGGAAACACCTGGACCAAGACCTACGACCTGCGCGGACGGCAGGTCTCCGCGTCCGACCCGGACACCGGCGCGACCCAGACGTTCTACGACATCGACTCGCGTATCGATCACACCGTCGACGCCAAGGGCAACACGCTCGCTTTCACCTACGACCTGCTCGGCCGCAAGACCGGCATGTTCAACGGCACCGTGGCCCCGGCGAACCAGCTGGCGGCGTGGACCTACGACACGCTCGCCAAGGGCCAGCCAACCTCGTCGACCCGCTACGTCGGCGGAAGCGCTGGCGCTGCCTACACCACAGCCGTGACCGGCTACGACACCGCCTACCGGCCACTCGGCACCTCCATCACCATTCCGTCCACGGAAGGGGCGCTCGCCGGCACCTACACCACAACCAACAGCTACAGCCCGGTCCTCGGCGCTCCGACGCAGACCAACATCCCAGCCGCAGGCGGACTCCCGGCCGAATCAGTTACGTACGGCCGAACCATCACCGGCCTGCTGGTCGGATCCGCTAGCCTCGACCAGGCCATCGTCCAGCAGGTCGACTACGACGCCCTCGCGCGCCCGGTGCGGACAACCGTTGGCGACTACGGCACCCAGGTCGTCTCCACCCAGCAATACGACTGGGCCACCGGACGGGTCATCAACTCCTTCCTGGACCGCCAAGTCGGAACTGTCTCACCAGACCAGATCAGCTATACCTACGCGCCGTCCGGTCGAATCACCTCGGTCACCGACATTCAGGACGCCACGACAACCGACACCCAGTGCTTCACCTACGACTACCTCGGCCGACTGACAGGCGCCTGGACCGATACGGGTGGCACCTCCACCATCGCGGACTGGACTGACTCCGTCGGCACCATCCACGGCACAGGCAACTCCAGCAAGGTGCCCGGCACCGGCGCCTGCATCAACAAGGACGGCCCAGCCACCGTCAGCCCCGGCGGGCGCACCGTCGGCGGCCCTGCACCCTACTGGAACACCTACACCTACGACGCGACCGGAAACCGCACCGGGTACGTCCAGCACGACATCACCGGTAACAGCCTCAACGACACCACCACCACCCAGACCTTCGGAGCCGCCAAGAGCACCAACACCGCCACCACGGCCCCCAACACCGGCGGCGGAACCGGCGGGCCCCACGCCCTGCTCACCTCAACCACCAGCGGGCCAGCTAGCACCAAGGCCGTCAGCTACCAGTACGACGCCAAGGGCCGCACCTCCGCCATCACCGACACCGGCGGTACCACCACCCTGACCTGGAACGGCGAGGACAAGCTCGACTCCCTCACCAAGACCGGTCAGGTCGGCACCACTACGTACCTCTACGACGCGGACGGCAACCAGCTCATCCGCCGCAACCCCGGCAAGACCACACTCAACCTGCCCACCGACGAGCTCACCCTCGACACCTCGGTTCCCAACGGCTCGCTTAGCAACGTCCGCTCCATCGCCGCCCCCGGAGGCCTGACCTACACCCGCGTCACCGCTGCCATCGGCGGAGGCACCGTTCTCATCCAAGCCGCAGACCCGCACGGCACCAACGGCGTCCAGATCAACACGGACGCGAATCAGACCGTCACCCGTCGTCTCACTGACCCGTTCGGTAACCCCCGCGGCACCCAGCCGGCAGCCGGGCAGTGGGCGGGGACCAAGGGCTTCGTCGGCGGCAGCAAAGACGACACCACCAGCCTCACCAACCTCGGAGCCCGTCAATACGACACTGCCGCCGGCCGCTTCATCAGTCCTGACCCCATCCTCATTCCTGGGGATCCTCAGCAGTGGAACGGCTACGCCTACAGCAACAACAACCCGGTCAACTTCAGCGACCCCACGGGACTCGCACCGTGCGCCGACGGTATCAAGGACTCCTGCGGAGGCGGGGGATCCGCCTGCCAAGGCCTTTTCTGTAACTCGCAGCCCAGCGGCGGAAATACCTGCTACTACGTACTCAAGAATCCCTGCGGCACTTCAGGAGCCCAGGACAATGGGAATGCCGGGTCCGCCGCCGATGTCGGCTGGGGAATTCTGACGGGCTTCTCCAGGGTTGCCGAAACAGTAGAAAATATCGTAAACCCGATCTGCTGGTTCGTCGACGACTGCACGGGCGGCACAGACAAGGTCAAGAATTTTGCCAAGCAGCACGGAGCAAAAACAAATTCATTTCAGTTCAAGCAGGGAAATCAGAGCGGTGAGGAACTGGCCGCAGGCGCCTTGGGGCCAGCTGGCGAGTTCGGTGTATCGGCAAAAGAATCACTAGCCGCATTCTCAGCTCGATCTGCGCTCCGACGATTCATCCCCTGCAACAGCTTTGAAGCTGGCACGGATGTACTGCTCGCCGACGGCTCGACTGAGCCCATCGAGGACCTCCGGGTCGGAGACTCCGTTCTCGCGAGCAGCCCGTCTGGCGACGCCACGCCTCACCGCGTCACCGCGACCATTACCGGATCTGGCCAGAAGAATCTGGTCAAGATAGCTTTCCATGACGGCAGTGAAGACTCCGGAAATGCATCTGTCACGGCGACTGACCACCATCCCTTCTGGGTGCAAAATAGGAACCGCTGGGTAGACGCCGCGGACCTCCAGGCAGGGGACACTCTTCGCACTGAGGACGGAAGCGTTCTTCAGGTCGATTCCATCACCCGGTGGGCACAGGACGACACCGTCTACAACCTCACCGTTGACGGAGTCCACACCTACTACGTCAAGGCCGGAAAGTCCTACGTACTGGTGCACAATGCGCCTTGTGACACCGTCGCGAGAGTTCTCGAAGAGCTCAAGGGGAAGCGCGTCACTACTGGGAGGATCCTCGACCCCGAAACCGGGGCGGACATACATGATGAAATTGAAGCCGGAGGCTTCAGTGACCTCGTGAAAGAAACGGACGACTACCTGCGGGTCCACGGGTCGCCGATCCACCCTAAAGCTAAAGTTTATACAGCCGCTCAGCACGTCGAGGCTCAGTACGCAATGTGGATGCGCAATAATGGCGTAAAGTCTGCTTCCGTGGTAATGAATAATGACACGGGAGTTTGCTCTGGGAGATATGGATGCAAGGGCGCCATCGAGGCGATCCTCCCGGCGAATTCATCCATGAGGGTGTGGTATCCTGGCGGGCCAGCGGAAGGTGAATTGTACGAAGGAAAGGCCGTCGCCCCGTGATCCTCAATGCCCATATTCGCGGCCAGTACTATCACGCCGAGAGCTGGCCGGAAAAGGCTGAGCTAATTGCAGACGTCATGGAGAATCTTCGATTCGAAAGGGCTGACGCGCCTTGGGTTAGCGCGGGCGAGTGCGCGGAGTTCAGTTTTGCCAATCAGCGCCGCACTGAAGCGTCCGACTGGTGGCCCGACAATCATCTTCAGATTTCCGTGAACTCGGCCACTGGATTCGGCGGACTCGTTTGGTTTGTTATGCGAGATGATGCCCCGGAAGGCGATATTTCGGAGCATATTTGGATATCGGACAACCCGAACCCGCCAGATTTCGACCCTCGCGTTGTAGCGGACCCTGGAATTCCGCACTTCTTCGATCCTCGGAGTGCTATCCCGACTGAAGATGTACGCGCCGCCCTTGAGGAGTTCTGCAGGAAGAGCACCGGCGACCGCCCAGAATGCATTCAGTGGGTTCACGGCGATATGGACGGGCAGCGCAACGAAGGCTGAATGTTGCACCAGCGTGACCCCATCACCAGAAAGTCAGCCTTCAGCTAGCTAACTGTAAAGGCGCCCAGCGGTATTCCGCTGGGCGCCTTTACAGTTTCGGTCCCCGAGAGGCTAATTCCTCAAGGCGACAGGTGGTGCTCCGTTGCCTGGACCACGGGCGGGCAAGACGTAGGTACTTGCTGTCGCAGGCGCCGCTGCGCTTCGATGCGCCTGTCTGTTCATCGTGCACTGTCGCAACGGTCGATGACCCGGGCTACGATTGGCACAGCAAGATTCGCCCTTGGGCGGTAAGGGGGCATCTCACGGCCCAGCCGGCCTGCCCCGGACCGCACCGGCTCGTAGTTCCTGTGGCCGGAACTCTGACCTGCGCGCACTCTACGAGGACAGCCCCATCGCGTTCCTGCGCACTGGGCTCTTCCTGCCGGCTCCCGAGGTCGCCCAGCAGGCGTTCACCGCCGCACCCGCACCACCCCGGCGCCCCGCACATCGACGGCCTCCCCCCCACCGAAAACGACGGCCGCCCCGGCACCTTCACGGCCCTTGCCGGCCTCATTCTCACCGACCAGGGTGAGCACGACCGCGGCAACCTATGGGTGTGGCCGGGCACGCATCTAAGCACGGCAGCGTGGCTGCGCCGCCACGGCGCGGACGCACTGCGCGACGCTGCGCCCTACCCGCCCGTGGATCTGCCCGCCCCGCGCCAGGTGACCGGCGCGGCCGGAAGCCTGATCCTCGTCCACTATCTGCTCGCCCACAACATCGGCGGCCACTTCGGCACCGCCGACGACGAGCGCCGCGAGACCGTGTACTTCCGACTGCGCGCCGACGGCCACCGCGAACACTGGCGCGAGGCTGTGACAGACCCGCTGCTGGAGTTCACGCTGCCGGATCCCGCAGAGGGCTCCGTCACGGGAGGCGGGCGGTGATCGCCTCCATGCGGATCGTCCGCTCGAAGGTGCCGGACGAGGCGAAGGCCAGCAGGGCGTCGTGGACATCCTTCACGAACGCCTTCGTGTCCGACCGAGTTGGCGGGGGCTGCTACAGCTGTAGGAGCGCTGCACGCCGGCCGCATCGTCCGCGGTTCGGGCAATCGTCCGGCCCCAGTGCGCGGCCTCGATCCGGGAGAACGGGGAGCGGGCCAGCACGTTCTGGTGGCGCCCGACCGGGTGCGTGTAGGTGCCCTGCTCAGCAGGATGTCCAGCAGCACCTGCCTGGCCTGAGCGGCTTGTCCGACGCCGGAGACACGATGGTCCATGGCAGCGACCTCTCGGCAAGTAGCACTGCCGGAAAGGAGTCTGGTTCGTTAGTAGTATCGGACAGTTGCTGATGGTGCATCAGAAAGGTCAGCAAAAAGTCAGCATCGATCCGATTAGACCGTGCCACACATGGCCGAACATGAGACCCGGCGAGCCCTCGGCTTCGAGCCTCAGGACGGCCCGCATGCTAATGAGGGGCGCCTTCTCGCCGCAGCCCGAGTAGCGCCCCTTGTGCACCAGGCGGCAACCGCCAGGCACAGGCAGCGAACAACATCTCCGCAGGTCAGCGAACCCGTCCGCGAGCCTTCAGGGGGAGGCCGGGCAGCTCCGGAGCCCGAAGCCGGGCACCGTCGTAGCCATGCACTTCACCGAAGCGCGAGCTCTTCTCCCAGTCGTTTCGTGCCTGTACGATCTCCTCACCGGATCGGCCGATGAAGTTCCACCACATGACGATCTGCTCCTCGAAGGGCGTGCCGCCGAGGAGGACGAGCCGGGCCGGGGCGTCGGCGGTGTTGGTGAGGGTCAGGGTGGTGGGGCCGGGGGCGAGGTAGCCGAGGTCGCCGGGGTGGAGGTCGGCGTCGGCGAGGCGGACCTCGCCGTGGTCGACGAGGACGCCGTGCTCGAAGGCCGGGTCGACGGTCAGGGTGACGGTGGCGTGCGGGGCGAGGGTGAGCTCGGCGCCGAGGAGCGGGGTGAAGGTCGGGACGGGGGAGGTGCGGCCGGCCAGGGTGCCGAGGAAGACGCGGGCCTCGCCGCCGTCCAGGGTGACGGCCTCGGGCACGTGGTGGTGGAAGTCCCGTGCGGTGTCGCGGTGTTCGTCGGGCAGCACGACCCAGAGCTGGACGCCGTGCAGCACGGTGGTCGCCGGGGTGGAGACCTCGGAGTGGCAGATGCCGTGGCCCGAGGTCATCAGGTTGAGCTCGCCCGGGCGGACGAAGGCGTGGACGCCGAGGCTGTCCCGGTGCTCGATCTCGCCGGTGAAGAGCCAGCTCACGGTCTGCAGACCGGTGTGGGGGTGCGGGGCGACGTCCATGCCGCCGGTCAGGGCGACGTCGTCGGGGCCGTAGTGGTCGACGAAGCACCAGGCGCCGATCAGCCGGCGGGAGCGGTGCGGCAGGGTGCGGCGGACGGTCATCGCGCGCGGCCCGCCGAGCGGGACGTCCCGGGGGGACATGACCTCGACGTACGGGCGGTCCTGCGGCTCCTGCGGCTCCTGGTGCTGAGCGGCGGGGCGCGGCTCGGTCTCGGCGGTGCTCACGGTTGTGGTCCTTCCCGGGGACGGCGCCCAGTAGATAGTTCTAGATTCAACTATTATGGCATGGCAGAGTGTCGAAGCGTCGAACGGCAGCGAGCCGAGTCGACGGCGGCAACGGGAAGTCTAGGAGTCCAGGTGAGTGACGTGACGGTGGTTCCGGCGGAGCGACGGGTGTTCATCGACAAGCAGAGCCCCAAGGCCTACAAGGCGCTGCTCGCCGCCGCGGAGGCGGCCCGGGAGGCCGCGGCCGAGGCCGGGCTGGACCGGCGACTGGTGGAGCTGGTCAACCTGCGGGTCTCTCAGATCAACGGCTGCGCCTTCTGCCTGCACGTGCACACCCGGGCCGCGCTGCGCGAGGGCGAGACCACCCAGCGCCTGGGCGTGCTCCCGGCCTGGCGGGACACCGAGCTGTTCACCGCCCGGGAGCGCGCGGCGCTGGCCCTGGCCGAGGCGACCACGAACCCGGCGGACGCGGCGCTGCAGGCGGCCGCCTACGGGTCCGCGCGGGAGGTGTTCAGCGAGGAGGAGCTCTCGGCGGCGATCTGGGTGGCCATCACCATCAACTCCTTCAACCGGGTGTCGATCATGAGCAAGCACCCGGTCCGCCCGACGCCGGGGCTCTGACGGTCCGACTCTGACGTTCCGGCTCTGACCTCCCGGCTCCGACCTCCCCGCCGGGGCTTCGGGCAGGCCGGTCGGCCTCCCCCGTTCGGCGTAGCGCCTACGTTGGTGGGAGTACGACGGGTTCCTCCCGGTGGAGGATGACGGAGTATCAGGTCGGCGGCGAGGCTGTGAACTCGGAGGCGGGCGGGGTCCGCCGTGGACGAGGGGGCCGCATGGCACGTCGTACGAGTTCCATGATGGTGGTGGCAGCGGCGGTCTGCCTGGCGCTCGCCGGGCCGGTCGTCTCGGCCGGCGCCGTCGAGCAGGGTGCCGTCGCACCGCCTGTTGCCGTGCCGCCTGTCGCCGCGCCGCCCGTCGCCGACCGGGCCGAGGGCGCCGCACGGATGGCCGCGCTGCGGGCGGTGACGGACGCCGGGGCGGCCGCGGCGATCGCCGAGGTCCGTGGCGGGGGCGGCGTCTGGCGCGCCGGTACGGGCGTCGCCGACCTCGCGACCGGTGCCCCGGTGCGGGTGGACGGGCGGTTCCGCGCCGGGAGCATCACCAAGGTCCTCACCGCCACCACCGTGCTGCAGCTGGTGGGGGAGGGCCGGCTCGGCCTGGACGACCCGATCGGGCGCCACCTGCCGGGGGTGGTCCCCGACGGCGGACGGATCACCGTCCGTCAGCTGCTCAACCACAGCTCCGGCCTGTGGGATCCGACCAACGAGGCGGGCGGACTGTTCCCGCACACCACGGATCCCGCCGTGATCCGTGACTGGCTCGACCAGGGCGGTCTGACCCGCAGCATCACCCCGGCGCAGGTGGTGGCCGCCTCGGTGGCGCACGCGCCCAACTTCCCGCCGGGGGCGAAGTTCAGCTACTCCAACGTCAACTACACCCTGCTCGGCATGATCATCGAACGGGTCACCGGCCATGGCTACGCCCAGGAGATCACCGCGCGTATCCTGCGGCCGCTGGGGATGACCGGCACGTACTTCCCCGGCGCGGCCACCGACGTCCGGGGCCCGCACGCCCACGGCTACTGGACGCTCGCCGAGGGCCCGGCGCCGGAGGACCGCAAGGACCGGGACGTCACCGTGGAGAGCGTCACCTGGGCGAACTCCGCGGGCGAGCTGATATCCACCCTGGCCGACCTGAACCGCTTCGAGCAGGCCCTGGTGGGCGGCCGGCTGCTTTCGCCCCAGCTGATGCGGCAGATGACGACCACCATCCCGGTGGAGATCGACGGCAAGCCCTCGGCCCTGGCGTACGGCCTGGGACTGGCCCGGCTGGAGCTGTCCTGCGGGCCGGTGTACGGGCACGACGGCGGGATGCCCGGATTCAGCTCGCAGCTCTGGAGCTCGGGCAGCCGGCAGGTCGCGATGTCCGTGACGTCCAGGGGCGACGAGGCGCAGGCCGTCCGGCAACTCGCCGCGCAGGGCGGCTTCCTGG
The DNA here is from genome assembly GCF_040303105.1 of Kitasatospora sp. NPDC096128. Taxonomy (NCBI): domain Bacteria; kingdom Bacillati; phylum Actinomycetota; class Actinomycetes; order Kitasatosporales; family Streptomycetaceae; genus Kitasatospora; species Kitasatospora sp. NPDC096128. The sequence goes on along the minus strand of NZ_JBEOSP010000004.1, from coordinate 124,915 downwards.
AGGAGGCCTTCTGCGGCAACCACCGGGGCGGGGGTGACGCCCGGCCGATGCTCCGCTGAGCCGACGGCAGCCGGCGCCCGCACTGCACCGGAGGCCGGTCCGCCCGACAGAATGAGGCTCCGAGCAGAGCGGAGCACCTCGTTCGACGGTGGGTGCCCGGAGCCAGGGGAGGGGGAGCGCGTGTGAACGTGGCCGGAGGGCTGGTCGACGGCCGGTTCCGACTCGCGGCGCCGCTGGGGCGCGGCGGCATGGGGGAGGTGTGGCTGGCCGACGACCTCAGGCTCGGCCGACGGGTGGCGGTCAAGTTCCTGCCCCGGGGCCTGGATCCGGATGAGGACGAGGAGTCGGTGGCCCGCTTCCACCGCGAGGCCCAGGTGGCCGCCGGGCTCCAACACCCCGGGCTGGTCCAGGTCTTCGACAACGGCGAGCAGGACGGGCAGCTGTACCTGGTGATGGAGTTGCTGCGCGGCCGAAACCTGCGGACCGTGCTGCGGGAGGACGGGCCGCTGCCGGTGCGCCGGGCCGTCGAGCTGGCCGCGCAGACCGCCGAGGCGCTGTCCTGCGCCCACCGGGCCGGCATCGTCCACCGGGACGTCAAGCCCGCCAACCTCATGCTGCTCCCGGACGGCCGGGTGAAGGTCTGCGACTTCGGCCTCGCCGGCTACCTCCACTCGGCCACCGGCCTGACCCGCTCGGGCGTCGTCATGGGCACCCCCGACTACATGTCCCCCGAGCAGTGCCGGGGCCGGTCGGTGGACGAGCGGGCCGACCTGTACGCGCTCGGCTGCGTCCTGCTCGCGCTGCTCACCGGGCAGCCGCCGTTCCCGGGCCGCCGCGACGTCTGGCCGCTGCTCCAGGACCACATCCGGACCCCGCCCCCGCGGCTGTCCGAGCGGCGGCCGGGCGTGCCGGCGGCGCTGGACGGCCTGGTCGCCGAGCTTCTCGCCAAGGACCCGGCGGACCGGCCGCGCTTCGCCGGTGAGGTCGCGGACCGGCTCAGGGCGCTGCTCGAACCGGGCACCCCGCCCCGGGCGCCCGCCGCACCCGCCGGCTCGGGGTACCGGATCGAGGTGTTCCAGAACCAGTACAAGCTGCCGGACGCGACCGACGCGGACGCGATCCTGACCGTGCGCGGCGCGGCGCTCGACCCGGCGGGCGCGGCGGTCTCGGCTCCGCAGGCGCTGGTCTTCCTGGTCGGCCTCTCCACGGGGCTGTCCCCGGCAGCCCTCCGCGCGGTGACCGACGCCGTCGCGGCCACCGTCGACGCCCTGGACGACGAGGTCTGGTTCGCCGTCGTCGAGGGCTCCGAGTACGCGCGGATGCTCTACCCCGACAGCAGGCGGCTGGTCCGCGCGACCCCCGGGACGAGGGCGGAGGCCCGGGCCGCGCTCGCCGGGCTGGAGCCGCTGCGCACAGCCGCCTTCGGCCGGTGGCTCCGGCTGGCCGACCAGCTCCTGGCCGGACACCCGGACGCGGACCGCACTGCGGTGCTCCTGATGGACGGGCGGGACGACGCGGAGGAACCGGCCGAACTCGCCGCCGCGCTCGCCTCCTGCACGGACCGCTTCCGCTGCCACGTCCGCGGCATCGGCGTCGACTGGGAGGTCGCGCAGGGCCGTGCGGTCTCCGCCGCGCTGGCCGGTACCCTCGACCTCGTCCACCTGCCCGACACGCCCGAGACGGCCGCCGCACTGCGGCGCGAACTCAGCGGGATCGTCCTCGGCAGCCGCCGCGCCCGTGGGCGCGACCTCGCGTTGCGCGTCACGACGGCGGCCGGCGCCGGGGTCGGCTTCCTGAAACAGGTCGCGCCCGAGCCGACGGACCTGACCGGAGCCGGGCACCCGGTCGGGCCTGGGGCGACGGAGTACCGGGTGGACGTCCCGGACGGAAAGACCTGCGACTACCACCTGCGCGTGCTGCTGCCGCCCGGCCCGGCCACCGCTGAGTTCGCGGCCGCTGCCCTGGAGCTCGTCCAGCTCCCGCCGGCCGGCGACGGCCGGACCCTGGCCCGCGCGACGATGCTCGTCGTGCCCACCACGGACTGGTGAGGGCGGACAATGGCGGACGTGACAGACATGACGCTCAACCTCTGGCGGCAGCCGCTCGGCCCGGTGGCCGCCGAGGTGCTCAGCTCGGTGTGGGACCGCAACGACCTGACCGTGCTCATCCTCGCCGAAGGCGCGCTCTCCGAACTCCCGCCCGGCATCAGCCGGTTGATGCGGCTGCGCACCCTCGACCTCGGCCACAACCTGTTCACCGAGGTGCCCGCCGAACTGACCCGGCTCACCTGGCTCCGGGACTTCCTCTACCTGCACGACAACCAGCTCACCGAACTGCCGGACGGCATCGGGAAGCTCACCCGACTGCGGTACCTCAACGTGGGCGAGAACCGGCTCACCGAACTCCCCTTCGCCATCGGAAAGATGACCGAACTGGTCGAACTGCGCGCCCAGCACAACCGGCTCGCCGCGCTGCCGGAGTCCATCGGCGCCCTCGGCGAGCTGCGCGAACTCTGGTTGCGCGGCAACGAGTTGGCCCGCCTCCCGGCTTCCTTCGCGCTGCTCTCCGAACTGCGCGAACTGGAAGTGCGGGAGAACAGGCTCGGTGAGTTCCCCGCCGTCCTCGCCGGGCTGCCGCGGCTGCGCCGCCTGGACCTCCGCACCAACGGGATCACCGAACTGCCCGAGTGGCTGGCCGACCCGGCCACGCTGCCCGCGCTGGAGAAGCTCGACCTGCGGTGGAACGACGTCCAGGTGTCGGACCGGGTGCGGGAGGCGCTCGCCGAGCGCGGCTGCGCCCTGCTGAGGTGAACCGCCCGTGCTGTGAGCTCGCCCATAAAGATCAACACGCAGGTCGGGGAGCTGCTACCGTGGACGGCATGAAGCGCGCTGCACTCGCCACGACGACGCCGGAAAGAGTCCCGGCGCGCTGACTGCTGACCAAGTCCGAAGCCCCGGGGCGAGTGCCCCGGGGCTTCGTCGTTCCCGGTCCCACTCGCCCGCACCGTCCAGAGTGGAGACCACCCCATGAACGAGCAGCCCTTCAACGGCAAGTCCATGAACGAGCAGCCCGTGAACGACCGGCCCGCCCGGCACCAGGCCGCGCACGACCACCGCAAGCTCGGCCGCGAGCTCGACCTGTTCGACACCGACCCGCTGATGGGCTCCGGCCTGCCCTACTGGCTGCCCGACGGCGCCGCGATCCGGCACGCCCTGGAGGAGTTCATCCGCGGCCGCGAGCGCCGGGCCGGCTACCGCCACGTCTACTCGCCGGTGCTCGGCAAGCGCGAGCTGTACGAGATCTCCGGCCACTGGGACCACTACCGCGAGGACATGTTCCCACCCATGCAACTCGGCTCGGAGGAGATGGTGCTGCGCCCCAGCCTGTGTCCGCACCACGCGCTGATCTTCCGCTCCCGCCCGCACAGCTACCGGGAACTGCCGCTGCGGATGGCCGAGTTGGGCGGGATGTATCGCTCCGAGCTGTCCGGTGTGCTGGGCGGGCTGACCAGGGTGCGGGCGATCCAGCTGAACGACGCCCACGTCTTCTGCACCCCGGAGCAGGCCGCCGGGGAGGCCGTCGCCGCCCTGGAGCTGATTCGCGAGGCGCACCGGGCGCTCGGCATCGTGCCGGTCCGCTACCGGCTCTCGCTGCCCGGCGAGGGCGGCAAGTACGTGGCCGACCCGGAGCTGTGGAGCCGAGCCACCGCGCTGCTGACCGACGTACTGGAGCGCTCCGGGGTGCCGTTCGAGGCGGCCGAGGGTGAGGCCGCGTTCTACGGGCCCAAGATCGACGTGCAGATCGCCGACGGCGCCGGGCGCGAGTTCACCCTCTCCACCGTCCAGATCGACTTTCACCAGCCCGAGCGCTTCAACCTGCACTACATCGGCCCGGACGGCGCCAAGCACCGCCCGGTGATGGTGCACCGCAGCGTGATCGGCAGCGTCGAGCGGGTGGTCGCCCACCTGATCGAGCTGTACGGCGGGGCGTTCCCGGCCTGGCTGGCGCCGGCCCAGGTGGTGCTGCTGCCGATCTCCGGCGCCGAGGTGGCGCAGGCCGAGCGGTTGCGGCAGCGCTGCCTGGACCTCGGGCTGCGGGCCGAGGTGGCCGGGCCGGAGCACGGCAGCCTGGGCGCCCGGATCCGCGAGGCCCGGCTGGTGCCCTACCAGGCGGTGATCGGCGCCGAGGAGGCGGTGGACGACCGGGTCGCGCTGCGGCTGCGGGACGGCCGCCGACTGGAGCCGATGGCGGCGGAGGAGGCCTGGGCGCGGATCGGCGCCCTGGTCGCGGACTGCAGTGCCGAGCTGTGGCGGGACGCGCCCGCCGGGTGAACCCGGGGCATACGTACGACTAGTGCGATGTGCGGTGTGTCGGCGGGGTCGGGGAGGGCGGTCGCCCGTCGAATGGGCGGGGCGGCCGAGTCCCCGGCCGCCGCCGTCCCCACCCTTCCGGAGGTGCCCGTGCGCAGACCGCGCAGATTCACCACTCCCGTCCTCACCGCCTGCCTCGCCCTCGCCGGGGCGCCGGCCGCCGCCCCGGCGAGCTCGGCCGGGCTCCGCCCGCTGCCGGTGCCCGAGGTCCAGTACTGCGCCGCTGTCCTCGGGCATCTGCCCGGCGCCGGCCCCGACGGGGTGTCGCCGGTGCTCGGCCGGGCCTGCTCGCCGGGCTCCCGTGCCGACGCGCTCGCCCTGGCCGACGGCCGCACCCGCACGGCGGAGCAGCCGGCCGACCGGACGCTGCTGCTGGAGGAGTTCAAGGACGCCGACTACCAGGGCGGCGTCATCTATTCCTTCTACGGTGACGCCGGGGGGTGCGACGGGACCGGCTACCACCTGGTCAACTACATCGGCGTGGCGCTGAGCGTCTCCTCGATGAAGGGCTACAACAACTGCAACGCCGTCCACCTCTGGTCGACCCTCAGTGTGGAGAAGACCATGGACCTGCCCGCCTCCTACCTGGGCGCGAACTTCAACGACGCGGTCCGCGAGCTGCAGGTCTTCCACCGCTGAGCGCTGCCGCCGCCGCTGCCGGCCGCTGGCGGCGCTGACCGCCGGGGAGCGCGCCCCCGGCGGTCCCGGTCAGTAGGACTGCAGCTCGATCAAGTGCCCCTCGGGGTCGCGCAGATGGGCGCTGCGCAGGTTCGGGCCCCACTCCGGGCGGTCGGTGGCCGGGACGGCGAGGACGCCGCCGTGCCCGAGGCAGAGGGCGAGCGCCTCGTCCACGTCGTCGACCCGGAAGACCAGCATCGCGGTGTCCTGGGTGGGGGTGGCCGGCCGGGCGGGCAGTCCGGCGGTGCCCAGGGTGGCGGACATCATGGCGCGGTCGTAGAGCGCCAGGACGGCCTGGTCGTCGACGTCCCAGTTGGCGTACGGGCCCTCGGGCGTGCCCTTGACCAGGGTGGCGCCGGTGAACGCGGGGAGGACGGCGCGGTAGAAGCCGAAGGTCTCGGCGAAGCGGGTGACGAGCAGACGGGGGTAGAGGGCGTCCACGGTCGAACTCCAGATGGCTCCGAGTTAGTGGGTCGGGGCCCACTATAGGGAGAAACCCTAGAATGCCGCCATGGCCTCCGAGATCCCCGTCCCGCCCGACGCGCTGCCGCCGACCCTGCTCGACCTCAGCACCTTCCTGCTCGCCCGGATCGGCCGGACGGCGCGGGCCCGGCTCGCCGGGCAGCTGGCCGAACGCGGCCTGCGGCTCTGGGACATGGCGGTGCTGGCGGCGCTCGCCGACTTCGGGCCGCAGGCGCAGCGGGACCTGGTGCGGCGCTTGGGCATCGACCCGAGCGACCTCGCCAAGGTCGCCGACCAGCTCGGCGCGGCCGGGTACGTCGAGCGCACCCGGGACCAGGCGGACCGGCGGCGGGTCTCGGTGTCGGTCACCGCCGCCGGGCGGGAGCTGCTGGCCGAGCTGGAGGCCGGTGCCCGGACGGTGCAGGACGAGGTGCTGGCGCCGCTGGGCCCGGCGGAGCGCCGGGTGCTGCAGGAGCTGCTGCTGCGGGTGGAGCTGGGGGCGCCGTCCTGGCGCGGCGCCGGGTGAGCTCGGGCGGGTGGGCTCGGGCGGATGGGCTCAGGCGGGCGTGGGCCCCGGGCGGCGTCCGCCGGCGAACTCGCCCGCCCAGCGCGGGACGTCGAGCACCTTCTCGACCCGGGCGATCAGGGTGCCGGTGCGCTCGGCGTGGATCATCGCGCCGTCGCCCGCGTAGATGCCGACGTGGTGCAGCGGGGCGTCGGTGCGGGAGAAGAACAGCAGGTCCCCTGGGGCCAGGGCGTCGCGCTCGACCGGGGCACTGCGGTGGAACTGGGCCACGGTGTAGTGCGCGAGCTCGACGGTGCCCTGGCTGGCGCGGTACCAGCAGTACAGGGACAGCCCGCTGCAGTCGAAGCCGACCGTGCTCTCGCCCAGGCAGACGCCGTTGAGGTAGCCGTTCTCCTCGTCGCAGAAGCCGAGGCCCGGGCCCAGCCGGTCGCCGCCGCCCCAGGCGTACGGGATGCCGATCTGCGCCTCGGCCACGGCGGCGACCCGCCGGCCGAGGGCGGCGGCGGGGTCGGTGGGAGCGGGGCCGGTCGGGGCGGACGCCGGTGCGGCGTTGGCGGGTTGGGCCGCAGTGGCGAGCGCCGGGGCGAGGCCCGCGCCGAGGGCGAGGCCGAGCACGCTGCGGCGTCCGACTGCGGAGGCGTGGTCACGGTCGGGCAGTTGGGACTCCATCGGTCGGCTCTCCCGGGTCGGTCGCGGTACGGGGGGTATGGGCCCGTGCCGGTGTCGGCACGGGTCGGCACCAGGATCGGGGTTCGGCGGCACCGCCCGCCATCACCCGCAACGGTGAATCGTGGGCACACGGGCCTTGGCGGGGCGGGGAGTTCACCCGAAATCGGTTTGACGGCCGTTCGGGCGTGGGCCAACGATGGGCGCGAACGTTCGGTCGCGATACCCCGGAGGGTCCCATGAACAGCGCGGTCAAGCTGGTCCGCAGCACGCGCCTGACCCAGGCCGTCGACTACGCCTATGCGGCGGTGGTCGACGCCCCGGCCCGTTCGCTCTGGCTCGCCGGGGCCTGCCCGCTGGACGAGGAGGGCCGCACGGTCGCGGTCGGCGACTACGAGGGCCAGGCCCATCAGGTGATGCGCAATCTGATAACCGTGCTGGAGGACGCGGGCGCGGGGCTGACGGACATCGCCCGGACCACCGTGTACGTCGCCTCCGGTGACCAGGCGGACTTGGTGAAGGTGTGGAACGTCTACCGCTCCTACCTGGGGGAGCACGACGCGCCCAGCACGCTGCTCGGGGTCTCCGTGCTCGGCTACTCGGACCAGCTGGTGGAGGTGGAGGCGGTGGCCGTGCTGCCCTGACGGTCCCGGGAGGGGCGGGTGCCGGGTCGGTGCGGCGTTCCAGGCGATTTCGTGCGACACGAACCAGGTGCGGCGATCCTGTCGTCACTCTCCGTGCTCAACTGTCCGTGCTTCGGGCGAGGGCCCCGAGGCGCGCTCAGCCCGAGACACTCGGAGAGGCCCGGATCCTTGCTCCCTGCACTGATGTCGAGGAAAGCCCGGACGGTCGCCGCCGCCGCGGCCATCGCACTGGTGCCTGCCGCGCCGGCCGGCCCCGCGACGGCCGCCGTCGCGGTCGGTACGGTCTACGGCAGGCCGACCCCGGGCGCGCCGACCACCGACACGGCCACGCTCCAGCACGCGAAGAGGGTGGCCCCGCTCAACGCACTCGCCGACGCCCTCGACGAGCAGGGCCGTGCCGACCACGCCGACGCCTACGGCAACCTCTCCGTGGACGAGGACGGCGGCACCGTCACCCTCTACGCCCTCTCCGAGGAGCAGGGCCGCAGGCTCGTCGACACGGCGAAGGCCGCGCACCCGGACATCGACGCGGGCCTCGTCCGGTTCGCCCACGCCGACTATGCCAAGCGGGACTTGGCGGCCCTGGTCGACCGGATCCTCCAGGCCACCGCGGTGGAGCGGGCGGACGACCTGGAGGTCTACACGGTCGCCGTGAACCCGGACGCCTCGGGCATCACCGTGACCGGCCGGGCGGACCGGCTCGACTCCGTCCGGAACTCGGTCCGGAACTCGATCCGGGACTCGGTCCGGTCCGGCGCCGCTTCGGCCGACAGCGCGGTTTCCGCCGCTTCCACCGCGCCGGTCGAGGTCGTCGCGGGCGACCCGGCGCGGGCCGCGACCTGGCGCTGGGACGAGGACCGGCCCCAGATGGGCGGGGACGTCCTCCTCGCTCCGGCCCACGAGGCGGGCTACGTGGCGCGCTGCACCAGCGGCCTGGCCACCGAGGACCCCACCGGCCGGGACTACCTGCTGACCGCCGCCCACTGCTTCCCCAGCGGTTCCGAGGTCCACGGGGAGGGCGACCCGGTCGGGCAGTTCGGGACGCGCGACGGTGGCCGGATCGGCCGGGTGGTGAAGGTCCTGGACCGCTTCGTGGACGCAGAGGTCATCGACACCGGAGGCAGCAACGGCTCCGGCTCCAAGGCCCGCGAGGCCGACACCCCGGCCGGACGGTGGTACCGGGTCACCACGGTCGGGCGCTCCCACAACGGCCAGTCGGTCTGCCAGGACGGCGCCCGCTCCTACTACACCGGCCACGGCGTGCCCTGCGGCATCAAGGTGCAGAACGACAGCATCGCCTACACCCTGGCCTGGGAAGACGGCTCGGTCCACGCGGTGTACGGTGTCGTCGGCCACAACGCGAACTGGGCCTGCACCCAGGGCGACTCGGGCGGGCTGGTCTTCACCGTCAGCAACAATACCGACCGCGAGGGCCGGGGTCTCGTCTCGGCCGACTCGGCCGGCAAGGACGGCCCCCGGGTCATGTACTGGGCCCAGGCCCCCGACATCCTGAACATCATCGGCCAGCGGCTGAACCCGCATCACTGAGCGGTCCGGGCGCTCAGGACGAGGCGGCGGCGAGCAGGGCGTCCAGCTTCCGGTAGCCCTCGACCACGCCGCGCTCCATGCCACTGGCCAGGATCGCGTCCCGGGCCACCAGGCTGTCGACCACCGACAGGATGGTGACGCGGGTGCGACCCCCGCCGACCGGCTCGAAGACGGCGGTGTCCAGCGAGACGCCGTCCGGCACGCCCTCGAAGGTGAAGGTCTGGACGAGCCGGGAGGCCGGCCGGACTTCGTGGAAGGAGCCGTAGAAGGCGGCGACCTGCTGGCCCTCGCGGTGCACGGAGTAGCGGTAGTGGCCGCCGGTGCGGGCCTCCCACTCGTCGATCTTCATGTCGAGGTCGACGGGCCCGAGCCACTGCGCGACCAGCTGGGGCTCGATCCAGGCCCGGAACACCCGCTCCTGCGGGGCGTCGAACTCGCGGACGATCCTGATGGTGGGCAGTGCGGGGTCCGCCTCGATGCGGGTCTCCCGGTCGGTGGTGGAGGTCATGACGGGGCTCCTTCGGTGGGTTGCGGGCGGGTGCCGGTTCGATCGGCACCGGCCCGGTTCGGGGTGGGGTCCGCAGGGGTGCCGCTGGTGTCGGGGTTGGTGCCGGTGTCAGGGCCGTCGGATTCAGGGCCGTCGCCCAGGGCCGCGAGGACGGCGTCCAGGCGGCTGAAGCGGGCCTCGGCCTGCCGGCGGTAGCGCTCGATCCAGCTCGTCATCAAGTCGAACACCTGCGGCTCCAGGTGGCACGGCCGCCGCTGGGCGTCCCGGCTGCGGCTGACCAACCCGGCCTCCTCCAGCACCTTGAGGTGCTTGGAGACGGCCTGGAGGGACATCGCGTAGGACTCCGCCAGCTCGCCGACGGTGGCGTCCCGGACCGAGAGCCGGGCGACGATGTCGCGCCGGGTCGGATCGGCCAGGGCGACGAACGCCCTGGAGAGCTGGTCGACGGCCACGGTGGCACCTCTGTTCTTCCTCAACCGATTGGTTGAGGACAACGCTACTCCCGCCTGCCCGGGTATTCAACCGTTTGGTTGTGGAAGTGGCGGGGTCGGGTCTCCGGCGAAGGGGCTCTCCGAGAAGAAACCAATCGTTCGGTTTTCCTGGCGGCAGTGCTGCCCGACGGCCGCGTTCGTCCGCGGATCGCCCGGGAGGCGCGGCTCGTGATTCCCAACTCCGGAACTGGCGGGATCTGGAGGAGAACTCGTGGGGTGGGTGGGGGAGAAGAGGAGGAGTCGGCTGATTCCTCGACATCGTCTTGTCGCCCCCAGGTGGCCCGTAGCTAAGATACGGGGTGTTTGGTTTTGTTTTCCCGGAGCTCAGGGCGGGGTGGTTGCGGTGGCACGGCAGGAACGGGCGCTCCGGACGCGTCGGCTGATCCTCGAGGCCGCGGCGTCGGTCTTCGACGAGTTCGGCTACGAGGGCGCGACCATCGGGGAGGTGGTCTCCCGGGCCGGTGTGACGCGAGGTGCGGTTTATTTCCATTTCGCCTCGAAGCGGGATCTCGCGCAAGGCGTCGTGGAGGAGCAGTTCGTTCAGGACGGAGTGCCGGAACGGAGCTGCAAACTCCAGGAGTTCGTGGACACCGGGATGGTGGTCGCGCATCTGATGCCGCGTGACCCGCTGCTCAGCGCGGGTGCCCGGCTCTCGCTCGGCCAGGACGTGTTCGACGATCTCGGTGGTGGTGCGATCCCCGGCTGGATCAGCCGGATGGAGGCGCTGCTGGTCGCCGCCGGCGAGCGCGGCGAACTGCTGCCGCACGTCGTCCCGGCCGACACCGCGTGGCTGATCACCGCTGCCTGGACGGGAGTTCAGATCCAGTCGCAGAAGCTCTCCGGCCGGAGTGACCTGGAACTGCGGGTGTCCGGGCTCTATCAGCACCTGATGCCGAGTATCGCGGTGCCCGGGGTGCTCGGTTCGCTGCAGATGGGGCCGGACCGCGGTGGCCAGGTGGTCGCGGAAGTCACGGCGGCCCGGGCGGCGGAGGGCGGCGGGGTCGAGTCCGAGGCCGGGGCGGTTGCGGACGGGGTCGGCGTGGGCTGACCGGCCCGGCCTCGCGGCTCGGGGCCGGCCGGAAACGGCCCTGGCCGGGTCGAGTCGGCCGAGTCGGGTCGGCTGCTCGCCGGGCCGGAGCAGGTGCGGAACCGAAGCCGGAGCAGGTGCGGTCGCGGGCGAATTGATGGCGGCGCGGGATCCACGGGGTCCGACGCCGCCTTCGCTTTGCGCAGGGGCGGACACGAAGGGTGCTGTGGCATCGACGCATGGTGATGGCGGCAGGTCGCGGGGTGCACGCGGATGCCCGGGTTCCAGAAACAAACAGCGCGTTCGGTTTTGTATTGACAAACCGCACGTCCTGTTTTTCACTGGAGACAGTTGACCCTGGGGTGTCGACCCGGGTGCCGGCCGCGGCGGAAGTGCCGTGGCGTTCCGTGTGATTGGGGTGGTCATCGTGGAAATTCGGGTGCTCGGGGCGTTGGACGTCCGGGTGTGCGGGGTGTCGGTAGTGCCGACGGCGCCCAAGCCCCGCCAGGTGCTCGGGCTGTTGGCGCTGCGCGCGGACCAGGTGGTCCCGGCGGGTGTCCTCGCCGAGGAGCTGTGGTCCGGCCGCCCGCCGCGCAGCGCGCGCACCACGGTGCAGACGTACGTGCTGCAGCTGCGCGACCTGATCGACCGGGCGCTGGCCCGGGCCGGGGCGACGGCCGGGGTCTCCTGCGCCAAGGACGTCCTGGTGACCTCGCCCGGCGGCTACATGCTGAACAGCGGCAACGGGATGACGGACGTGCGGGAGTTCGAGCGGCTGGCCGGGACGGGCTACCGGGCGATGGACGCGGACGACCACCCGTTGGCCGCCCGGATGCTCGGTGAGGCGCTGGCGCTGTGGCGCGGTCCGGCCTTCGCGGACGTCCCGGTGGGCGGTCAACTCGCCGTGGAGGCGAAGCGGTTGGAGGAGACCCGGCTCTGTGCGCTGGACCAGCGGATCGAGGCGGACCTGCGGCTGGGCCGGCACCGGGTGCTGCTGGCCGAACTGACGGTGCTGGTCGACCGCTACCGCACCCATGAGAGCCTGCACGGCCAGTACATGGTCGCCCTGCACCGCTCCGGCCGCCGGGGCGAGGCCCTGGAGGCCTACCAGCGCCTGCGCAACACCCTGGTACGGGAGTTGGGCATGGAGCCGTCCGCCGGACTGCGCCGCCTCCAGCGCTCCATCCTGCTGGCCGGCCCGGAGCGGGCGGAGCGCGAGCCCGCCGCGGCGGCGCCGCAGCCGGGTACCGCACCGGTCGCGGCACCGGCTACGGCACCGGCCGGGGCGGGCCGGTTCACCAGGGTCGGCTGAGCCGGGTCGGCGGAGGAGGAACGGCTGCGGCGCAGGGGGCGGCGTCCTTCGGGGGCGCTGCCGGGAATCGGTCGGAACGGGCTGGTCGCTGTGAGGGGTTGTGGGACGGGTGGTCCAGGAAAGGTCGGAACGGACACGCGGACGGCTGGTGGAGGCGGGGGCGGCACTGTTCGACCGCTGCGGGTACGCCGGAGCCACGCTCGGGGAGATCGCCCGGGCCGCCGGGGTGACGAAGGGGGCGCTCTACTTCCACTTCGCCTCCAAGGAGGAGCTGGCCAGAGCGGTGTTCGCGCAGGCCGAGGGATCGCTGCGGGCCGCCTGCGGGGCGCTGTGCTCCGCCTCCTCGCCGCTCCAGGCCCTGATCGACGCCGGGTACTGGCTGGTGGACGCGCTGGGCTCGGACGCGGTCATCCGGGCGGCCTTCCGCCTCGGGCGCGACGGCGATGGCGGTGACGGCGGTGACGGCGGCGAATCGCCGGGGGAGCTCCGCTCCGCACCGCCGTCCGGCGGCTTCCCGGGCCTGCGGGGCTTCCACGGCGTCTGGGCCGGTGAGGTCCGGGACCTGCTGTCCGGTGCCCGCCGGGCGGGCGAACTGCGCGACCGCTCGGGCGGGCTCGGACCGGAGACCCTGGTGGTGACGGCGGCCTGCGGGCTGGAGGTGGTCTTCGCCGACGGCTGCCCGGGGGAGGAGCGGGCCCGCCGGGTGGGCGCCCTGTGGGACTGGCTGCTGCCCTGCCTCGTCCCGCCGGGCAGCTCGGACGGGTACCGCACCAGGCCGATGGCGCCGCAACCGGCCTGACGCCGGTCGGGCGTCCCGCCCGGCGTTTTCGCGTGACCGCAGCGGACAGCCGCTCCTGCGGGTGGCCACCGCGGGTCCGGCCTCGGGTAGCCGATGGGCTCCGGGAGGTCCGGACGGGCCTCCCCACCCCTCGGAGCGACCACCACGGGGCCCGCGCGGTCGGGCGCCCGGTCACGGTCCGGAGGACTCCGGCGCGGTCGGCGCCTGCCTCCGTCGGCCGTCGGTGGGCTGCCGGCCGGCGGCGGGTCGGTGCACCAGGGTGGCGAGGAGTTCGGCGACGGTGGGGCCGGCGTCGGCGGGGTGCCGCAGCTGTTTGGCGGCGGTGACGCTGTAGTGGTTGGTGCGGCCTCGGCGTTCGTGGCTGAGGTACCCGGTCCGTTCGAGGTCGGTGATGATGCGCTGGACGGCGCGTTCGGTGAGCAGGCAGCAGGTGGCGATGTCGCGCACCCGGATGCCGGGGTCGCGGGCGATCTGGACGAGGACGCGGGCGTGGTTGGTCAGGAAGGTCCACTGCCGCTCGGTCGCTCTCCCACTGGCCATACGTCCACACCTCCACCATAGGACCCCTATTTCACCAATGCCGAAGCATGACAAGGAGGTCGTGCATCGGTGGACGTGTCCGGCCAGGGGGCGAGCGCGTCGGTGTGGCGGCCGGTCGGGGGCCGGTCGCCACGGTGGGTGACGTTGGCCGTCCCGGTGGTCGTTCCGGAGCCGGGACGTACCGGGCGGTTGCCCGGTGCCGACCGCGGCAAACCGCGCGGGTCCGTGCGGATTCCACCCGCGGTGGCCCGCAGACGGCCCGCGTTCGGTCCCGCCCTGCCGGGGGACACGCCCGGTTCGGGGGGAGCCGAGGACGAGGAGCCCTGAGGTGCGGGCCACGCCGGGCCGCAAGGACTGCGGGAGCTGGGGGAGCGGATGCCGGCCGTGCGCGAGACCGCGCCGCGCCGGCCGACCGGCGGCGGAGTGCTGCACCGCATCGCCGACGCCCTGGAGGGCTGAACCGTGCGCCCCGACGAAGACCTGCTGGAGCAGCTCACCGCCGACCACCGGGTTCACCCGCCTGCTCACCGACCGCCTCACCGCACCCTGGAGGACCGTTCGCTGAGCCGCTGGGGTCGGACCGTCGTTCGGGTGGAGCGGCGGACGGGCGGTCCGGCCCCAGCGGTCGTAGCGTCGCCGGTATGGCAAGCGACGACACGACGGTGGTGGGAGTGCGCTCGGCGGAGGAGGTGTTCGCCGCGCTGGAGGACGTGGGCGGGCGTCGCAGGCCGTGGAGCGGGTACGAGCACGGACTGCTGGGCGCCTACCGGTGGGCCGTCGGAGCCCAGGTCGGAGCCCCCGTGACCGGCGCGGCGGCGGTGGGAGCGCTGGGCCCGTGCCGGGCCCAGCTGCTGGCGGAGTGCCAGGCCGCCGCCGTCCGCCTCCGCGAGGACGCCGCCCGCGGGAGTGACGCGGAGCGCTCCCTGGGCGCCTACTCCGCCCTCGCCTGGCTCTGCGGCCACCACGACGACCGGCCCGACCGCCCGGAGGCCGGCCCCGGCCGGCCGTGACCCCGGCGCCCGCTCGAAGGAACCGCTCCGCGACGGTCCCCCGGAGGGCGGAGGCGGGCCGCGGTCGCGCGCCGTCTCGTGAGCGGGGGCGCAGCACCGGAGCAGCGCCAGGACAGCACCTGTCGCCGACTGGCTGAGGCCTCAGCGGTCGACGCCGCCCATCACCGGGTCGATGCTCGCCACCGCGACGATGACGTCCGCGATCTGGCCGCCTTCGCACATCGCGGCCACCGCCTGGAGGTTGGTGAACGACGGGTCCCGGAAGTGCACCCGGTACGGGCGCGTCCCGCCGTCGGAGACGACGTGGGCGCCCAGCTCGCCCCGGGCGGACTCGATTGCCGCGTAGGCCTGGCCGACCGGGACCGGGAAGCCCTCGGTGACCAGCTTGAAGTGGTGGATCAGGGCTTCCATGGACTCGCCCATGATCTTGCGGACGTGGTCGAGCGAGTTGCCCAACCCGTCGGGACCGAGCGAGAGTTGGGCGGGCCAGGCGATCTTCTTGTCGGCCACCATGACCGGGCCCGGGCGCAGCCGGTCCAGGCACTGCTCGACGATCCGCAGCGACTGCTTCATCTCCTCCAGCCGGATCAGGAAGCGGCCGTAGGAGTCGGCGGTGTCCGCGGTCGCGACCTCGAAGTCGTAGTCCTGGTAGCCGCAGTACGGGTCGGTCTTGCGCAGGTCGTGCGGCAGGCCGGCGGCGCGCAGGATCGGACCGGTGGCGCCGAGGGCCAGGCAGCCGGCCAGGTCGAGGCGGCCGACGTCGACCAGGCGGGCCTTGAAGGCCGGGTTGCGGGTCGCCAGCTTGTCGTACTCCGGCAGCCGCTCGCGCAGCAGCCGGACGCTCTCGCGGACCTGGTCGACCGCGCCCGGGGGCAGGTCCTGGGCCAGGCCGCCCGGGCGCACGTACGCGTGGTTCATCCGCAGGCCCGTCACCAGCTCGAGGACGTCGAGGACGACTTCGCGGTCCCGGAAGCCGTAGACCATCAGGGTGGTGGAGCCGATCTCCATGCCGCCGGCGGCCAGCGCCACCAGGTGTGAGGCGATCCGGTTGAGTTCCATCATCATCACCCGGATGACGCCGGCCCGGTCCGGGACGTCGTCGGTGATGCCGAGCAGCTTCTCGACCGCCAGGCAGTAGGCGGTCTCGTTGAACAGCGGGGCCAGGTAGTCCATGCGGGTCACGAAGGTGGTGCCCTGGACCCAGTTGCGGAACTCCATGTTCTTCTCGATGCCGGTGTGGAGGTAGCCGATGCCGCAGCGGGCCTCCTTGACCGTCTCGCCGTCGGTCTCCAGGATCAGCCGCAGCACGCCGTGGGTGGACGGGTGCTGGGGGCCCATGTTGACGATGATCCGCTCGTCGTCCGCCCGTTTCCGTCCCTGAGCGGCATCGGCGACCTCGTCCCAGTCACCGCCGGTGACGGTGTAGACCCGACCCTCGGTGGTGTCCCGTGCTCCTGCCGACTCGCGCTCGGTGTCGCTCATCAGTCGTCTGACCTCCGCCCGGGCCGCCGGTCGTGCCCGTCCTTCGATCCTGCCCCCGCGGCAGCGGAGGGGGCGACCGCGGGCTCGGGGAACGGCGCCCGGTTCAGGCGGTGCGCCGGGCCTCCGTCACCCCCCCTGGCCAGGCGCACCCGCACCAGCGCGGCCGCCGGCCGGGGCAGGTCCGCCGCCGGCCTGGGCCTCGCGGCAGAAGACGTCGGCGGCCACCGGTCCGATCCGGGGGAAGGCACAGCAGGCGGTCAGGCGGGGCGCAGTTCGAGCGTGCAGCACTTCGGTCCGCCGCCGCCCTTGAGGAGTTCGGGCATCCGGACCGGTACGGGGACGTACCCTTCGGCGTGGAGGCGGGCGGCCAGTCCGCGGGCGGCGGCGGGCAGGACGACGTGGCGGCCGTCGCTGACGGCGTTGAGCCCGAACGCCACCGCGTCCGCCTCGGAGGCGAGGACCGCCCGCGGGTAGAGCGCGTGCAGCAGGCGCCTGCTGATGGGGGCGAACGCGGGCGGGTAGTACATGATCCGGTCGTCGTCGAGGACGGCGAGCGCGGTGTCGAGGTGGTAGAACCGCGGGTCGACCAGGGTCAGGGTGACCACCGGGCGGCCCAGGAGGCGGCGGGCCTCGCGGTGCGCCGCCCGGCTCGTGCGGAAGCCCGTGGCGGCCAGGATCCGCGGCCCCGCGAGCAGGAAGTCGCCCTCGCCCTCGTTGACCGGCCCCGCCGTGTGCACCGGCCGGTAGCCCGAAGCCGTGAACCAACGCCGGTGAGCCTCCGCCTCCGCCGCGCGCTGGTGGTGTCGGAAGCGGGCGACCAGGACCCGGCCGTCGACCACGGTGGCGCCGTTCGCGGTGAACACCATGTCCGGCAACCCCGGTACGGGGGAGAGGAGTTCGACGCGGTGCCCGAGGTCGAGCAGCACGGCGCGCAGCCCGTTCCACTGTCGGAGCGCCGTGCCCGGGTCGACCGGCCGGGCCGGGTCCATCCACGGGTTGATGGCGTACTCCACGGCGAAGTGGCGGGGCGGGCAGAGCAGGTAGCGGCGGCGCCTGGCCGCCCGAGCGGATCCGGATGTCTCCATGGGCCGCGCGTGCCCGGAGCGGTGGGCGGGAAACGGTCGGGAGCCGTCGGGATCCGTGCGGCGTGGGCGAGGGCCGGCCGGGTCGACGGCGTCGGCCTCCACGTGCTCCCGGGCGAACAGCTGGTCCGGCACGGGGGCGTGGAGCAACTGATCGCCGGCGAGCCGGAATCGGCGCCGGACATCGCCTTCGGGCCGGCGGCCGCGCAGGTCGTCGAGGGCCGGTTCGCCGACCGGCTGCGGGCGGGCCGATTCGGGTCCGGATATTCCGGGCACCCGCCCAACCGTCCGAACCACGACGACCTCACCGCGACGACTTCGGAAGAGGAGCGAACCATGACCACGCGTGACGACCACGGGACCCAGCCGGACGAATCGGCCCAGGAACGTTCTGCCGAGGAGCGTTCGATCACCGCCCCCACCCCGGCCGACGTCCGGGAGAAGGCGGCGGGGCCGGTCGGGGGCCGGCAGCGGTCCGCCGAGGAGCGTTCGATCACCGCCCCCACCCCGGCCGACGTCCGGCGCAAGGGCGAGGGACCGCAACCTGGCATGGATAATCGGACAAATCGGAAAAAACAGTCCGAATCGTGAATTCGATGTCGTGTGTCGGGGTACAAGCCCCGTGGCGGCGGCCGCAGCCGATTCCGGTGGCCGCGCCGGCACCCACCGGGTGCCACCGGGACCTTCGCTTGAAGAAGCCGGGCACAGGTCCTGGGGGCAGAAGTCCACAGCGCGCGAGCGGCCCGCGTTCGCGGAGCTGGGCGTTCACCCCGATGCCCAGGAGAAGCAAGTGTCCACCCTTCCGGAGACCGTTCACCACGCCGTGCGGGCGACCGCCGGCCTCCCGTCCGATCCGACCCCGTCCGAGCTGCCGCCCCGGTTCACCGAGGCCGAGCTGCGCGCCATGGGCAAGACCGAAGCGCGCGAACTGAGCGACGCGCTGTTCGAGCGGCTGATCGGCCTGGCCCGCGAGAGCTACGCGTACAGCTACGTCCGTGGCACGATCATCGAGCTGAACATGCCGCTGGTGCGCTTCATCGCGGCCCGCTTCCGCCACCGCGCGGAGGACATGGAGGACATCCTCCAGGTCGGCACGATCGGCCTGATCAAGGCCGTCGACGGCTACGACCCGCATCGCGGCGTCGTGTTCGTCACCTACGCCATCCCCACCATCGCCGGCGAGATCAAGCGATTCTTCCGCGACACCTCCTGGCCCGTACGGGTACCGCGCAGCATGCAGGAGCTCTACCTGGGAGTCGCCCGCGGCTCCGACCGGCTGGAACAGGAACTCGGCCGCCTGCCCAGCCCCGCGGAGATCGCCGAGTACCTCGACCTCACCCCGGAACAGGCCACCGAAGGACTCGTGGCCGGCCGGGTCTACCGCTCCGACTCCCTGGACGCACTGCGCGAACAGGACACCGACGAAGGCGGCAGCGCGATCCTGGACCGTCTCGGCGACTGCGACCCCGGCATCGAACTCGCCGACTTCCGCACCGCCGTACGACCCCTGCTGGCCCACCTCCCCGAACGCGAACAGACCGTACTCAAACTGCGCTTCTGGGACGGCCTGACCCAGTCCGAGATCGCCGCCCGGATCGGCGTCTCCCAGATGCACGTCTCCCGACTGCTCAGCACCACCCTGCACAGGCTGCGCGAGCGCCTGGAGGACCACGACGCACCCGGCTGGTCGGACACGCCGCCGGACGGTCCGGGCCACCCGGAGCCGCCGGACGGCGCCCAACACGGGTCCGCCGTCCGAGCGGCGGACCCGGCGTGACCGAGCTCCGGAGCGGGGTGCGGACCGGGCGCAGGTGGGTAGGCGCGACGGCGACGGGAGGTACCACGTGCCGACGTGCGACGAGAAGACGCTGGGCCGGGTCCTGGCGCGGGCGCTGGTCCGCTCCCGGGCGGACGGACCGGGCGACCTGCCCGGCTTGGTGGAGGAGGCGGTCCGCGGCCTGGGCGGCACCGGAGCACGCCTGTTCCTGGCCGACGTCCAGCAGCGGCACCTCGTTCCGCTGCCAGAACCGTCGGGCGCGGATCCGGGCGAGCCCCTCGACATCGAGTCCACCCTCGCGGGGCGCGCCTACCGACTCCGGCGCACCCAGTTCTCCGCCGGTCCCTCGTCCGTCGCCTGGTTCCCCCTGGTCGACGGGATCGAGCGGATCGGCGTCCTGCGGGTGTCGCTCCCGCGGCCGGTACCGGACGCGGTCATCCGCTGGGAGGCCCTGGCGACGGTCGTGGCCCTGCTGGTGGTCTCCAAGGGCGCGTTCAGCGACGTGATCGTCCGTACGACGCGAGACCGCCCGATGAGCCTCCAGGCCGAACTCCTCTGGGCCTTCCTGCCGCCGCGTACCATCGGCACCCGCGACGTCACCTCCAGCGCGGTCGTCGAACCCGCCTACGAGGTCGGCGGGGACGCCTTCGACCACTCGGTCGCGGGTGGGCGGCTCCACCTGTCCGTGTTCGACGCGATGGGGCACGACCTCGCCTCCGGCGGCGCCAGCTCGGTGGCCCTGGCCGCGTGCCGCAGCACCCGCCGGGCCGGCGGCGACCTCGCGGCGATCGCGCAGACCATCGACCGCACCCTCTGCCGCTGGATTCCCGACCGGCTGCTGACCGCCGTCGTCGCCGACCTGGACGCGGCCACCGGCGAACTCGCCTGGATCAACTGCGGCCACCCGACACCGCTGCTCATCCGCGGTCGGCACGTGGTCGCCGAAGCCCTGCAGCGGCGCGCCGAACTCCCGCTCGGACTCGGCTTCCACGAGCACGGACAGCAACCCGTCCACCACCTCAGGCTCCAGCCCGGCGACCGGCTGCTGGTCTACACCGACGGCGTGACCGACGCCCGCTCGGCCACCGGCGAGACCTTCGGCGAGGAGCGTCTGACCGACACCCTCGTCCGGCACATGGCGGGCGGCGAACCCGCCCCCGAGGCCCTCCGCCAGCTGATCCACGCGCTGCTCGCCCACCAGGACCACCGCCTGCGCGACGACGCCACGATCGCTCTCGTCGAGTGGCACCCCGACGGCCGGGGCGAGTGAGGCCCTTCCGGCTCACCCGGAGGGCTCGCCGCGCTGCGGGCCGGGACTAGAGGATGTCACCGGACGGCACCGCACCGAGCAGGTCCTGGTCGGAGTGCGCACCAGGCTCGCCGAGCAGCAACGCCGGGCCGCCGCCGTCGGCATGTCCGAGCTGCGGTACGCGCTGCGCGGACTCTGCTGCACGGGCGACGGCCCCGCTGCGGCGCTCGCCCGCCTCGACGCGCTGATCTGCGAGCGGGGCGGCCGCCGGATCGCCAGGGTGCTGTGCGCCCTGCTCGACCCGGCCGCCCGCAGTCTCACCTGGAGCGCAGCCGGGCACGCGCCCCCCCCGCCCTGCTCCGGGGCAGGGCCGCCGAACCGGCCGACGGGCCCACCGGCACCGTCCTCGGCACGCTGCCCGAGAGCCGCTACCGCGACACCGTCCAGCCACGGGACCCCGGCGACACCGTCCTGCTCTGGACGGACGGCCTGCTGAACCGCCGCGACGCCGACACCGGCCGCCCCGATCGCCTGCTGCGCGCCGCCGAGGAGTACGCCGCCCCCGATTCCGTCGGCCCCGACCTCGGCGCCCCCGGCTCTGGCGCCTTCGACCTCGCCGGGCTGCCCGACCACCTCGCCGACCGGCTCGGCGGTCCCAACCCCGGGGACGACAGCTGTCTCCTCGCCGTCCGTCTGCGGCCCGGGCCGGAGTTCGTGCGTTAGTCCGCGCCCGGACGGGGAACCCGGACGGGCGGACCGGGGGACGGGCGCGCGAGGAGGCAGGACACCATGGACGGACGGCAACGGCGGACGGCGGCAGCGGACGGGCGGGCGCGGCGGCGCGGTCCGCTGGCGCGCAGGGTCGCGTTCGGGCTGCGCAGCCGGGCCCTGGAGGCCACCCGGGGCGCCCGGACCAGGACGGTCGTGGCGCTCGGGCTGCTGTCCGTGGGCCTGCTCGCGGCCGGCCTGCGGACCACGACCGCGCCGCTCGCCCTGGCGGTCACCGGCTGCTGGGCCCTCGTGCTCGCCCTCGCCGCCGCGGTGCTCCGCGCATGCGCGGGGGAAGCGGTCGCCGAACGGCCCGGCCCCGGCCGTCAGCGCCGGGCCGGCAGCGCCCGGTAGCTGCTCCGGTGGCACATCGCCGGCCACTGGCGCTCGGCCGCTCGGCGGCACGCGGTGCCCGGGCTTCGGCGTGGCGCTTCGGCGCGGCGAGGTCGGCCCGGGAGGCCGGTCGGGCGAGCGGTGCGGCCGGTCGGCCGGTGTGCCCGGCAAGGCCCCGTCAGCGGGTCAGCCGGCCCCCGGCAGCCGCACCTCCAGATGCCCGGACAGCACCCGGGTCTCGAACACCGGCTGCGGCGCGGTGGCCGGGCCGGCCGCGACCTGGCCGTCCCGGAGACGGAACTCGCTGCCGTGCCACGGACAGCGCAGGCAGCCGTCGGTCATCGTGCCCTCCGCGAGCGGGCCGGAGAGGTGGGAGCAGCGCTCCGCGAGCACGTGGCAGCGCTCGCCCTCCCGGACCACGACCACTGGCACCCCGCCCGCCGTCCTGCGCACGGGTTCGTCCGGGGGGAAGTCGTCGACCGGCCCGAGACCTACCCAGTCCGCGGGCGCGAGCCGGGGTACGGCGGCGGTCCGGTCGGGACCGGCGGCCTGGGCGTAGGCCAGGTGACCGCCGAGCGTGCCGCCGACCGTGACGACGCAGAGGCCCGCCAGCCCGAGCAGCCGGCCCCGGGCGCGGTGGCCCCGGCAGCGGGCCAGCAGCGAGCCCCCGTACAGCAGCACACCGACGGTGTTGGCGAGACCGTGCACCAGGCCGGTACGACGGCGCGGCGGGTCGAGCCGGGCCCAGTCCACCCAGCCGGCCAGCGCGGCCGGGGCGGCGCCGAGCAGCCCGACGGTCACCATGGCGTCGGCCGGGCGCCGGGCACCCGGGAGGAGGTCCAGCAGCGCGGCGGACGTCCAGCAGCCGATCGGCACCTGGACCAGCACCGGGTGCAGCGGGTGCCCGAGCCACACGCCGTGCAGGACGTCGCGGTACGGGCCGAGCGGGAGGGCTTCCACGGCGTCGGCGAGCGGGCCGGCCGGGCGGTCGAGGACCTCCCAGTGCGACGGCGCGTCGAGCGCCCGCCGGAGCCGGCGGGACCACCGGTCCGCGCGCAGGGAGGACGGGTTCAGCAGGGCCGAGCGATTCACGGCGGTCAAGGGGTTCAGGGGACTCAGGGGAGCGTTCATACCGGGCGGCTTGCCGGGGCGGGACGGGCGAAACCCGCGGCCGGGCACAACGCCAGGGCGCGCGAACGGCGGGCGCGGTACGGCGACCCGGGTGAGGAGTGACGGCGCGGCGGGGAGCGGGAGCGACGTGGTGGAGCCCCGGGCGGTGGACCCGGGGCTCCGGTCGTGGGCGGGTCGCTCGCACGGCGTGACGGCGTCGGCGGCGGGCGGCTCCCGTTCCGGGTCCTGTCCTGCCCGGACGGCGGGTTCCGGCGGTCCGCCGCCGGTGCCTCGGCTCCCGCAGCGGTCCGCCGGGGGTACGGACGGACGACATCGGGCGGGAACGGCCGCGCTCGGTCGGGCTCCGTCCGTTCGTGCCCGTGCCGGCCGTGCATCGCCACGGCCCACGACCTTCGTCTCACGCTCACCAGTGCCTCCCGGTCTGCGGGGCGGACGCCGACGTCCACCGCTTTCGCGCGGCTACCCGCAGCCGGTCGGCTGAATCCCGGATGGGGGCCCGGATACCGGGTACCCGCAGCGGTCCGGGGGCCCGGGCGAGGACGGCCCGGGCCCGGGAAGACCCCCAGGAGGCAGCCGTGAACCACCACACCAAGGTCCTTGCGATCGTGACCAACCACGGCGTCGAACAGGACGAACTCCTCGTCCCGGTACGGCATCTGCGCGACGACGGCGTCCACGTCGACATCGCCGCCCCGAGCCGGGACGACATCCGCACTCTCGTCGGGGACGAGCAGCCCGGCGAGACGGTGGAACCGACCCACACCCTCGACGAGGTGGACGCGGCCGACTACGACCTGCTCCTCGTCCCGGGCGGCACCCTCAACGCCGACGCCCTCCGGACGCACCGGAAGGCCGTCGACCTCGTCCTCGCCTTCACCACCTCCGGCCGCCCCGTCGCCGCGATCTGCCACGGTCCGTGGCTGCTGGTCGAATCCGGAGTGGTGTACGGCAAGGAACTCACCTCCTACCCGTCGCTGCGCACCGACCTCGCCAACGCCGGCGCGAACTGGACGGACGCCGCGCTCGTCACGGACGACGAGAACGGCTGGCGCCTCATCACCTCCCGGACGCCGGCCGACCTCGACCAGTTCCTGCGGGGGATCGACGCGGCGCTCAAGGTGCGGGCCGCGACCGCAGACCGGGGCTGAGGCTCCCGGCCGGCGCGGGGCGGGTCTGCGGGCCCTGGAGAGGGTCAGGATGCAGGGCCTACCGGCCACGGCGATCCGCGCCGTGGCGTGGCCGAATGCCACGCCCGAATCCTGTGACTTTCCGTGACCGTTTGTGAGCGTCGCGAGGCCCGGTGCACCCGCCCTCCGGGAACTGGCTGACCCCGAGGACTCCCCGATGATCCGGCTTGTACGCTCGTAAGGAACAGCTCGGATTCTTTGAAGGGGGAGCCCGGTGCGCGCCCGTCGCTGGACAACTGTGGCCGCTGGAGTCGTCACGCTGAGCAGCCCGGCGGTGGCGTACGCCCGCGGCGGAGGCGGTAGCCACGGGTTCGGTGGCGGTGGCGGCGGGGGCAGCCACGGTGGCGGCGGTGGCAGCCATGGCAGCGGCTTCCACGGGACCGGCGGAGGCTTCGGCTTCGGCTTCGGGGCCGGTGGCGGTGGCTTCGTCTCCCTCCTGGTGATCGTGGCCGTCCTGCTGTTGATCATGTGGATCGTGTACCGGCGCCGGAAGTCGGCGCAGGCGGTCGGTCTGAACACGGTGTCGGACCGTACGGCGCACCGCTCGGACGCCCAGGCGCGCGAGCGCGCCGCCCAGGTGGGGGCCCGCGTCGACGCCATCGCCGACACGGACGCGACGTTCGACCGCACCGCGCTCGAGCGCCGGGCCGTCTGGCTGTACGTGACGGCCCAGAACGCCTGGACCCGGCACGACCACACCACGCTGCGGCAGGTCCTGACCCCGGTGCTCTACGGCAAGTGGGCCGACCAGCTGCGTGACTACGCCTCGCGCGGTGAGGTGAACGTCGTGGAGATCGTCTCCGGCCCGACGGTCGAGCTGGTCGACGTTGCGAACCGCGCGGGCGAGGAGAACGACACCGTCACCTTCCGGATCACCGCGACGCTCAGGGACTACGTACGCCGCGGCGACGGCCCGGACGCCGTGCGCAAGGACGACTCGACGCGCCCGGTCGAGTACTGGACGCTGCGCAAGAGCCCGGCCGGCGAGTGGATCGTGTCCTCGGTGGAGCAGGCGGCCGAGGGCGCGCACCACCTGACCAACGCCATCGAGACGGACGGGTGGGACCAGAAGGACGTTGCCCGCGAGGCGGTGCTCGAGGTGGCCGGCAGGACCGCGGTCAAGGGTGCGGGCGACATCCTGTCGCTCACCAACATCTCCTGGAGCACGGACGCCGACACCGCCGCCGGCGACCTGAGCGTGCTCGACGGGCGGTTCGACCGGGCGGTGCTCGAGGTGGCCGTGGAGCGGTTCCTCGAGGAGTGGGTCATGAACGACGGCAGCCTGGACTTCACGCCCGTCCGCACGGCGGACCGGACCGTCATGCGCGATGCCGTCGTCAGGTCGGTCACCGTCCGCTCGCTGGTGTCCCGCGAGCCGATCGTCTTCCGCGTCGCGGTCGACGCGGAGGGCGTCTACTACGAGGTCGACCGCCGCACCGAGCAGGTGCTCCGCGGCGACGCCCGCGCGCGCCGGCCGATCACCCTCGCCGTCGACCTCCGGCTGGACGACACCTCGACCAAGGCGTGGACCGTGATCGCCGCCGAGGTGCGGTAGGCGCAGCCGGCGGCTGTTCTTATCTTTCGCTTAGAACGTTCTCCCATCGTGTCGTTCATGATGATGCAACGTGCCGCAGTCGGATCCGTCGTCCTCGTCGCCGTCGCCCTGACGGCCACCGTCGGGGCGGCCGAGGCCCCCGGCCGGGCCGCCGCCCCGGTGTCGCCCGGCGGGGTGACGCCCGGCGGGGTGACGCCCGGCGGGGCGTCGCACGACGGGGCGTCGCACGACGGGGTGACGGACAACCTGTACATGTCGCTCGGCGCGTTCGAGGACGCCACGTCCGGCGCGGATCCGAAGGTCAAGGCCATGATCGACCGTGCGGACATCGGCGGCGTACAGCTGGTCGTGCCCTGGAAGGCCGTAGAAGGGAGCAAGGGGGAGTACCGGTGGTCGCGCCTGGACGACGCCCTGAGGTACCTCCAGGAACGGCACAAGCAGCTGTTCGTCCAGGTCCAGGACCGGTTCTTCGACGTGGCCTTGACGGACGCCAACGTCCCCCAGTACGTGAAGGACGAGGGCGGGGTCGCCCCGACGGTCGACGAGAACCCGGACAACCCCACCACCCACGGGGCCATGGTCGCGCAGTGGGACGACAGGGTGCGTGCGGACTTCCAGGCCATGCTGAGGGCGATGGCGGAGCGGTTCGACGGCAGGCTCGCCGCGGTGAACCTGCCGGAGACCGCGGTCGAGGTGGACACCGGGAACGACCGGACCGGGTACACCTCGAAGTCCTACGTCGACGCCGAGCTCGACAACATGCGCTTCGGCCGGAAGGTCTTCACCAGGACCCAGTTCGTCCAGTACATCAACTTCCTGCCGGACGACGACGACCACCGGCGCATGAAGGAGATGTTCGACCTCGCCAGGGACGAGCGGATCGGCGTCGGAGGACCGGACACCCTGCCGGACCGGAAGTACCAGATGGCGAACTCCTACAAGTTCCTCCACGACTACAAGGGCGCCCTGCCCCTCGTCGCGATGGCCGTCCAGGAACCCGACGTCAACGCGCTGGACCCCAGGACCGGCAAGCCGTACACCCGCGAGCGGTTCACCGGCTTCGCCCGCGACTACCTCGGTGCGCGCCAGCTGTTCTGGACCACCGAGGCGGGCTGGCTCCGGACGCCCCCGGCCTGACGGCCGACGGAACCGACGGAGCCGACGGAGCCGACGGCCGGTTTGACGGGCGCGGGCCCGATCGTGGTCGGAGCGGGTGCGGTAGGGTGACGGACGCTGAATACGACGCATACGACTGCGAGCCAGGGAGGTGAGACCCATTACCGGAATGTCCGAGCGGGTGCTCCCGGAGCGCGGCCGTGCGGGCGCACCGCGCGCGTAGCGCGGGCGCACCGACGCGGGGTCGGCCCCAGCGGGAGCCCTGACGGAGTCCTCCGTTCTCCTCCCGTCCTGCCCAAGGGGTTTCCTTTGTCGGTCTTCGCCTCCACCGCCCTCCGTTCCTCGGTCGTCTCCCGACTGCGCGCCGCCGGTTGCGTGTTCGCCGAGGACGAGGCCCGGATCCTGCTCGGCTCCGCCGTCACCGCCGCCGGACTGGCCGCCATGGTCCGGGCCCGCGCCCAGGGCCGACCGCTCGAACACGTCGTCGGCTGGGCCGAGTTCGCCGGTCTGCGGATCGCCGTCGACCCCGGCGTGTTCGTCCCGCGCCGACGCAGCGAGTTCCTGGTCGCCGAGGCCGCCCGACTCGCCGGCCCCGGCGCCGTGGTGGTCGACCTGTGCTGCGGCAGCGGTGCCCTCGGCGCCGCCGTCGCGGCCGGCGTCGGCCACCCGGTCGAGCTGTACGCCGCCGACCTCGACCCGGCCGCCGTCCGCTGTGCCCGCCGCAACCTGGCCGGGACGGGCGCGCGGGTCTTCGAGGGCGATCTGTTCGCCCCCCTGCCCGACGCGCTGCGCGGGCGGGTGGAGGTGCTGATCGCCAACGTCCCGTACGTACCGACCGCGGACATCGGGCTGCTGCCGCCCGAGGCCCGGCTGCACGAGGCCCGGCCCGCGCTGGACGGCGGGGCGGACGGGCTGGACGTGCTGCGCCGAGTGGCCGCGGCGGCGCCGGAGTGGCTGGCGGCGGGCGGGGCACTGCTGTTCGAGACCAGCGAGCGGCAGGCGGTCGGCGCGCTGGCGGTCGCCCGGGCGGCGGGCCTGGCGGCGGTGGTGAGCCGGGCGGAGGAACTGGACGCCACGGTGGTCACGGCGACCCGCCGCTGAGTCCGGAACCGGCCGTCCGGCCACCGTACCCCCGTGACGGTGGCCGGACGGCCGGTCAGATCCTGGCGCCGTACACGTGGTCGACCGGGATGGTGAGCAGCACCCGGCGGTCGGCGACCATGGCCGCGCGGTACTCCGCCCAGTCGGGGTGCTCGCCGGCGGCCCGTCGGTAGTAGTCGACCAGGGCGTCGACCTCGGGCCCGTTCGGGTCGGTGCCCGGGCCGGTGAGGGTGGCGGTGCCCTCGGCGGTGGCCCAGGAGCGTCCCTCCGGCCCGGTCACCTCCAGGCTGACCCGCGGGTCCCGGCGCAGGTTCGCGGTCTTGGCCAGCCCCTCCCGGGTGGAGATCAGGATGACGTTCGCCTCGCGGTCGTAGAAGGGCAGCACGGGGGAGAGCTGGGGCCGCCCGTCGGCCTTGATGGTGGCGAGGATGCCGAGGCGGCTCTCGGCGAGGAGCGCGTACGGGTCGTGTGCGGTGGCGGTCATGGGAGCAATCATCGGGCCTCACACCGGTGTGAAGGTCAAGGCCCGCCAGGCGTGTTGCGCCATTGACGCCCGGGGAGACCCAACGGCTGCGCCAGGACGTGATGGTGTGGTGGGAGCGGCTGTGCGGGACGGCCGACGGCTTCCGCGACCACCCCGACCACGACCCCCGGTGGCGGGCGCCGGAGTTCCTGAACCTCGCCCACGCGGAGCTGATGGCGAGCCCGACGGACCTCTCGCGGGGCGGCTACGGGGACGGGGCGCATCCGTGAGCGGGCGGCGGCCGGGGTGGAGAATGTTCAGGCGCCGACCGACGTACGGACGGCGGCGGCGGCGAGCGCGGCGGCCGTCCGCCGGACATCCGCCTCCGTGGTGCGCCAGTTGCTGAACGCCGCGCGCAGGGCGGGCAGTCCGGCGTAGCGGGTCGGGGTGAGGAAGGCCTCCTGGGAGAGCTCGGCGGCGAGGGCGGCGAGGCGCTCCGGGGTGGGGTCGTCGGCGAGGGTGAAGCAGACCACGTTGAGGCGGACCGGGGCGAGCAGCCGCAGGCCGTCGATCGCCCCGATCGCCTCGCCGAGCGCCTGGGCACCGGCGATGCAGCGCTCCACGATCTCGCGGTGGCCGGCCCGGCCGTAGGCGCGCAGGGTGAACCAGGCGGCCAGCGCGCGCAGGCGGTGCGAGTTCTCCGGGGTCAGGTGCACCAGGTCGGGGTGCTCGCCGATCGGCCCGAGGTAGGCGGCGGCGTTCTGGAAGACCCGGGCCTGGAGGTCGCGGCGGCGGGTGAACTGCACGGCGCTGTCGTAGGGCACGTTGAGCCACTTGTGCAGGTCCACGCAGACCGAGTCGGCGAGGTCCAGCCCGGCCGCCAGTTCCGCGTGGCGCGGGGAGAGCGCGGCGAAGGCGCCGAAGGCGGCGTCCACGTGCAGCCAGAACCCGTAGCGGTCGCGGAGCGCGGCGATCGCCCGCAGGTCGTCGAAGTCGACGGTGTTCACGGTGCCCGCGTTGGCGACCACGATGCACGGGCCGTCGGCCTCGGCGAGCGCCCGCTCCAGCGCGGCCACGTCCACGGCCTCCCGGTCGGGCAGGGTGGGGACGGCGGTCAGCGCCGTACGGCCGAGACCCAGGACCGACAGCGCCTTGGCCACGCTGGAGTGCGCGCTGCCCGACAGCACCCGCACCCGGCCCAGCGCGGCGACCCCGTCCTCGGCCACGTCCACCCCGAGGCGCTCGCCCAGCCACTCCCGGGCGATCGCCAGGCCCACGGTGTTGGACTGGGTGGCGCCGCTGACGAAGGTGCCGCTGTGCGCGGGGGAGAGCCCGAACAGCTCGCGCAGCCAGCCGACCGTCTCCCGCTCCAGGTGCTGGCCGGCCGGGTCGAGCGAGGAGTTGGAGTTCTGGTCGGCGACGGCGGTCAGCCAGTCGCCCACCAGCGCGGCCGGGGTCGCCCCGCCCGTCACGAACCCGAAGTAGCGCGGCCCGGCACTGGCCGACAACCTCGGCTCCCAGCGCTCGCCGAACTCCGCCAGGGCCGCCCGCAGCCCGCCGCCGTCCTCGCACAGTGGCTCCGACGGCGTCGGCCGGTCGGCCTGCCGGGGGATCACCGGCCGGTCGTCGAGCCCGGCGAGGAAGCCGGCCGCCCGTTGCCGGGCCTCCTCCAACAGGGCGGGCAACTGGTCCAGGTCGGCGGCGAGTTCGCGGTGCATGGGGGTTCTCCGTTGATCGATGGTCAGGCCGACGCTAGTGGGGGACGGAGAGGGTGTCGCGGGCCAATCCGGGGCCGGTGGCCTGGGCGCTCGGTCCGAGCGCCCGCGAAATCGGGGGCTCGGGTGGTGGTCGGCGGGCTAGTGTGCCGGTATGAATCTCAGCGGCTTCCCCTTCACCGCCACCGACTGGAGCCAGGTCCGCGAGGAGCGCAAGCCGGGCGAGAGCGGTGAAGTGACCAGTCGGGTCCAGCAGTTCGGCGCCGTGCGGGTCCGTCGGGTGGACTACAGCCCCGGGTACGTCGCGGACCACTGGTGCCGCAAGGGGCACGTGCTGTACGTCCTGGAGGGCGAGCTCGTCACCACGCTCGACGACGGCCGCGTCGTGGTCACCGGAGCGGGCGGCAGCTACCAGGTGGCCGACGACGCCGAGGCGCACCGCTCCAGCGCACCGAACGGCGCCCGTCTGCTGATCATTGACTGACTGACTGACTGACTGACTGACTGACTGACGCGAAAGCGATCGCGGACACGGACACGGCGCCCCGAGTTCCACATGCTCAAGTGAGCTTCGGCGGTGGCGAGTTGCCGGTCAGGGGCGGGGCGCGGTGGCGATCAGGTCGGCGACGGCGGCCCGGAGGGCGTCGTCCTCGGTGAAGGCGCGCCAGCCGGCGGAGGCGGTGATGCGTTCGTCCCGGAAGGGCACCTGGGCGAGGACGGTGGCGGCGGGGTGGACGGCCGGTCCGCCGATCCGGGTCAGGTGACGGACGGCGGCCGGCATCGCCGGGTGGTAGCGGCCCTGGAGGAGGGGATGGCAGAGGGCGAGCAGCGCCGGGACGGCGGTGGCGGTGTCGCCGGTCGCGGCCCACAGCGCGTGGGCGGCCTCGACGGCTGTCCACGGGTCCCGGTCGGCCGTCAGCTCGCGGAGGCGGTCCGCGTACGGGGCGGCGTGCGGGCCGAGGTCGGCGAGACGGCGCAGCGCCGGGTGCCGGAACCGGCCCTCGGTGGCGGCCGGGCCGATCACGGCGAGGGCGGGGCCCGGCTCGCCGCCGACCCGGTAGGCCGCCCAGGCGGCCAGGTCGGCGAGCCGGCCGCCGGTGGCTTCGGCAGTGGCGGCTGCGGCGACCTCGGTCACGGCGCGGGAGCGCAAGGCGTCATGGGCCGCCCCGCCCGCCGGGCCGATGCTGCCCAGGGCCGTCGCGGCGTGCATCCAGGTGGACTCGCCGTCGAGCAGGGCCAGCAGCTCCGGCAGCGCGGCGCCGGCGAGCGGCCCCCAGGCGGAGAGCACCTCGCAGAGGGAGGGGACCAGCTGTGGGTGGTCGGCGTCGCGCAGTCGGACGCGGATCGCGGGAACGAGTCGCTCCGCGTGGTCCTGGAGCGGGATCAGCACCTCGTGGAGCGCGGGCAGTTCGGGCCAGTGCGTGCTGCCCAGCCGGGAGCGGTACCCGGACGAGCAGGAGAAGCCGAGCGGGGGGCCGGTGAACCGACCGGTCAGCCGGTCGACGAGGGCGGCGACGCAGCGCTGGTCGCCCATCCGGGCCAGTGCCCAGACGGCCGCGTTGGCGACGGTCCCGCCGTTGCCGAACGCGCCGCCGTCATCGAGGAGTCCGGCCGCCGCGTCGCCGTGGGCGGCCGCATCCGGACCGAGACAGGCCAGCAACTCGGTGGCGCGGAAGCGGACTTCGGGGTCCGGGTCGGTCAGACGGGTGGCGATCCCCGGCAGTAGGTGGGGGGTGTGCGAGCGCCGATGGGAGAGCAGCCAGCCGGCCAGGGAGAGCGCGCCCGCGCGCTGCTCCGCGTCGGGGTGGTCGGCGAGCAGGCCGACCACGTACGGGGTGGCGGAGTCCCGGTAGAGGTCCGCCGTCCAGCTCTGCATCCCGAGGGCCCCGCAGCCCGCCGTGCCGGTCTCCCGCCAGAGCTCGACCCCCGGGTCGCGCAGTGCCGCCAGGACGGCGTCGAGGTGGCGGGGTGCGAGCGCGGGGTCGGTGGGGGCCAGGGCGTGGACGGCGGCCAGGCGGAGCTGGGGTTCGCGGTCCGCCAGCAGGCGGTGCAGCAGAGCGAGGGCCTCGGTGCCCCGGTCGCCGGTGGGCGGGCGGCGGGCGGCGTACCCGAGGGCGAGGGTGAGGTCCAGGCGGGTGGCCGGGTCCTGTTCGGCGTCCCACTGCGCCAGCAGGGCGGGCAGGGTGAGCTCGCCCGGGCTCGCGCACTTGCCGACGGCGTCGATCGTTGCGCGCCGGATCCGGGGCTCCGGGTCGGAGAGCAGCCGCAGGAGGTCGGGCAGCGTGCGCTCCCAGGACGGTCCCCAGGCCGGGTCGACCCGCTCCGGTGCGACGAGAGCGGCGGTGTCGGCCAGATAGGCCAGCAGCTCCAGGAGTTCGAGGCGGACCGGGTTCTCCGGCCGGGCGGCCAGGTCCACCAGGAACGGGAGCGTGGCGGGGGCGGCGGAGCAGATCCAGCCGCCCTGGTGGAAGACGGCGGCGTCGAGCTTCCCCGCGGCCTCGACGGCGTCCTTCCGGTCCGGCCCGGCGCAGCGGCGCAGCAGGCCGGGCACGTCCTGCGCGGAGCCGTAGTTGTGGCGGAGCCCCGCCCAGTCGATCGTGTCCAGTCCCTCCCACATGCGGCAGGACTCTACCGTCGGGGCAGTTCGGCCCGCCGGACCGCCCGGGAGGTCAGGGCGTAGAGCCCGCCGAGGCAGGAGAACGCGCCGCAGCCGAGGAACACCGGGGCCGCGCCCCAGACGCCGATGGCGGCACCGACCAGGGGGTAGCTGAGCGGGGCGAGGCCGACCATGGTGAGCATCACGACGGAGGTGACCCGGCCCAGGTAGGCGGGGTCGGCGGTGGTCTGGACGAGGGCGCCGTCCAGGGTGCCGAAGACGCCCGCGGCCAGGCCGACCAGCGCGGCGAGCACCGCGGCCGAGGAGAGGGCGGGGACCAGGCCCAGGGTGGCCGCTCCGACGCTGCCCAGCAGCAGGGTGACCGACATGGTCAGACCGGCCCGGGGCAGCCGGCCGACGACGGCGAGCAGGGCGGCCCCGGCGGTGGCGCCCGCGCCGAAGCAGGCGACGATCAGGCCGTAGCCGGACGGGCCCCAGCCGCGCTCGGCGTTGAGCAGCACCATGCCGACGTTGAGGGTGCCGGTCAGGCCGAGCTCGCAGACGGCGCCGGCCAGGACGAGCGGGCCGAGCAGCCGGTGGCGGCGGATGTAGCGCAGGCCGTCGACCAAGTCCGCGCGGGCGGTGGTGCGTTCGGCGGGGGTGGTGCGGGTGGTGTGCTCCGGGGGTGGAGCGAGGGGGCGGATCCGGACCGACAGCAGCAGCGGCAGCGAGACGGCGAACAGCACGCCCGCGACGGTGAAGGCCGCGGCCGGGCCGCCGAGACCCATGGCCACGCCGCCGAGCGGCGGCCCGGCGATCTGGCCCAGGCGCATCGCGAGGGAGCGCAGGCCGGTGACGCGGGCCAGCTGGTCGGGGCCGGTGATCCGGGGCGGAAGGGCGCCGACGGCGGGGACGAACAGGGCGTCCACGGCGCCGAAGACGAGGGCCACCGCGACCAGCAGCCAGAGGGCGGGCGTGGTCAGGGCGATGGCGGCGGCGACGGAGAGGATCAGCAGACAGCGCACTGCGTCGCTGGCGAGGATCGTCCGGCGGGGATCGAGCCGGTCCGCGACCACCCCGCCGCCGAGCATCAGCACCGCCCGGGGCAGCGCCCCGGCGGCCATCACCAGGCCGACCTCGGCCGGGCCGGCGGCTCGCTGGGCGGACCAGCCGAGGGCGAGGAAGTAGACGCTGTCGCCGACCAGCGACGCGGTGTAGGCGGTGAGCCAGCGCAGCACGTTGGGGTCGCGGTGGGCGGCGGTCCCGGTGGCAGTGGCAGTGGCGGCGGCGGCGGTGGTGGCGGGGGCGGGGGCGGACGGGGGCGTGTCCAGCGTGGCCATGGCGGGGCTCCGAGGGGTCGGGTGGGGGTGGGGTGGAGCCGGTGGGCGTGTCACGGACGGAACGGGAAGCCGTACACGTGAACGGCCACGTGCTCGCGCCCCTCGGCCGCGCCGGCCGCGCGGGCCGCCTTGCCACGCTCCCGCCAGCGGCGGCCGAGTTCCTGCAACTCATCGCTCAGCTCGGCGAGTTCGGCGGGCGTGAGGTCGAGCAGCCACTCGGTGCTGAACGCGGCGTCCGTCCACTCCGAGCCCCAGGCGGAGGTCTGGTCCAGGTAGGTGCGGTACTGCGCGACCCGGGTGTCGACCAGGCTGCGGGTGACGGTGCCGACGACGGCCGCGCCCTCCGGCGTGCCGGCGAGGTCCGACTCGCGGAACCCCCAGCCCTCCTCCGAGGAGACCTGCCACCAGCGTTCCCGCCCGTCGGTGCTCTGCGTGGCCGCCTCGGTGACGAAGCCGTGCTCGGCAAGCTTGCGCAGGTGGTAACTGACCAGCGACGGCGCCTGGTCGACCTGCTCCGCGAGCTGCGAGGCGGTGGCGGTGCCGGCGGCGTAGAGAAGGCGGTAGAGCTGCATGCGCAGCGGGTTGGTGAACGCTTTGAGACGGGAGAGGTCAGTGATCCGCTCCGGCTGGGGCTGGGGCTGGGGCTGGGGCTGGGGCGGTTCGGGAGCCTGGGGCATGACTCCACCGTAAGTCCGAAAGAAAAGTTGCGCAATGAAAACTGCGAAAGGAAAGTTTCCGGCCTTCGTCCGCCGCGATTGCGCCGGACCTGGGAGCCGGGATCGGAGAAGACGCTGTGTGAGTGCGCGCGGATGAACTCCCCCCGGGGCATCGGCCGCGTGGTCGATGGCGGGCCGGTGCCGTCAACCGTGGCAATATTCGCGGCCGAAGTTCCAGGGTCCCGTCCGGGGAGGGGACGGACCCGGTGTCAGCGGGGGAGGGTGGGGACGGCGCCGCACTCGGCGAGGTCGACGTGGACGCCGGGCAGGCCGCGGGACCAGGCGGTGGCGATGGGGGTGAGCCGGGCGCGGGGGAGCGGGTCGGGGCCGAGGCCGATGGGGAAGTGAGTGCGGCCGTCGCGGCTCCGGTAGGGCTGGGGCCAGGCGTGGAGGCGGGTGGCGCCGGCTTCCCCGAGGGCCGTGAGGAGGCTGCGCAGGCGCCCGCGGGCGGGGCCGACGGACTCCCGGTCGGCGGTGACCACGGCCCAGGCGGCGTGGCGGCGGTGCAGCGGGGGAGGGGTGAGCAGGGCGGGCCAGGGGTCTGTGCCGGCGGTGGTGAGCTCCCAGGCGCGGTAGAGCTCCTCGGTGAGCAGGTCGCGGGTGTCCGGGCCGACCTGGGCGGTGCAGCTGCGGACCGGGGCGGAGGGGGTGAGGACGGTCAGCGGGGCGGCCGTTTCGGTGCTGAACTCCCCGGTGAGGGAGACGGGTTGACGCCAGTCCCAGGAGGCCCAGGTCTCGGTGAAGCGCTGGAACAGGTCGTCCCCGTCGGGGGTGTCCTGCAGTGGTTCCGGCGCGTCGAGGACGGTTCGGGCGGCGAGCACCGACCAGGCCAGCGACGGCAGTTGGCCGAAGGGCGCGCCGTCCAGGCCGCGGGCCCGGGCCCAGGACTTGACCTGCCGGGCCAGCCGGACGAAGCGCGGGTGCCGTTCGCCGAGCGCGGAGAGGATCGCCTCGGCGTCGGTGACGGCGCTCAGCGCGACGGCCGCCGCCTCGCCCGACTCGGCTCGGCGGGCGACCGCTTGGGCGGGGTCGAGCGCGCCGGTGAACACCACGACGAGGTCGACGGTCAACCCGTCCGCCTCCAGCCGCAGTCCCGGCACCCGGGCGCCGCGCACCTCACGAACCTGGCGGGCTTGCGGCAGGGCGGCCGCGACCCGGGCCAGCACCCCGGGCAGGTCGGCCGGACCGGGCAGCGCCGCCATCAAGTCCAGGTCGCCGCCGTCCAGCTGGCAGCCCAGCCGTCGGGAGCCGACCAGGTGGACGACTCCCTCGGGCAGCGCCGCGGCCAGCCGGCGGGCCAACGCGTCCGCTCGGGAGGTGCGTTCAGGTGACTCGGGCTGGAGCCGGACCGTCGGCTCCTCCGGCAGCACCCGTACCTCGCCCGTTCCCAAGGTGACCACCGCGCGCGGGCGCATCGGCTCCTCGCCCCGCCGGGAGAGCACCACCAGCTCGCCCACCCGGGCGTCCGTCCCGCGCAGCCGGGCGGCGCAGTCGGCGGCCACCCGCTGGGGGTCGTCGCTGCGCCCCAGGCTCAGGTGCGGGGTGTAGCCCTCGGCGCGGCCCCGGCAACGGGGGAACCGGCGTTCCAGGGCGTGCCGCAGCGCCGCCCAGGGTTCGGCCGTGGCGGCAGCCGGGTCCAGCCAGACCGTGGCGTCCTCGCGCCGGCCGAAGGTGTGCACGCCCTCCAGCCGGGCGCTGAACGGGGCGACCCCGGCGGCGGCCGTGCCGAGCAGCGGCAGGGCGCGGTCGAACTCGGACTCCGGTACGAAGCCGAACAGTAGGTTGACGTGCGGGGGCCAGCGGTGCAGCTGCGGGTCGTGGGCGGCGCGCAGCTGCTGGATCGGCGGCCACAGCTCCTCGGGCGGCAGCCAGGCGACGGCGGTCCGGGCGGTGGGTGCGGCGTCGAGGGCCTCGGGTGCGGGGGAGCTGCCGAGGGCGAGGTCGACGGCCACGCCGTAGTGGTCGGAGGGGTGGAGGCCGTCGGCGCTCGGGCGGTCGCCGAGCAGGGTGGCGGCGGTGGCGCGGGCCCGGTCGGAGCGGTACAGGACGCGGTCGATCCGGCCCGGGCGGCCGGTGAGCGAGGAGACGGCGGCGAGCGGGTTGGCGGTCGGGTCGAAGGTGGGGGTGTCGTCGGCCGGGCCGTGCACCTCGGTCCAGGCGTCCCGCAGGCCGAGTGCGGCGGCGGGCCCGGCCGGGCCGGTGCGGGCGTCGTTGAAGTCGCCGAGCAGCAGCAGTTCGCCCTCGAGGCCGGCCAGGCCCTCGGCGAGCCGGGCGAGTTCGGCCTGGCGGCGGGCGGGGCCGTCGGTCGAGTGGTCGCTGCTGAGGTGGACGTCGGCGACGGTCAGCGGGGCGTCGGTGGTCCGCACGGTGACGGCGGTGACGGCCTTGTGCGGGCCCAGGGTGTGCCGCCCCGCCTCCAGCACCGGGAGGCGGCTGAGCAGCAGCAGTCCGTACTCGGGCACGTCGCGGCCGGACGGGTCGGTGCCGAGGACGTAGCGTTCGCGGACCCAGGGCTCGGCCAGCAGCTGGACGACCAAGGCGGGCTCGACCTCCTGGAGCGCGATGACGTCGGCGTCGGCGGCCGCCAGCTCGGCGAGCAGCAGCGGCCGACGGCGGGCGGTGGCGATCCGGTCGGCGTCGTAGCGGTCCCACAGGGTGTTCCAGGTGACCACGCGCAGGGTGTCCGCGGTGGTTGTGGCGGCTCGGGTGGCCGTGGTGGCCGTGGTGGCCGTGGTGGCCGTGGTGTCGGGCCCGGCGCCGGCCCGGTGGTGGGGCTGCCAGCCGCCGTCCGGCCGCCAGGCGTACGGGGTGGCGGCGGTGAAGAAGGGCGCGGGCAGGTGGCGCGGTTCGGCGCGGTGCCCGGCCTCGGTGGTGTCCAGGACGTCCACGCCGGTGCCGCGGTCCCACACCACGACGCCGTCGGCCTCGACCCAGTACACCCGGTGCCAGGGGATCTCGCCGGAGGCGGTGAAGGCCTCCAGCGGGATGCGCTCGGTGCGGTCGTCGCGCTGGCGCACGCCCAGGACGAACCGGGCCGGGTCGAAGCGGGCGTCCCAGCGGATGCGCTGGCAGACCTGTTCGATGGGGCGCATCAGTCCTCCTCGGAGTCGAGCGAGCCCGCCGTGTCCTCCACGGTGCCACCCGGGCCGACGTACCAGGTGCGGTGTGCCTGTCCGGGGTAGGGCGGGCTGTAGCGGTGCAGTTGGGCGGTGAGCACCTCGGGCGGTACCGGGTGCGGGCGGACGGCGTTGCGGCGCAGCAGCTCCTGTTCGCCGACCAGCAGCACCACCTGGGTGAGCAGGGCGTCGCGGCGCCGGGCGGTGCCGTGGACGTGGGAGCGCTGCTCGCGGTTGAGCGAGGTGGCGTCCCAGACGACGGTGGCGGACGGCTCGGCCAGGGCGCCGTCCAATCGGGCCAGGGCGGTGCGCAGCACATCGGGGTTGTTGCGCTGGTCGGCGCGCGAGCCGCGGGCGGCGCGCAGGTCGTCCAGGCTGATCCGGGCGGAGACGCCGGGCAGGGCGGCGGCGAAGGTGCTCTTGCCGCTGCCGGACGGGCCGCTCAGGTGGACCAGGCGGGGGAAGCGGCCGTCGCGCCAGCGCCAGGTGGCGGCGACCGCCTCCTCGACGGTGCTGATCCGGCCGAGCGCGTACGCTTCGCGGGCCTGGGCCCAGCAGCGGTCGGCTGCGTCGGGGCC
The DNA here is from genome assembly GCF_040303105.1 of Kitasatospora sp. NPDC096128. Lineage (NCBI taxonomy): Bacteria > Bacillati > Actinomycetota > Actinomycetes > Kitasatosporales > Streptomycetaceae > Kitasatospora > Kitasatospora sp. NPDC096128. The sequence goes on along the minus strand of NZ_JBEOSP010000004.1, from coordinate 87,029 downwards.
GTCGGGGCCGTCGGCGGCGAGGTCGGCCAGGGCCTCGCGCAGGCCGGTGCGCAGCCAGGCCAGCGGGTCGGCGCCGAGCAGTCCGGCCTCCTCGGCGTGCAGGGCGGACCAGGCGACCTGCTCGCGCTCGGCCGGGCCGGCCGCGGCGGCCGCGGCCACCGCGTGCAGCACGCCTAGATCGGCGGCGCTCGCGAGCCGGACCAGTCCGGTGCGGCGCTCGGCGTCCGGGTACGGCTGCTGCAGGCCGGCGTGGAGGCCGACCAGGTCGGCGACCCGGCGGGCCAGGGGCAGGCCGAGGCGGTCGGCGAGCCGGGGGGCGAGCGACTCGCGGCGGGCGGTGCGCAGTGCGGTGGCGAGCACGCCGGCCAGGCGGGCGTCGCCGGTGCGGCCGAGTTCGTCGAGCCGGGCGGAGACGTCGGCCAACTCCTCGGCCCGGCGGTCGGGTTCGGGGTGGCGGTCGGGGCCGGGGTGGCCGCCGAGTTCGGGCAGGCCGCCGAGTTCGGGCAGGCCGCCGAGTTCGGGCAGGCCCAAGGAAGCGGCCAGCAGCGGGAGTTCCGGCACGCGGCCGGAACGCACGTCCCAGAGCGCGGCGGCTGGCCCGAGGCCGTTCTCCACCACCGCGGCGTGCATCCAGTGGGTGTCGGTCCGTACGTGCTGCGGGCGGACCCACTTGGCGACCCGCTCGCCGAACTCGCCCCGGGGGAAGCCCCGGACGGTCCGGACGACGTAGCCCTCCTGCCGCTCGAGGTCCAGGCGTAGGGCGCGCAGAGTCCGTTCGTCGTAGCGGCCGCGCCAGAGCACCCGGGGGGTCGGCACGCCGAGGCGGCGCAGGAAGCGCACGGTGGCGTCCCAGTCCAGGCAGTGGTCCAGGTGGGTCCAGACCGAGAAGCCGTAGAACCAGCTGTCCAGCTCGGTGTACGGGATGGAGTGCCGGGCGAACAGGTTCTCGCCGCAGATCCGCCAGCCGTCCGGGATGCGGGCGCCGACCCGGTTCTGCAGGCCCTTGACCCAGGCCCGGGAGGGGTGGTGGGCGGAGTCCAACGAGCGGGCGTGCAGGCCGTCGGGGTAGAGCGTGGTGTTCTCGCCGTCCATCTTCTCGGTGACGACGACCTCCGTGCCGGCGAGGCAGGAGACGTCCCCGGCCCGTACGTCGTCCGCCGCGGCCCCCGGTGACCAGGGGAGATGCGGCGTCCGAGGGTAGTGCACTCGCATGTCCGGCTCCCTGAACGACCTTGATCCGGCGCACACTGTAGGAGCCGGTGAGAGGCGGGGGCCACCGATTAACGAGGCTGGTGGGAGTTCACGTGGGGCTCAGTCGATGCGGTGCTCGCGCCAGAAGGGCGCGAGGTCGACGGTGGTCGCGGCCTGGGCGGCGGCCTTGAACTCGGCGGTGGTGGAGACGCCGAACCAGTGGGCGCGGGCATAGTCGTGCAGGAGGGCGGCCATCGTGTCCGCGCCGATCAGGCGGCGCAGTTCGTGCAGGGCGCAGGAGCCGTGGCCGTAGATGACCGGCTCGTAGCGGTCGGGGTGGGCGTCCCAGTAGCTCATCGAATTGGTGAGGCGCTCGCCTGGGGCGAGGAAGGGTGTGGCGGCGGTGCAGTCCTCCTTGGTCCGGCCCATTTCGACGTCCATGGCGTACTCGGCGAAGGACTCGTCCAGCCAGGGCGCGCGGTACTGGTCGTCGCCGACGATGCCGTACCACCACTGGTGCGCCAGCTCGTGGATGACGGCGGAGGGGCGGATCCGGTCGAGGACGAAGGCCGGGTACTCCATGCCGCCGAAGTCGAAGGCGTCGTCGAGGACGGTGGCGACGTCCCCGTACGGGTAGGGGCCGTAGCGGGCGGAGTGGTCGTCGATGGTGCGCACGGAGAGGTCCAGCATCGCCTGGGCGTCCTCGGCGGTGACGCCGGTGACCGAGTAGACGGCGATCCGGACGCCGCCGGCCGACCGCCCGTCGATGCGGTGGAACGGCCCGGCGGCCCAGGCGAATTCGCGGACGTGCCGGGCGCCGACCCGGGTGATCGTGCGGCCCGGCCCGCCGGGGGTGTCGACGGCGGTGCCGGTGGCGGGCACCAGCACCTCGGTGGGGTGGTCGAGGGTGACGGCGAAGTCGGAGGCGAGGCCGAAGAAGGACTCGCCGAGCTCGCTGTACGGGTCCAGGTGCCAGCCCGTCCCGTCGCGGACGGCTAGGACGGGCAGGGCGTTGCCGATGAAGCTGAACGCGCCGTCGCGGCCGAAGCGGTCGATGCCGTCCGGGACGTCCACGGCGAGGTCGAACTCGACCGTGTCGGAGGCGCCTTGGGCGAGCGGGCGGGCCAGCGGGACGCGCAGGGCGGTGCAGTCGACCTCGGCGGTCCCGTTCAGGCCGGTCACCCGGACGGACGGGGTCGCGCAACCGCCGCGGAAGTTGTCCCAGAGTCGCAGGTACACCTCGTGCAGCGGCTCGGGCGAGGCGTTGCTGAAGGTGATCCGCTCGTGGCCGCGCCAGTGCGCACCGGTGGCGTCGCTGCTCAGCTCGACGGCGTAGACCGGGGTGCCGGGGGTGCGCGTCGGGTCGGCGGGGGCGCGGCCGGGTGGGGCGGCGGCCACCGACAGGAGCACGGCGAGGACGGCGAACAGGGGGAGGAGACGTCGCACGCCGTGGATCCTGTCGGTGGAGGGGGTCGGAGAGGCGGGGTGCAGGGGCGGGGTGCCGTGAGAACGGCCCCGACCACCCCGGGGACACGAGCAGCTCCGCCGTCGGGGTGACCGCGCAGACCTCCCACCGGTGGCACGGGGAGCGAGGGCTCGGGAGCGGCGCGGGGACACGTCAGCGGAGGGGCCGGGCGGCTCCCGGGGTTTCGACCAGGAGCTGGAGCAGGGCGTCGGCGACCTGGGCGGCACCCGCCGTGCCGACCGCGTTCGTCAACGCCGTCCAGTCGGGGACGTGACGGTCGGGGACACGACGGTCGGGGGCGTGACGGTCGGGGACATGACCGCCGGGGGTGTGGCCGTCGGGGGCGGGCAGGCCGGCCCCGGGCCCGCCGGCCAGCCCGTCGGCCAGCTGTTTGAGCTTCTCGACCAGGCTCTCCCGTACGGCCGTCGCCGTCCGGTGGCGGCCGAGGTCGGCGGCGCGGGAAATGCCGCCGTAGATCAGGTCGAGCGCCTTGCCCTCACTGTGGACGCGCAGTGCCAGCGCCTCCTCCTCGTCGAACACCTCGCGGGGCCAGCGGAGACGGACGTCGGCGCCGAGCGCCTGGCTGTGGAAACGGCCGCTGAAGATCTGGCCGAGGTTCTGCGGCGGCAGGCAGAGCGTGGGGGTGCCGAGTCGCCCGGCCTCCAGGAGGGTGGTCAGCCCGGGAGAGGTGAGTAGCACGTCGCATTCGGCGAGGCGACGCAGGAACTCCTTGTGGGGGAGGGCGCCGACGGCGGTGACGGGCGGGTGGGTGCAGGAGTCCATCAGGTGGGCGGCCAGCCAGGCGGGCAGGTTGCCCGCGATGTGCACCTCGGTGACCCCGCTCGCGGTGAGCGCCTCCAGCGCGGCGGGCAGGACGAGTTGCGGATAGCTCGCCCAGTCCGTGAGGTGGGGCGCGCGCAGTCCGCCGAGGTTGAGCAGCGCGCGCCGGGGGTGGGGTGTGGGCGTGCGGCTGCGGACGACGCCGCCGTCGTCGATCACGGCGTCCACCCAGCGGAGCCGGCGCGCGCCGGCCAGCACCCGGGCGCCCTCCGACGGCAGCTCCACGCACCGCTGGGCGCAGTACACCTCGGCGTCCAGCGGGAGGTCGGGCCGGTCGCCGTCCGTCCGGAGGAACGGCAGGCTGTCCACGAACACCACCGGCACCCCGCAGGCCCGCAGCGCGTTCGCCAGCGCGCCGTTCAGCACCACCAGAGCCGCCCGCACGCGCTGTGCGTGGACGATCCGGCTCAGCTCCCGGTTCGACTGCTCCTCCGGGAGGTCGAACCAGCGCTCCACCGGCTGCTCGGCGAGCACCGGTCTACCCAGCCCGGAGGCCAGTCCGATGAATCTCAGCCGTTCGCCGCCGCGGGCCCGGAGCGCGGACAGGACCGCGCTCAACTTCCCCGAGCTGCCCCAGCCGAACTCCACCCCGGCCACGGCCACCGTGCTGCTCTCCGCGTTCGCCTTCATCGCTGCCAACTCCCCCGCCCGTACCGGATTTTCCTGTCGCTCCGCATTCGTACCAGCCGGGCGAGACCGAGTCGGTTCGACTACCTACGGAAAAGCGAAACCTAACCACCCCGCCAGGTGAAGTTCCCGTTCGGTGCATTGACGAAGGAGGGCCGAGCGGTGCAGTCGGCAACCCGCCGCTCCCCCCGGGGGGGGGGAGGGAGTCGGCTACCGCCTGGGGGCCGCGTCCTCGATGGCTGCGAGCAGGCGGGTGTGGACGGCGGTGGCGGCTGCGCGGGTGGCCGGGTCAGGGTCCTTCAGCTGCGGGGTGATCAGCTCGGCGGCCGCGGCGAGGACCGGCACGGGCACGGTCGCCTCGCGCAGGTGGAGGAGTTGGGAAGCGGCCCGCTCGCCGGGCGTGGCCTGGGTGCGGGCGTCGGGGATGAGGGCGGTGAGGCCCCGGGGAATCGGCTGAGTGCTGGTCACCGTCCCATTCTTCCGCGCCCCGCCCGGCCGTGGTGACCGGGAGCGCGCGGGCCCGTCGCCGCGGGCCCCGGGCGTGGGGACCGGGAGAAGGTTTGGCGGGGTGCCCGGGAAATCTTGTATGGTTCTTCGCGAATCATCCAGAGGGGTGGAGGGACCGGCCCTACGAAGCCCCGGCAACTCCCCGTTCGACCCGGCGTCCGAAGTACGCGCCGTGCCGTCCGGGGTCAGTGCCAACTCCGGCCTGTCGCCAACGTGGCGCGGGGAAGATGAGGAGACACGGTGCTCTCTGTGCTGTCCTTCGCCCGGGCGCTTCCCGCCCCGGCCCTTTCGCGTACCCGTCTCGTGCTCGGCGCAGGCAATCTGCTGTTCCCGCAGGCCTGTCCCCGCTGACCACCCCGCTCCCATCCCCACCGGAGCGCCCGTGAGCCGAACCCACCCGTCGCTCACGGGATCTGAGACTGGAGTACCCGTCCATGGAGAACACGAGCGGCGTCGGCGTGCTCGACAAGATCACCTCGATCCTCGGCACCCTGGAGGCCGGTCCGGCCACCTTGGCCGGGCTGGTCGACGCCACCGGCCTGGCCCGGCCGACCGCCCACCGGATCGCCGTCGCACTGGAGCACCACCGGCTGCTCGGTCGGGACTTGCAGGGCCGGTTCGTCCTCGGCCCGCGGCTCGCCGAGCTCTCCTCCGCCGCCGGTGAGGACCGCCTGCTGGCCGCCGCCGGTACGGTCCTGACCCACCTGCGCGACGTCACCGGCGAGACCGCCCAGCTGTACCGGCGGCAGGGCGAGGTCCGGATCTGCGTCGCGGCCGCCGAGCGCCTGTTCGGCCTGCGGGACACCGTTCCGGTCGGCCTGGCCCTGCCGATGAAGGTCGGCTCGGCCGCCCAGGTCCTGCTGGCCTGGGAGGAGCCCGAGCGGCTTCACCGCGGCCTCCAGGGCGCCCGGTTCACCGCCACCGCGCTCAGCGCTGTGCGGCGCCGGGGCTGGGCCCAGTCGATCGGCGAACGCGAGCCCGGCGTCGCCTCCGTCTCCGCGCCCGTCCGCGGCCCGTCCGGGCGGGTGGTGGCGGCGGTCGCGGTCTCGGGGCCGATCGAACGGCTCACCCGGCACCCCGGTGCCCGCCTCTCGCAGGCCGTCATCGAGGCGGCCGGCCACCTCACCGACGCGCTGCGCAGGCCTTGACCGACGAACTGCGCACTCAAGAACGCCGCGCGGGCCCTGATCGAGCCGCTGACCAGGGCCCGGGCGGCCACCGGCAGCACCGTGCCGGTGGCCGGACCGGCTCAGCGCCGCAGGTGCTGGACGGCGCGCGGGCCGACCGCGGGCGCCCCGGTGCGCGCCGCCTGGTCGGTCGGTCCGTCCGCGGCCGGGCTGCGCAGGGTGTCGGGCCGGAAGCGGCCGCTGTAGACGTCGGTGGAGTTCAGCGGGTCGGCGCCGGCGGTCACCAGCACCGGGCGGATCCGGTGGCCGTCGGTGATCAGGGCCTCGTAGTCACCGAGGAAGTGTCCTCCGGCGAAGGGCGCCTTGAGCCAGTCGAAGACCGGCGAGATCTGCCGCTCGACCGGGCTGCTCTCGCCGCCGCGCGGGAAGCTGAGCAGCCAGGCGGCGGTGGGCAGCGTGGTGGTGTCGCCCGGGGTGAGGTAGCGCAGGTCGTAGTAGCTGACGGCGACGGTGCCGTCGGCCGTCACGGTGATGGACGGGGTGAAGGCCGGCGCGCCCGGGGCCTGGTTGATCCGGGTGGGGCCGCTCCAGGTCCGGCCGCCGTCCTCGGAGTGCACCAGCTGGATCGCGTCGTACCGGCCGCCGGTGGACTCCGAGCCCTCGTAGGCGAGGTAGAGCTCGCCGGTCTGCGGGTCGACGGCCACGCTGGGCAGGCCGGCGCCGGCCCGGAGGGACTTGGTGGCGTCGGCGGGCGCGTTCGGGTGGACCTCGGGCACCGAGGTGTCGGCGGCGACCCGGACCGGCTGGCTCCAGGTGCGGCCCTGGTCGGTGGAACTGACCATGCCGAAGTGCACATCGCTGACCGTGGTGGCGGTCGCGTCGGTGAAGGTGATCCAGTCGAAGAAGTCGTACAGCGTGTCGGTGCGGGGGTCGACCACGATCTGGTTGCCGATGGTCTGGGTGTTCGGCGTCGTGCCGGTGATCACGAAGGGCTTCGCCGGGGACCAGGTGCGACCGTGGTCGCGGGTGACGGAGAGGTAGCCAGGCCCGTCGAAGGCCGGCGCCGGGCCGGCGGCCTGGTCCACCCGGTCCCAGACCTGGTAGGCCGTGCCCGGGTGCACCGGGTCGGCGGTGACGGCGTTCTTGTCGTCGGTGATCGCCGGATCGTTGTCACCGATCAGCTCGGTGACGTGCTGCCAGCTGCGCCCGCCGTCGGTCGAGGTGGCGGCGGCCACCGCGCTGCGGGGCGTGGTGGCGTCGAAGACCAGGGCACTGGCGTATGCGGTGCCGTCGGGGCCGAAGCTCACCCAGCCGTCGGAGGCCCGCTGGTAGGCCAGTCCGCCCGGGGCGCAGTGGGTGAACGGCAGGGTGCTCTGGGTGAAGTGCACGCCGTCCGTGGTGTAGCTGGCGCTCAGGCCGCGGGCGCCGCCGTTGGACCAGCGGTCCTGCTGGTAGATGGTGATGGTGTTCGCCGGATCGAGCGGGTTGGCGGCGGCGTACGGTTCGTCCTCCGCGGACGGGTAGTTGGTGCCGTCACCGTCCGCGGAGAGGTCGCAGGCGGCGTACGGGTCGCCGGGCGAGATCACGGCGAGCGGGGCAGCGGGCGTGGCCGCGCCGGTCGGGTTCGCGCCGGTCGGGTTCGCGGCGCTGGTGGTACCGGGCGTGGCCGCGCCGGCCGGGGTGCCGCCCGCGGCGGCGAGGAGGAGCGCCGCGGTCGCGGTGGCGAGCGACGCTCTGGTGCGGAACTGCATGGAGACCCCCATGGTCGTCAGCGGGAGGTGACTGGTGTCCTGGGTGGTGCTGCGCTGTCCCGGTGCCGAACGGGAGTTGACGTTCGGTCGGCCGCGCGAGTCTAGCCAGCCCCAGGGGGCGCGCCAACCATCCGCGCGCGCTCCTTACCCAGTCCGTACCATCTGTCGCCCTACTGGCGCTGACCTGCGGTTCTACTCCCATGTCCCGGTCGTCCTCCGGGCGATCGACCGTCCGGGCGCCCATCGCCCGGATATTCGGTTTGCCCTGTCGTACCCCCGTTCTAGGGTGCTCCCGACACGACCTGAGAGAGAGTCCGTTGAGCCAAACCTTTCGCGTCGACCTGCGCGGGATCGTCGACCTCCTGAGCCACCACCTCTACACCAGCCCGCAGGTGTACGTCCGCGAGCTGCTGCAGAACGCCGTGGACGCGATCACGGCCCGGCACCCGGGCGACGCCGCCGAGGCGTCGCGGGAGGCCCGGATCGCGATCGCCTCCAGCGACACCACCGGCGACGGCTCACTGACCATCAGCGACAACGGCATCGGCCTCGCCGAGGCGCAGGTGCACGAGTTGCTGGCGACGATCGGGCGCAGCTCGAAGCGCGACGAGCTGGGCTTTGCCCGGCACGAGTTCATGGGCCAGTTCGGCATCGGCCTGCTGTCCTGCTTCATGGTCTCCGACGCCATCGAGGTCACCACCCGCCGGGCCGGCGAGCCCACGGTGCGGTGGCACGGATTCTCGGACGGCGCCTACTCCGTCGAACTCGCGCCCGCCGACGGGCAGCGCGAGGAGACCGGCACCACGGTCACCCTGCGCCCCCGCCCCGGCTGCGAGCAGCTGCTCACCCGCCGGGCCGTGACCGAACTGGTCACCCACTACGGCGCCCGGCTGCCACACCCGGTCACGGTCGACGGCACCCCGGTCACCGGCGGCCCCGCACCCTGGGACCGCCCCGAGGGTGAGGGCGAACCGGCCCGCCGCGCCCGCCTGCAGGCGTACTGCGAGGAGGTCTTCGGCTTCACGCCCTTCGACGTGATCGACGTGGCCACCGCCGAGGCGGGCCTGCGCGGCGTGGCCTTCGTCCTGCCGATGCCGGCCAACCCTGCCGTCCCGGCCGCGCACCGGGTGTACCTCAAGCAGATGCTGCTCGCCGAGGGCGCCGAACGCCTGCTGCCGGAGTGGGCCTTCTTCGTGCGCTGCGTCGTCGACACCTCGGAGCTGCGGCCCACCGCCAGCCGCGAGGCGCTCTACGAGGACTCCCTGCTGGACGCGACCCGGGATGCCCTCGGCGACCGACTGCGCGGCTGGCTGGTGAGGTTGAGCCGTCGGGAGCCCGCCCGGCTGCGCTCCTTCCTGCGCGTCCACCACCTGGGCGTCAAGGCGCTCGCCCTGCACGATGACGACATGCTGCGCCTGGTCGCCGAGTTCTGGCCGATGGAGACCAACGTCGGCCCGCTGACCCTCGCCGAGTTCACCGACCGCTACGGCCTGCTGCGCTTCACCCCGCTGCTGGACGAGTTCCGGCAGCTGGCGCCGGTGGCCGCCGCGCAGGGCCTGGCGGTCGTCAACGCCGGCTACGTGTACGACGCCGAACTGGTCGACCGGCTCGCGACGGTGGACCGGGCCCTGGAGGTCGAGCAACTGCGCGCCGCCGACCTCACCACCCACCTCCAGCGCCTGGACACGGCCGAGGAACAGGCGATCGCCCCGTTCCTGGCCGTGGCCGACCGGGTGCTCGACCGGCTCGGCTGCGACCTGCTGGTCCGCTCCTTCGAGCCGTCCGGACTGCCCTCGCTCTACCTCCTGGACGAGGACACCGCCTTCCAACTGGACGTCCAGGGCGCCCGGGAGCAGGTGGACGAGACCTGGGCGGCGATCCTCGGCAGCTTCCAGGCCGACACCCCGCCCCGGCCCCGGCTGGTGCTCAACCACCGCAACCCGCTTGCCCGCCAGGTCCTTGCGCTGGCCGATCCGGAGCTCCAGACCATGTGCCTGGAGGGCCTGTACGCCCAGGCGCTGCTGCTCGGCCACCACCCGCTGCGCCCGGCCGACACCGCCGCCCTCAACCAGTCCTTCCTCGGCCTGATCGGCCGGGCCGTCGCCGGAGGTGTGCGATGAGCCGGACCGAGCAGGAGCTCCGGCAGCTCTACGCCAGCACGCGCGGGATGCCCACGGGCGCGGCGAAGTTCGCCGTCCTGGAGGAGGTGATCCGCCACGCCGACGCGCTCGGGCTGGTCGAGTTCGCCTTCGACGTGCGGATGTCGGCGACCTCGGTGTTCCAGCACAGCTGGGCACCGGAGAAGGCGTTCCTCACCTTCTCCTGGTGCCTGGCGGCCTACGACCGGGAGCCGCACCGCTTCGGATCCGGACACGAGCACACCCTGCTGTGGCAGTTCAAGTGGATGGCCTACAGCGTCTACCAGTACCCGGAGATCCCGCTGCAGCGGGGGACGGACCTGCTGGAGGATATGGAGCGGCGCTACCGCCGGGGCGGTCACAGCATGCACGCGGTCCTCCAGAACCGCGGCGAGGCGGCGCAGTTCACCGGCGAGGTCGAGCGGGCCCAGGCCTACTACGAGGAGATGGCGCTCACCCGCAGGGACGCCCTCTCCGACTGCGCGGGCTGCGTGCCCAGCAGCCAGGTGCAGACCCTGGTGGCGCTCGGCCGGGACGAGGAGGCGATCCGGATCGGAGAGTCGGCGGTCCGCTCCGGCTGCACCGAACAGCCGCAGCTGATCTACTCCGAGCTGCTGCTGCCGTTCGTCCGCTCCGGCCTGGGAGAGCGGGCCGTCGAGGCGCACCGCGCCGCCTACCGGAGGATCCGCGACAACCCGCACCACCTGGGGGAGTTGGCGCTGAACCTGCTGTTCTGCGTGCACAGCGGAAACCTGGTGCGCGGACTCGACCTGATCGAGCGCCACCTCTCCTGGCTCGACCGGCCGCGCACGCCGCTGACGGAGATGGAGTTCGCGGCGGCGGCCGTGGCCGTCCTGTCCCGGAGCCAGGAGCAGAACGGCGGCGACGGCGGGGCGGTGCTTCGCTTCCCCACCGTCGAGGGCAAGCGACGACCGGACACCCCCGCCGCCGAGCTCGCGGTGGAACTGCGCGAGCGCGCCCTGGGCATCGCGGAACGCTTCGACGCCCGCAACGGCAATACCTACCAGAGCACCCGAATACGCGACTGGATGGACACCGGCGCGATCGGCGAGCCCCTGCCGCTGTCGGTCTTCGAGCGTGCCGCGAACTCCCGCGGCGGGGAGCGACTCCAGCGGCTGCTCGACCAGGTCGCGGACCGGACCGCGGCCGGTGACCTGGTCGCGGCGGCTCGCACCAGGGCGGCCGCCGCCGAGCTGATGCTCGCCGACGAGCAGTACGCCGAGGCCGCGGAGGCCGCCGAGGAGGCCATCCGCGAGCTCGACCGGCTCGGGCTGACGGCGGACGCGGCGGCCTGCCGCTGGGTGCTGGCGCGCGCCTACCGGATGGACGGGCCGGGCGGCTCCGGCGTCCGGGCGCTGCGCGAACTCCTGGACTCGGATCCGTGGGGGCGGGAGCCGCAGGACGGTGGCCCGGGGGTGTCGCCGGAAGCGCCGCAACGGCTGCAACCGCTGCCGCTGCTGCCGGCACGTCCGGAGCTCGAAGCCGCCCTCGGCCAGTGGCTGGGCTACGGCCCCGAGGCGGCCGGCTGGAGCCTCGCCGCCGCGCGCGGCTTCGCGGCCGCGGGGCGGGAGGAGGAGGCGCTCGCGGCGCTCGGGGAGGCGCTGGCCAGGCACCCGGACGCCGATGCCGAGCCCACGGACGGTGTGCTCGCCGACCTGCTGGGGGAGACCGGTGCGGTGCTCGGCCGCCTCTTCGGCGAGGCCGGTGCGCCCGGTCGGGTCGGCGAGCGCGGCCCGACCGGCCCGACCGGTCTGACAGGCCTGGCCGGCCCGGCCGATCGCGCCGTCTCGCCCACCGTCGTCGTCCTGATCGCCTACGCGGAGCACCTGCAGGCGATCGGCCGGCTGGAGGAGGCCGCCGAGCGGCTGCGGACGGCCTGCGCCCTGCTCGACGCGCACCCGGACACCGAAGCGGCCGGGCGCCGCAGCACGGTGCTCACCGACCTCGGCGAGGTGCTGCTGCGACTCGGTGACGTGGCGGCAGCCGAGGAGTTCGCCCGTGCCGCCCTCGCGCTGCTGGAGCCGGACGACGCCTGGGAGGAGATCGTGCTCCTCGGCAAGGTCCTGCGGGCCCGGGGCGCCGACGAGGAGCTGGCGAAGTTGCTCACCGAACACGGCCTGGAACTGGAGGACCTCGACGACTGAGCCGACCTGCCGCTACCCGGCCCTGAGGGTCTACCGGCCGCCCTCCCACAGGGCGCGCTCGACGGTCCGCAGGGCGGTGGCCGACTGCTCCCAGCCGTGCCACCAGAAGAGCCCGCCGTCCTGGCCGGCCGCGGCGATCGCGCGGGTCAGTTCGGCCCACCGGTCCTCGTGCTCGCGCCGGGAGGGGAAGCGGTCGAAGGGGCGGGCGTAACGGTGGGCGGGGGCGGGCCGTGGTCCATGCGCGCGGCGTGGTCCTCAGACCGTGCCGGCGGCGGCGTTGCCGGTCGCCTCACCGGTCCCGGCCCCAGCGATCCGGGGCGCCATCGCGTCCACGAGGAGCGGAGGGTCGAGCTGGACGTACGTCTGGACGACCTGCGGCGCGGTCTCCGCCGGGGCCGTGACGTACTCGAACTCGAAGTCCATCTGGGTGGACTGTGGCGGCAGCGGATCCATCTGGGTCACCTGCGGCATGGGTTCCGCCGGGATCGAGAGCGCACCAGGGTCCGCGGGGTCCACGGCGGTGTCGCCCGCCAGAGCGAGGTCGAAGTCCACGTCGATGTCCACGCCGTGGACGGGCAGGCTGCTTGCGGTGAGCGTGATCACGGCGGTCACTCGTCCCCTCGGAGCCACGGTGGCAGGCGAGTTCATGCTACTGATCGGCCGTCCGGTCGAACAGAGCCCGGGCGCCCGGACGCACGAGCAGAATCATTCAGCCGATCGGCCCAGTACCCCACGGTCAGGCAACCGGCCCAGCCCCGCGCGCTCGCCGACCCGGACTGGTGAGCTGCGCGGGGAGCCCGCCGCCGCCCGGCCTCCCCGACCACCCGAAGGAGACCCCGGTGCCGGACCCGACGACCTCGTACGCCGACCTGCGCGCCCTGGTGATCAACTGCACCCTCAAGCGCTTGGCCGGCCCGATCTGGCTGGGTGACAACTTCTCCGTGATGAAGAAGGTCATCGGGCGGCTCTACTCCTGCTCCTCGATCCTCAACTCCGAAGGCTAGTAAGCCCACTACGGCCGGGTCGGCGGTTGTCTGATCACCGGCAACGAGGATGGCGCCAAGCACTGCGCGATGAACGTCCTCTGCAGCCTCCAGCACCTCGGCTACACCGTCCCCCCGCAGGCGGACGCGGGTTGGGTCGGCGAGGCCGGCCCGGGCCCCTCCTGCCTGGACCCGGGCTCGGGCGGCCCGCAGAACGACTTCACCAACCGCAACACCACCTTCATGACCTGGAACCAGCTCCACCTGGCCCGCATGCTCAAGGACGCCGGCGGCATCCCGGCCCTCGGCAACCAGCGCTCCGAGTGGGACGCGGGCTGCCGCTTCGACTTCGAGAACCCCGAACACCGCTGAATTGCGGGGCTCCGGGGCTGGTGGTCGGTTGACGCGTCGTCGTCCTTCAGGACCCGTTCGGCCTGCGGACAGGTGATCGAGCCCGGGAAGGGCCGCTCCAGGCCCCGGGAACTCGCGAAGACGGTAGCCGACAGCAGTGCGCTCTGCGGTGGCATGTCGGCGCTCGCCTGACCGGGTGCGTCGGCCGTGCTGTCGAGGGCCCAGAGCTGGACGGTGGTCGCGGCACCCCGGGGGCCGGGCGTGGTCCGGATGGTCGCGCGGGACCAGCCGTCCGGTGCGTAGACCAGCGCCGACACCGAGCCGGCGAGCGCGAGGGGCGGCACCTCTGCGACCACCGGACCGGACGGGGCGTTCCACTTCTCATCTATGAGCCGGTCCCGTCCGGGGGGAATTTCCTCGCTCACTGGTCGGCGTCCTCATCCGGTGTCGTGTTGTTGTACTGATTCCCGCTGCCGGTGTGCGTCGGACCGGACGAGCCATACGGGGCCCCTCGCCGTCGTGGCAACTACAGCGCCGCTCCTCCGGGGGGCCTATTCTTCCGTGAATTCTCACCAGGCTTTTCGGTAGCAGAAGTTGATGGCGGGTTCACGGCGGGTGAGCTCGACAAATGCCGAAGGCTTTCCGGCCGTCCACGTCGACAGGGCCGCGTTGGTCAGGCTGCCGAGCCCGCTGCGCCGAGGACGTCCTCGCCCTGTGCCGCCGGCCTCGATGGCCCCCCGGTCTCCGGCCCGCCCGTCGGATGGTCCGTCAGGGCGGCTTCCCGCGCGCATCAGGGTGAACGTCGTCCGGGGCCGGACGCGCCGGAGCTACTTATCGGATTATCGGCAGCCATACTGCGCCCGTGCGATCACTGTGAGTAGCACTTCATCTGCAGAGTGTCATCGGCTCACGGCTCCCCGCACACCTCACCGCCGCCGCCGGCGCGCCGCGTGATATCGGACCGCTCGACCGAAGGGAATCGTCATGAGGCGCTGTTCACCCACCAGCGGGCGCGAACGAAGACGCCGCGGACTCGCCGCAGTCCGCGGCCGCCTCACCGGCGCGGCGCTCACCCTTCTCCTCGCGTTCGCCACGGCCTCCGGATCCTTCTCCGCACCCGCCCTGGCAGACGCCCCCAACCGGGCCGGACACCCGTCCGTCACCCCGGCCGTCGACAGCCACGGCGGCCGCACGGGCCGTCAGCAGCCCGTGACCCTGGAGAAGACCGGCACCGACCTCACCACCGGCAGCACGACCCACGCCGCCCAGGGCGACACCATCCGCTGGGTGGTCTCCGCGACCAACCCGGACGGCGCACCGGTCAGCACCACCGTCACCGACGCGATCCAGGGCGGCCCCGGCAGCACTCCGCAGACGCAGTCCTACGTGCCCGGCTCGCTCCAGGCACCCCCCGGCTTCACCAAGGAGTGGTCCACCGACGGCGGCGCGACCTTCTCCGGCACCGACGGGGGTACCGCCACCAACGTCGTCCAGGCCACCAACCCGAAGTTCGCCTCACCGGCGACCGGCCAGGTGGTCCAGATCCCGCCCCCGTTCACCCCGATCAACACGGCCACCGGTGGCGACGGCTTCACCCCCATCCAGTACACCGCCACCATCAACGGCGTCTCCACGCCCGAGATCTGGAACATCTACCACCACGGCTTCTCCAACACGGCCAGCGTGGTCTGCACCGACCTGCTCACCAACGGCCCCTGCCCGACCCCGAGCGGCGCACCCGCCACCTGGCCCCAGGCGCTGAACTCCTCGGCGGCCGACACCACCACCGGCGACGTCGGCAGCACCCGCACCCCGACCTACGTACAGTCCGGCTCCCGGCTGTACTACGCCGCGATCAGCCGGGTCACCCAGGCACTGATCGGCGTCGGCTGCATCGACCTCCAGAACCAGTCCAGCTGCGGAGTCACCCCCCTCCAGAGCGGCAGCGGCCTGGTCATCGGCGGCCTGGTCGAGGCACCGAACCACCTGGTCTACGCGGTCTCCGGCACCGGTGAGATCCTCTGCTACGACCCCTCGAACAACTCCTCCTGCGGCACCTTCAACATCGGCCTGCCCGCCAACGAGGGCCAGATCGCCTTCAGCGGCGACTACGCCGGCATCATGCGGGTCATCAACGGCAAGGTCTACGTCACCGACAACCAACTCGCCCCGCTGCCCACGGTGATGTCCTGCTTCGACCCGTCGACCAACGCCGCGTGCGCCGGCTGGACCACCCCCAAGACCCTCGTCACCCCGGTCGGCACCTCCCCCGCCCGCGGCGACAACGTCTTCGAGATGTACGACACGGCAGGCACCGTCACCGGCGTCTGCACGGTGGTCGGCGGCGTCGACCAGTCGGTCAACCCGCCCGTCGGCACCGTCGTCTGCTTCTCCCCGGCGGGCAGCCCCATCGCCGCACCCCCCGGCCTCCAGACCCTGCTCAGCACCAACGTGGCCCCCGGCGAGGCCAACTTCCAGGTGCCGCTGACCATCACCGCCCCCAACGGGCACCTGGAGACCGAGTTCCCGTTCTGGATCTACCAGAGCAACAGCCCGACCTCCAACAGCTCCGAGTTCTGCTACGACTGGACGACCCAGGGCCCCTGCGGCCAGTACGGCACCAACGGCGTCGTCAACGGCCCCTCCAACGTCAACAACGGAGACACCAGGCCGTACGGCTTCGCCTACGACGGCCAGTGCAAGTACAGCCTCGGCGACACCGGTTACCTGTTCTCGATCGACCCGATCACCGGCGCCTCACCCTGCCTCAAGACCAAAGCCCAGGGCACCATCAACCCCGCCGCGTACTACTGCGACGGGGCCACCGGGCACGTGAAGTCCTACGGCACGGTCAGCCTGCTCGGCCTCGACCCGTCGACCGTCAACTTCGCCCAGTCCTCGGTCACCGTGCTGGCCTCCGACGGCACCACCATCGGCACCTTCCCGTTCAACGCCGGCACCGGAACGGCGGACATCTCATCCGTCCCGACCGGTGACTCGCCGATCCAGGTCGTCGCCAACCTCACCCTGATCGACGGATCGTCCTTCACCCCCGGCAACCACCCGCAGATGCAGGTGAGCTTCGTCGGCGACGCACCGCAGATCTGCTTCGAGACCAAGGTGTCGACCGACTGCTCCGTCACCTCCGTCACCAACCGGGCAACCGCCGTCACCAACGGCCAAGCGCCCGTGGCATCCAACCCCGTCACCTTCCAGGTGACGCCGGGCGCGGACTGCACGCCGATGCTGGAGATCCTCAAGGAGGTCTGCACCTCGGCCAACCCTGGTGACTGCGGGGCCGGCGGTGCCGGTCCGTGGGCGAAGACCACCACGGTGGCACCGGGCGGTACCGCCTACTGGCGTATTACCGTCACGAACAGCGGGCTCGTCCCGATCGCTGGGATTACGTTGGCGGATTCGGTGACTCCGTCGTGTGTGACGGCTGCGGGGACGTTCGATCTGGCTGTTGGTGCGTCGAGGCAGGTGTTCTGCAACCTGCCGGGTGTGGCGCAGTCGACGACGAATACGGTCACGGCTTCGTTCCCGGGTCCTGATGGGAAGCCGATCACGACGCCTCCGTCTGAGGCGAGTGTGGATGTTCCGTCGCTCGCGGTGCTGAAGGAGGTTTGCACGTCCGCGACTGCGGCGGACTGTGGTGAGGGCGGCGTTGGTCCGTGGGCGAAGAGCACCACGGTTGCTCCGGGTGGGACGGCGTACTGGCGGATCACTGTCACGAACAACGGGCCCGTCCCGATCGCCGGGATTACGTTGGCGGATTCGGTGACTCCGTCGTGTGTGACGGCTGCGGGGACGTTCGATCTGGCTGTTGGTGCGTCGAGGCAGGTGTTCTGCAACCTGCCCGGGGTGACGCAGTCGACGACGAATACGGTCACGGCTTCGTTCCCGGGTCCTGATGGGAAGCCGATCACGACGCCTCCGTCTGAGGCGAGTGTTGATGTTCCGTCGCTCGCGGTGCTGAAGGAGGTTTGCACGTCCGCGACTGCGGCGGACTGTGGTGAGGGCGGCGTTGGTCCGTGGGTGAAGAGCACCACGGTTGCTCCGGGTGGGACGGCGTACTGGCGGATCACTGTCACGAACAATGGGCCGGTGAATGTCACCGGCGTGACGTTGGCGGATTCGGTGACTCCGTCGTGCGTCACCGCTGCGGGGACGTTCGATCTGGCTGCTGGCGCGTCGAGGCAGGTGTTCTGCAACCTGCCGGGTGTGGCGCAGTCGACGACGAATACGGTCACGGCTTCGTTCCCGGGTCCTGATGGGAAGCCGATCACGACGCCTCCGTCTGAGGCGAGTGTGGATGTTCCGTCGCTCGCGGTGCTGAAGGAGGTTTGTACGTCCGCGACTGCGGCGGACTGTGGTGAGGGCGGTGCTGGTCCGTGGGCGAAGAGCACCACGGTTGCTCCGGGTGGGACGGCGTACTGGCGGATCACCGTGACCAACAATGGGCCGGTGAATGTCACCGGCGTGACGTTGGCGGATTCGGTGACTCCGTCGTGTGTGACGGCTGCGGGGACGTTCGATCTGGCTGCTGGCGCGTCGAGGCAGGTGTTCTGCAACCTGCCCGGGGTGACGCAGTCGACGACGAATACCGTCACGGCCTCCTTCCCCGGCCCTGACGGGAAGGCGATCACCACTCCTCCGTCCGACGCGCGCGTGGAGGTGAGCGGTACCAACGTCCCGTCGCTGAACGTCGACAAGGAGGTCTGCCAGTCCGAGAAGGCTGGTGACTGCGGCCAGGGCGGGTCCGGGCCGTGGGGCAAGGAGGTGACGCTGCACAAGGGTGGTGCGGCCGAGGAGCCGTGTGCTCCGGACAAGTGCCAGGCGTTCTGGCAGATCACGGTGACGAACACCGGAACGGTGGACCTGACCGGGATCACGTTGACCGACCGTCAGGAGGTGGCCTGCGAGGTGGCGGCCGGGACGTTCGATCTGGCGGCGGGGCAGTCGAGGAAGTTCTACTGCTCCAGCCTGATCAGCGAGGACACGGTCAATACGGTCACCGCCTCCTTCGTGCCGCCGAACTCCCCGGCCGGGACCGAGCCGGTGACCACGGCGCCGTCGTCCGCGCTCGCCCGGTGCACGCCGCCGTGTGAGAAGGACAAGTGCCACGAGCACGGGCACGAGCACGGGCACGGGCATGGTGACGGCCACGGCCACGGCCACGGCCAAGGAGGTGCTGGGCCGCTGCCGGAGACCGGTGCAGCGGTGCTGCCCTACGCCGCCACCGGTGCGGCGCTGGCCGGCCTCGGTGTGCTGCTCACCGTCCTGGTCAGGGCGCGTCGGCGCCGGGCGGGTGGTGTGAGCGAGTGACCGTGATCCGGTCGGACCGGCCCTGACGGGCCGAGGGCGGTGGCCCGGGAGGAACCTCTTCCCGGGCCACTGCCCTTTGCCGGGCGCCGGATCGGTTCGCCGAGGGGAGAAGTGGGTTCAGCGGTGGGACGGTTGGGCCTTCCCTCGGTGGGCGTAGTCGTGGGAGACGTGCTCGATCGTTCCCCGGTGAAGAGCCCCGTCCCGATGGAGGATCCATGTCGAAGCTGCGCACCACGCTCGTGGCCGCTGTCCTCGGTGCCGCCGTCCTGGCGCCCGCCGTACCGGCGCAGGCGGCCGGCGGCACCCCCGAGGCGCAGGTGAACACCTTCTTCCGGGAGTACCGTCGGGCCGTCCTCGACACCAAGGACAAGTCGCCCGCCGAGGTCCGCGCCGAGTACCTCACGGCGGGGCTGAACCGGCAGCTGGACGAGTGGGCCCGGGTGCACGACGCGGACCCGGTGTTCCGGGCGCAGAACGTACCGCTGGACTGGTCCACCCGGTACGAGGGCAGCGGCGGCGGCCACGCGACGATCGTCCTGACCGAGCGCTGGGGCGCCGGCGTGGCGCAGGACGTCTGGTACTCCGTCCGCCTCGGCACCCTGGTCATCAGCGACCTGGCGGACCCGCCCGGCAGGTGACGGCCCGTCCCGGTGCCTATCCTCGGGGACATGGCCGTTCAGCGCATGGACAACGTCGGCATCGTCGTCGAGGACCTCGATGCCGCCATCGCCTTCTTCACCGAGCTCGGCATGGAGCTGGAAGGCCGGATGCCGATCGAGGAGCGCTGGGCGGGGACGGCTGTCGGGCTCGACGACATGCGGAGCGAGATCGCGATGATGCGGGTCCCGGACGGCCCGGGCCGGATCGAACTGGCGAAGTACCACGCCCCGAGGGCGGTCACCCCCGAGTCGGCGGTCGCCCCGGCGAACACCGTGGGCCTGCACCGCGTCATGTTCGCCGTCGACGACATCGAGGACACCCTCGCCCGCCTCCGCCCGTACGGCGCCGAACTCGTCGGCGAGGTGGCGCGCTACGAGGACAGCTACCTGCTCTGCTATCTCCGGGGGCCGAGCGGGATCATCGTCGGGCTGGCCGAGCAGCTGGGCTGAGGAGACGGGAGTCCGCTCACCTCAGGGCCCGGGCGGCGTGTTCGACGTACTCGTGCAGTCCGTAGGCCAGGGCCACGCCGAGCAGGGCAGCGGTCGCGACGGCGGTGAGCAGGGCGAGGGCGGCGCCCGCCCGGCGGCCGGTCGGGCGGGCCGGTTCGGGGCCGAGCAGGGCCCGGACGCGCTGGGGTACGGGACCGGAGTTCACGGACAGCAGCGGGCCCGGGGCGGGGCGGGCGGACGACGATCCGGCCAGGGCCGCCCGGGCGATGGCGGTGGCGGCGGTGCGCCGGTCGGCGACCGCGTGGGCGGCCCGCTCGTCGGCCCAGCGCTCCAGGTGGTAGTCGAGGTCGGCGCGCAGCCGGCCCAGCGCCGGGTGCACGGCGGCGGCGAGGTCGGCGGTGGTCGCGAGCAGGTGGTGGCGCCCGCGCAGGTGGGCGCGCTCGTGGGCGAGGAGCACCGCGCGCTCCGTCGGCTCCAGCGCGCCGAGCATGGCGGCCGAGACGACGACCCGGCCGGGGCGCCCCCGGTGGGCGGGAAGCGCGAAGGCCTCCGGCTCCCGGACCGCGACCACGAGCAGGTCGCCCTCGCCCGTCGCGTCGCCGACGAGGTCCCAGGTGCGGGCGAGGAGCGCGCGGTGCTTCCGCCGACGCAGCGTCAGCCGTACGGCTTGGACGAGCAGCAGCGTCCCGGCGGCGCAGGACACCGGCGCGACGGCGGGCCACCGGGCGAGGACGCGCGACAGCGGCACCTGCTCCAGGCCCGCCAGGAACGGGACGTGGAAGAGACCGGCGAGGGCCGCGACGGTGCTGCCCGCCAGCAGGACGGCCGCGCCGGCGAGGGTGAACGAGGCCTCGCGCGGCGGGAGCAGCGCGGCCAGCCGGTGGGCTGCGGGCGCCGCGGCCCAGGGGAGCAGCAGGGCGAGGGCGACGAGTACCAGGGCCAGGCTCATGCGTCGCCCCCGCTCCCGGTCCCGGTCCTGCCGGAGGGAGCCGCCGTCACGGCCCCGGTCCGGGGGCCGAGGAGGAGGTGGCGCAGGACGTCTTCGTCGGCCTCGGAGAGGGAGGAGACGAACCGTTTGAGCACCAGGTCGCGCTCGGGTTCTTTCTCCAGCTCCCGGCGCATCCGCCCGGCGGCCAGTCCGGCGGCGTCCTCCACGGGGGCGTAGGCGAAGCTGCGCCCGGGGCGGGTGCGCACCAGGGTGCCCTTCTCGTGCAGGCGGGTGAGGATCGTCGCCACGGTGGTGCGGGCCAGCCCCTGGTCCAGGGTCTGCTTGACCTGCTGGGCGGTCAGCGGCTCGCCGGCCGCCCACAGCACCGCCAGCACGTCCGCGACCAGCTCCCCGTGCGGGCGTCTGGTATTGCGGCCGCCACCCAGCATCTCCACTCCCGTCCTCGCAGGCTCCCGGCGGGCACACCGGAACGGGCCGCGCGCGGCTGAGGTTAGGCGTGCCTCAGCTAACCTTACGGGCCGGTGGTCCGGCGCCGTCGGGCGGGATCGGAGGACGGGACCGGAGGGAGCGGTACCCGGGTACCGCGCCCTCGGCGCAGGTTCCGTCCCGGGTGCCACGACCAGCCGCTGCGCCGCCGCTAGCGTGGAGATCAGGACGGCTGGTCGGCTTCCGGGCCGACGCTCCCGCCGAGGCCCGGAGCGGAACCACCGGCGCCCCGTGGCCGTCCGTGCTCGGGACCGGAACCATCGTCGACGGCATTCGGAGGGCGACATGAACACCGCGACCTGCCCGACCACGCCCCGCCACGGGCCCGCCCGACTGCTCGGCCCCGCTGCCCCGCCCGCCGAGTGGGCGACGCGTGGCACGTGGCCGAGCCCGACGCCGCCGCCGACGGTCCGACCCGCCTCTGGCTCGGCGACGCCGGCCACCTGGATCCTGGGGACGCGTGCGCACTCCTGCCCGTGGGCGGCGGGAGCGCCGGTGCCGTGGTCGCCGCCTCCCCGCCTCCCGCGCCGGTGAACTCCGGCTGCCCGCCTCAGGGAGTGCCGGGGCGGGTCTCGGTCCGGTCGGCCGTCAGGCGCCGTCCGGGGAGGAACCACTCGCCGTCGACCCTGGCGAAGCGGTCCAGGCAGCGGGTGGACGCGATCATGATCGTGCGCTCGGTGGCCGCGCCGTAGGAGAGGTGGTGGGCCGGGCAGCAGCTCTCGCCGCCCGGGAGGTGTTCAGGTTGTCGAAGAGCGGGGCGAGGGCTTCGCGGCCGTGCAGCTCCTGGGTGGGCTCGGGCGCGGTGGCGTCCATGAACACCGGGAAGCGGCTGTCCTCGGTGGACAGTGCCGGCCGGCTCTCACCTGACAGCACCGGTGGCAGGGCCGCTCAACCGCTGCCGGCCCTCCCACCGGATCAGGGCGAGCAGCACCAGGGCTGCCACCCCGAGCGCGGTGGCGCCACTGCTCAGGGCCGCCGCGGGGGTGACCAGTGCGGCTGCGGCGAGCGCGGCCGTGAGTCGGGCCGGGGGCCAGCTGCCCGCGAGGGTGCGGTGGAACCAGGCGAGGCCGAACAGGTAGAGGGAGATGCCGAGCGGCAGTAGCAGGGCGGTGAGGTGGTGGGAGGGGTGGTGGAACGCGTCGATGGCCTTCTCCATCCCGACCGCCGCGACCACGATCCCGAGGATGACCACGTAGTAGGCGTAGCCGAAGGAGTAGACGGCGACGCGCGGTCGGCGTCGGGCCGGGACCCGGTCCAACCGGGCCTCGCTCTCGCGCTCCTCGCGGCCGAAGTAGAGCCACCACATCTCGGCGCTCAGCACCAGCGCCAGCAGGGCACCCACGACGGAGGTGGTCACGCTGTCGCCGCGCGAGGTGGCGGCGCCGACCTCGGTGATCGACTCGCCGAGCACGATGAGGACGGCGAGGCCGTGCCGCTCCACGAAGTGCCCGGCCCCGACCGCGAACTCGCCGCCTCCGCTGACCAGGGGCGTCAACGCCTCCATCGCGGCGGCCAGTGCCCAGAGCCACGGCCGCGGGTGTGGCGGCACCGCCCCCGCGGCCAGCACCACCAGGGCGCTGGCCAGGTTCAGCGGTCCGATGCGCAGGATGCCGCGGTGCCCTGACGTACCGATGAATCCGAGCAGGTGGACCATCACGACCAGGAGGTACCCGGCGCCGAGGACCAGGGCCCAGGGGCCCGTCCCGGTCGCCTTCGGGACGCTCATCGACATCAGGAAGAACCCCGCCGCGCCGGTCAGCACGAGCAGCCGGGGGCCGGTGCGGTCGAGGTCGAGCGCGTTGGTCAGCCAGGCGTAGCCGGAGTACATCCACCAGATGATCACCAGCAGCACGGCCACCCGCCCCAGGTTCGGCAGCGTCGGTGCGGCGGTGAGGATCGAGGCGACCTGGGTGATCGTGAAGACGAAGACCAGGTCGAAGAAGAGTTCCAGCGGGCGGACGGACTCCGCGGCGCCCGCGCCCGGCGCGGCTGTCTCGTCGGCTACGGTCACGGACGCGATTGTCGCAGCACGCCGCCGACGCGAGCGCGGCCGACGCCGTGCCGTGTGTCGACGTCGCTGCCGCACGTCGAGGTGGTCGGCGGTGCGCGGAGCAGTGCGGTGGTGACCCGGTCGGCGGGGAGGGCGCTACCGGCCGGGGGCGGTTCGCGGCGGGGTGTCCAGCACCCGGAAGGAGATGCCCGCCGTGACCAGTCGGTCGATCAGCGGTCGGCCCATCGCCACGGCCGTGGTCAACTGGCCCGCCAGCGGCGGCAGGTCGTCGTAGGCCAGGCAGAGCGCCGACTCGGCGAGCATCTTCGCGGTCTCCTGGTAGCCGGGATCGCCGCCGGACACCTCGGTGAGGAGGGCCCGGCCGTCCTGGGCCCGGGCGGCGAAGCGGACGGCGAACCAGGAGCGGGCCCGCTGCTCCGGGCCCGGGCCGTCGCCGGGTTTGCGCAGTCTCCCCAAGGCGCGGCGCAGCAGTGGCAGTTGGGCGGCGAGGGCGAGCGCGGCCACGGTGGCGACTCCGCCGAGGGCGACCGGCAGCCGGCGCACCGCCGCGTAGTGGGCGTAGCCGAAGTCCGGGCCGTACGCGTCCAGGGCGGCCGCCGAACGGGAGACCACCTGCGGGTCGATCGTGGGCATCGGCACGGCCCAGGCGCGGGCCGCCCGGGAGTGGTGCGGGCGGCCGAGGGGGGTGCGGACCAGCCGTCCCTTCGGCCGGGGCTCGACCGCGCGGCGCGCCCGGGCGGCCCGGGCCATGGCCCGCGGCCGGGAGAAGGCCGTCAGGGCCGAGGCGAAGGTGCCGCCGGAGACGGTGCCGCCGGCGCGGACGAAGCCTTCGACCGAGACCCGGGCCACCGGGCCGCCGCGGCGCACCAGCTCCTCGACGGTGAACAGCACACCGAGGTCGTGCGGCACCGAGTCGAAGCCGCAGGCGTGCACCAGTCGCGCGCCGGTGGCCGACGCCCGCTCGTGGTACCGGAGGTACATCCGGTCGACGAACTCCGGCTCGCCGGTGAGGTCCACGTAGTCGGTGCCGGTGTCCGCGCAGGCCGACACCAGCGGCTCGCCGTGCCGCAGGTACGGGCCGACGGTGGACACCACCACCCGGGCCGAGGCGGCCACCTCGCGCAGCGCCCGGTGGTCTGCGGCGTCGGCCACCAGCAGCGGGAGGTCGGCGCAGCGCGGGTCGATCCGCGCCAGTCCGGCCCGGACGGCGGCGAGCCGGTGCTCGTCCCGCCCGGCGAGTGCCCAGCGGCAGCCCTCGGGCGCGGCCCGGGCCAGGTACTCGGCGGTGAGCCCGCCGGTGAACCCGGTGGCACCGAACAGGACGAGGTCGTACGGGCGGGGCTCGGCCATCAACAGTCCCTACTCGCGGGTAATCGGCGACTGCGCCACGCTAGGAGTCCGACGTGGCAGTGTCAACGGCGCCGGGCAGGACGCTCCGGGTCAGAGCACGTCCGCCAGGAACTGCCGCAGCCGCGGGCTCCCGGGTGCGGCGAAGACCGCCCCGGGCGGGCCGGACTCGACGACCACCCCGCCGTCCATGAAGGCGACGGTGTCGGAGACCGAGCGGGCGAAGCCCATCTCGTGGGTGACGACCACCATGGTCATGCCCTCGCGGCCGAGGTCGGCCATCAACGACAGCACGCCCTTGACGAGCTCGGGGTCCAGTGCGGAGGTCGCCTCGTCGAAGAGCATCACCCGGGGCTCCATGGCCAGGGCGCGGGCGATCGCCACGCGCTGCTGCTGTCCGCCGGACAGCCGCGCGGGGCGTACGTCGGCCTTGTGCCGCAGCCCGACGAGGTCGAGCTGCCGGAGGGCGGTCTCGGCCGCGTCCTCCTGGGAGAGGCCGCGGAGCTTGCGGAGGGGGAGGGTGAGGTTGCGCAGGACGCTCAGGTGCGGGAAGAGGTTGAACTGCTGGAACACCATGCCGACCTGACGGCGCAGCAGGTCCGGATCGCGGCGCAGGACGCTCTCGCCGTCCAGCAGGATGTCGCCGCGGTCGGGCTCCAGCAGCCGGTTGATGGTGCGCAGCAGCGTGGACTTGCCGGATCCGGAGGGCCCGATCACGGAGAGGGTGTGTCCCTCGGGGACGTCGAGGTCCACGCCGCGCAGGATCGGGGTGCCGCCCAGGGAGAGGTGGAGGTCACGGGTCGCCAGGCTGACCGGGGAGAACGGCGTGCCGACGCGAAGGGCGGTCGCGGGGGTGGCGGTGGTGGGGCGGTGGTCAGGCACGTGCCGCTCCTTCGGGTACGGGGGTGGGTCCGGGGACGGGCGGCGCCTCGGGGGTGGAGGTGTCGGGGGTGTCGGCGGTCGGTTCGCCGCCCTCGCCCCCGTTCCGGGTGGCGCGCCCGTGACGGAGCCGCCGGTCGATCACGTTGACCAGATGCGTCAACGGCACGGTGAGGAGGAGGTAGAAGAGACCGGCGAGCACCAGCGCGGACTCGTTGCCGGTGGTGGCGGCGGAGTCCTGGCCGATCCGGAACAGGTCGCGCTGTTCGGCCGTCAGTCCGAGGAAGTAGATCAGGCTGGAGTCCTTGATCAGCGCGATGAGTTGGTTCACCCAGGCCGGCAGCACCCGCCGGACACCGAGCGGAACGATGATCAGCCGCATCGCCGCCGCGTACGAGAAGCCGAGTGCCCGCGCCGCCTCGAACTGGCCCGCCTCCACGCTCTGGATCCCGGAGCGGAAGATCTCGCCGAAGTAGGCGGCGGCGATCAGGGACAGCGCGAGGACCCCCAGCGGGTAGGGGTCGGGCCCCCAGATCTCCATCCCCTGCGGGGCCAGCCCCACCCCGATCAGCAGGATGGTGACCGCGGCCGGGAGGCCGCGGAACACATCGGTGTAGACGCGGGCCGGCCAGCGCAGCCAGCGTGTCCGGGCGATGCCGGCCACGGCCAGGAGCAGTCCCAGCACGGTGCCGATGACCGCCGAAGTGACCGCGAGGATCAGCGTGTTGGGCACGCCGGTGGTGAGCAGGTCGGAGATCGCGGAGCGCATCGATCCCCAGTCGAAGAACGTCTCCGCCAGCGTGCCCAGCTGGTCCACGTCGGCCTCCTTGTCGTCCGGTTCGGTGGTGGGGTGGTGGGGTGGTCGGTCAGGGAGTCGCGGACGTGCCGGCCGGTGCCGTCGGGGTCGCGGCCGCCGTGGTCGGGGCGGCGGCCAGGGCGGTGGTGGTCGGGGCCGCCGCCTGCACGGGCGGGTAGGAGACCGACCCGCTGCCGGGCTTGAAGCCGTCCGGCACCGGGCGGCCCAGGTAGTACTGCTCCTGGAGGCGGGTCCAGGTGCCGTCCGCGATGACCTCGTCAAGTGCCTTGTCCAGCGCGGCCCGCAGCTCGGGGCGGTCCTTGGCGACGGCGAAGGCGGTCGGCGAGGAGCTGAGCTGCTTCTGGGCGAGGACGACCTTGCCGCCGCTGTCCTGGGCGCTCTTCTCGCCGATCTCCGCGGGCGAGATCCAGGCCTCCGCCGTCCCGGCCTTGAGCTGGTTCAGCGCGCCGTTGTAGTCGGGCACGCGCACCGGGTTGAGGTTGTTCTTGGTGGCGTAGTCGTCCTGGACGGTCCCCTGGACGACCACGACGCGCTTGCCGGCGAGCTGGTCGAAGCCGGTGACCGACGAACCGGCGGGGACGTCCAAGCCGAAGTAGCCGAAGTCGTAGCCGTTGGTGAAGGCCACCGTCTTCTTGCGGGCCTCGGTCACGGTGATGGACGAACTGCCCACGTCGAACTTGCGGTTGGCGACCTGCGACAGCAGGGAGGAGAAGTCCGTCGCGGCGAACTCGACCTTGAGGCCGGCCTTGGCGGCGACGGCGGTGAACAGGTCGTTGTCGAAGCCGGTGAACTTGCCGTCCTTGAGGTACACGTTCGGCGGCGCGTCCGAGAGGGTGCCGACGCGTATCGTCCCCGGAACGGACAACTGGTACGGATTGTCGGCGGACTTCGTCGCCGAGGAGGTGCCGCCGCAGGCACTGAGCGAGGCCAGGGAGGCGAGAACGGCGAGGGTGGTGGCGAGAACCCGGCGCGGGCCCATGGAGGCTCCAGACATGGTGATGGTGAAGGGACGCGCGGCCGGCCGGCCGGTCCGGGACACACGGGGACCGGGATCGGGGCACGGCGGCGCACGGCCGTAGGGAACGGTACGGCCGCGGAAGAGGGCAAGCGGAAAGGGCGGAAAGAAAGAGGCAGCGCCCGGCGTCAGAGCCGGAAAAGGGCGTGCGTCAGCAGCTGGGGCGACAGCTCATCGCCGTCACACGGCGCAGGTCGATGTGCCTGCGCGAAACGAGGTATCCAGCCATGCGGGCACTATGCGTGGTGATCGTCGGCGGAGTCAAATCGTCCGCATGACCCCGGCGGCCGGGGCGCGGGCGGCGGCCTCACAGCTCGCGGATCACGCGCCTGGTCAGTGCGTACCCGAACGCACCCGTCAGGCAGAGCCCGGTCGTCGCGAACACCGCCCGACTCCCGAAGGCGTCCACCGCCGCTCCGGCCGCGATCACCGAGACCGGGAAGACCCCCAGCGCGCAGAAGGTGATGGCCGCCATGACCCGGGCCAGCAGCGCGGGCGGGGTGCTCCTCTGCACACCGGTGACGACCAGGACGTTGGTCACCGTGCTGGCACCGCCGGCCAGGCAGAGCAGCAGCACGGCGCCGACGAGGCCGGTGAACGGCACCAGACCGATCGCCGCGCCCATCACCAGGCCGGAGAGCATCGCCGTGCGCCCGCGCGAGCGCAGGTCGGTGAGGCCGGCCGCGAACAGGCCGCCGACCAGCGCACCGCCGGTGAAGGCGGCCAGCAGCACGCCCAGGCCGACGGCGCCGGCGGCGAAGCCGTGGGTGGCCAGGGTCGGCAGGGCGACCCGGGTGGCGCCGCCCACCGTCAGGTTCGCGATCACCGTCACCGTCAGCACCGCGCGCAGCAGCGGCGAATCCCGCAGCAGGGCACGGAAGTTCCGCGGCACGGAGGCGCGTTCGGAGATCGGGCCGGGTGGGGCGACCGGGCTGCCGCGACCGATCAGCAGCAGCGTCATCGCCGACACGGCGAAGGTCGCCGCATCCAGGCCCAGTGCGACGGCCGGGTTCAGCCAGGCGACCAGCGGGCCGGCCAGTGCCGGACCGAGCAGACCGGCGCCGAAGGTGACCGTGCTGTTCAGCGCGTTGCCCGCGTGCAGGTCCTCGGCGGGCAGCAGGGTCGGGGTGATCGCCCAGGCGGCGGGGAGGAACACCCCGGCTCCGAGGCCGACCAGCAGCGCGAGGGCGCCGATCAGTCGGAAGTCCGCCGTCCCGCTCGCGGCGACCGCGCACAGCCCGGCGGTGGCGAGCAGCC
This sequence comes from Kitasatospora sp. NPDC096128, assembly GCF_040303105.1. Taxonomy (NCBI): domain Bacteria; kingdom Bacillati; phylum Actinomycetota; class Actinomycetes; order Kitasatosporales; family Streptomycetaceae; genus Kitasatospora; species Kitasatospora sp. NPDC096128. The sequence continues at coordinate 58,686 of NZ_JBEOSP010000004.1, read as the reverse complement.
GGCCGAGGTCGGCGGACAGCATCACCCGCCGGGCGCCGAACCGGTCGGCGAGCATGCCGCCGAGCGGGGTGGCGGCCAGGCGTCCCGCGCCGTAGGCGGCGACCACCAGGCTCAACTGGCGGGCGCCTCCGGCGAGGGAGTAGACCAGCAGGGGCAGGGCGACCACCTGGAACGCGTTGCCGAACTCCGAGGTGGCCTGCCCGATCACCAGCAGCCGGAAGCCGCGGGCGCGCAGGGGCGCGACGCCGAATCGGGGGCGGAATCGCAACAGCCTTGCTGTGCGGGCTGTTGCAGCGCTGTCCGTTCCCGCGCTGCCCGTTCCCGCTCCGTCTGTCCCCGTCCCGTCTGTTCCCGCGCTGTCTGTCCCCGTTCCGTCTGTTCCCGCGCGGCTAGCCATCGAGCGAGACCGGCAGCGACTCCAGGCCGCGCAGCATGATCGTGTTGCGCCAGGGCAGGGTCTCCTCGGCGGCGGCCAGCTCGATCCGGGGGAAGCGCTCCAGCAGGCCGGTCAGCGCGACCTCGCTCTCCAGCTTGCCGAGGAAGGAGCCGAGGCACCGGTGCAGGCCCTGTCCGAAGGCCAGGTGGCCCGGATCGCCGCGGTCCAGGATCAGCCGGTCGGGGTCGGTGAAGCGGGCCGGGTCGCGGTTGGCCGCGCCGAGCGAGAGCAGCACCAGCTCGTCCGCCGGGATCTCCACGTCGTCGACCATCACGTCGGCGTTGGTGAAGCGCAGCGTGGCCATGCTCACCGGGGACTCGTAGCGCAGGAACTCGTCGATCGCGACCGGCATCGCCGCCGGGTTGGCACGCAACCAGGCGAACTGGTCGGGGTGGTGGAGCAGCGCCAGGACGGCGGTGCCGAGCAGGTTGACGGTGGTCTCGTGACCGCCGATCAGCAGCAGGAAGACCATCGAGAACACCTCCTGCTCGGTGAGTTCGCCGGCGTCACGGGCCTGAACCAGGTCGGTCAGGATGTCCGTGCTCGGTGCCGCCCGCCGGGCCGCCATCAACTCCCGCAGGTAGTCGTTCAGTTCGGCGGTAGCCTGATGGAACGTCAGATCACCGCCCTGGGTGAGGATCGCCGTCGACCAGGCGCGGAAGGACTGCATGTCCTCCGGAGGGAAGCCCAACAGCTCGCAGATGATCATGATCGGCAGCGGGAAGGCGAAGTCCGTGACCAGGTCGGCGGACCCCCGCCCGCGCAGCCCGTCCAGCAGGCCGCCGGCGATGCGCTCGACCAGCGGTCGCATCAGCTCGACCCGACGGCGGGTGAAAACGCCCTGGATCAGACGGCGCAACCGGGTGTGGTCCGGCGGGTCGCTGTTGAGCATGTGGACGACCTCCGAGCCCAGCGTCAGGCCGGCGCCCCGCCCGCTTGCGATGGCCTGGCTTCGGCGGACGTCCTGCCCGAAGCGCGGGTCCATCAGCGCGGCCCGGACGTCCTGGTAGCGCGTCACCAGATAGACCGGCAGGCCCTCGCCGAATTCCACGGCGGAGACCGCGCCGGCCTCCCGGATCCGGGCCAGCGTGGGGTAGGGGTCGCGGATGAAGGCGGACATCCGCGCGGCGGAGTCGTCGACCGCGGTGCTCATGGAACTCTCCTCGGGCTCGAAACTCTCGCGGCTGCACAGCTGCACAGCTGCACAGCTGCACAGCTGTACGGCTAGACCGTCAGCGACGGGAAGGGCCAGCGGCGCACCCGCATGGGCAGGAACCAGACTCGGCCGGCCTGCTCGGCGATCAGTCCGGCCTCGGCGAAGTCCCGGTGGACGGCGTCCGGCAACAGGCCGACCTCGACGCCCTCGGCCAGTGCCTCCACCTGGGCCAGGTGGTCCGGCTCGTCGATGGTGAACAGCTCCAGGCTCCCGAACCGGCGGTCGCGCACCTCGACGAAGCCGGGGCCGCGTCGGAAGACGCACTTGCTCGGGAAGTACGCGGCACGCCAGTCGTCGGCGACGTCCTGCGGGGCGCCGGTCAACTGCTCGGGCGGGTAGAGGTGGTGGAACCGGCGCCGCGCCGCGCAGCCGTCCGTGCAGACCGCCTCCCAGAGCACGGCCAGGCCCTGTCCGGTGGCCTCGCGCAGCAGCATCAGCGCCCGCGCGGAGGCGGCCGGCGCGTCCGCGCAGAGCCGCACCGGCCGGGTCAGCCGCAGGCAGCGCACCCCGGCCCCGTGCAGCTCGGTGACCTCCGCCCGTGCCGGGCCGGACAGGGTGCGGCGGCCGAGCGCGAAGCCCGGCAAGTCCCGTACCGCGGGGTCGTAGTCGAGCCAGAGCTCGGCCTCCGGGGCGGCCGCGCGCCAGGCGGCGGCACCGCCGTGGCCGTCGGTCCGTTCGGCCGGTCGGGACGGCATCGGGTCAGCCGGTCGTGACCGCATCGAGCACCTCCTCGGCGCGCGGGCTGACGGCGGTGGGGCCGTGCCGGTGCCGCATCCGCATCAGCACCTGGTTGTCGGACTCGACGGCGACCTGGAGGAAGCTGTCCCCGTCGTGGAACAGCAGGCCCAGCGCGGTGAAGCGCTCCAGCACCGGCTCGACCGCCGCCGCGCCGCCGGGGGTCTTGGCGGCCAGCGCGGCGGCCGAGCGGGGCTGGGCCAGCAGCCGGAAGACGGCGAGCTCCACCGGATCGGCCAGCTCGACCGCCCGCCAGTCGTACCCGGGGCGGGTGTTGACCAGCGTGATCCGTCCGCCGGCGTCCCGGTAGCTGAGCCGGCTGTCGGGGAACCGCTCGAGCCAGGTGTCCACCGCCGCGCTCAGCCGCTCCGCGAGGCCGCCGTCGATCCCGCGCGGCGGCGCGGTGAACACGTAGGCCAGCTCGGCGAGTTCGCTCTCCGGCAGGCGGTAGGTCGCGCGGTACTGGAAGGCCGGCCGGGTGATCGCGAAGCCCAGCTCGGGGCGGTCGAAGTACGGGCTGAACCGCTCGATCGCGATCCGTCCCGCTCCGGTCGGCGGGTCCAGGTGGTGCAGCACGGGCAGTTGGCGGATCACCGACTCGTAGTCGGCCGGCTGCTCGCCGGGGAAGCCGTAGAGGTAGTTCCAGGTCACCGAGACCCCGGCGCTCTGCGCGTCCCGGAGCGCACGGACGTTCTGGCAGCCCGTCACTCCCTTGTCCATGATCCGCAGGACCCGGCTGCTCAGGCTCTCGATGCCCGGCTGCACCTGGGCCGCGCCCGAGTCGCCGAGCAGCTGGAACTGGTGGCGGCGCAGGTTGGCCTTGATCTCGAAGTGCAGCCGCAGGTCGACCGGGAGTTCGGCGAGCGACTTCAGGACGGTGTCGAAGTAGCCCATGTCCAGGATGTTGTCGACCACGTAGACGTCGAGCAACTGGTGGCGCTCGACGAGCGCGAGCAGCTCGGCGAGGAAGTCCGCCGGCGGCTTGGAGCGGAACTCCATCGAGGACCCGTTGAGCCCGCAGAAGGTGCAGTGGTGCTTTTCGCCCCACCAGCAGCCCCGGGAGCCTTCCAGGACCAGCTTGGGATCGACCCAGCCGGCCGCGACGGAGGCGTCGAGCCGCTCGAAGAAGCCGTCGTAGCGGGGCCTCAGGATCGCGGCGGGCGGCAGCGGACGCCTCGCCATCGCGTTGGCCGTCGAGGTGCCGGAGTCGTCACGCCAGCACAGTCCGGGGATCGCCGAGAGGTCGCCGCCCGCCAGGAGCGCCGGGAAGGCGGCCTCGGCCTCCCCGCGCACCACGTAGTCCAGGAAGGAGAAGTTGCGGTGCAGTGCGGCGCCTTGCGGGCCGTCGCAGTTCGCGCCGCCGAACACCGTGCGGACCTGCGGGCACCGCTGCTTGAGCAGTCTGGCGGCGGCGAGGCTGGCGGTGTTCTGCTGGAAGGTGGTGGTGAAGCCGACCAAGTCCGGTGGATCGGCGGCGAGTTCCTCGACCAGCCGGGCGATGAAGGCGGGGGCGATGGTGCGGACGGCCCGGGTCAGCGCGATCTCCCGCTCGCTCGCGCCGTTCGCGGTGAGGTACTCGAAGTAGCCTGCGAAGTCGGCGTCGTCGGCACTGCCGTGATCGCCGTCGCCGTCGTCGCCGTCGCCGTCGTCGCCGTACAGGGCTCCGGCGAACGCCCAGTCGCCCGCGCCCTGGAAGTAGGACTTCTCGGCGAAGTACTGGTAGTCGTCCGCGCCGAAGTCCGCGTTCCCGGCCGCCCAGTCCACGAAGTCCAGGTTGGCGTACCGCACTTCGACCCGGTGGCCGGCCCGTGCGGCGGCCGTGTGCAGGATCCCGAGCGCCAGCGACGGTACGTCGATCGCGCCCCACGGCATGTGGAGGAGGACGATACGCATGGTGGCCACTTCTGTCGGTCGTTGATGGTCACTGGCGGTCGGTGGGGTGTCGCCCCGGGGCACCGCGGGCGCCCCGGGGCGACGGTGGGTCACTTGCCCTTGGGCTCCGGCTTCGGCTTCGCCTGCCCCTTCAGGGCGGGCGCGACCGCTGCGGCCTTGGTGATGTCGAGTGTGAAGTTCTGGACCACCACGGCGCCCCGGTCACGCTCCGGGGTGCTGATCGGGTCGTTCTGAATGCTGCGTCGCTTCATGGCTGTTCACCTCCTTCCATCGGATCGGCGGGAACCCCGGGGCGATCGCCCCGGGGCGACCGGGGGAGCGGTGCCGGCCAGGCGTGCCCGGCGAAGCGGACCATCGCGGCCAGCACCGATCGGTGGTCGGCGGTCCGGCGGCTGTAGTGTCCGCCGTCCACCCAGAGCAGCTCGTGCGGCAGCGCCAGCCGGCGCAGGTCCGCGGCGTACCGGGCGACCTGGTCGGGTGGGCAGCGCTCGTCGGTCCGCGAGGCGACCAGCAGGACGGGCGAGCGGACCTGGTGCACGTACGATCGCGGGTCGGCCGCGCGGTAGCGCTCGGGGACCTCGTCCGGGGTTCCGCCGAAGAGCTGCCGGTCGACCTCGCGCAGTGCGGGGGTGGTGGTGCGGTAGGCGGCGGGGTAGTCCGCGATCGGCTGGGCGGCCATGCCGAGCGACCACAGCTCCGGCTGCGCGCCCATCGCCAGCAGGGTCAGGTAGCCGCCCCACGAGAATCCGCAGAGCCCGGTGCGCTCCGCGAGCGCCGTACCGTCGGCGACCAGCTCCGCGCGGACGGCGGCCAGGTCCTCGATCTGGGCCAGCCCGACCCGGTGGCCGTACTCGTGCTGCCAGCCGGCGCCGTAGCCGGTGGAGCCGCGGTAGTTGGTGCGCACCACCGCGTAGCCGTGGCGCACCAGGGCGTTCACCCGCGGGTCGAAGGAGTCCCGGTCGTGGGTGGCGGGGCCGCCGTGGACCAGGAAGAGGGTCGGCCACGGGCCGTCGCCGGCCGGGGTGCTGACGAAGCTGTGGATCCGCCCGTACGGCCGGGCGGTCCAGCGCCGACTGCGGGAGGTGTCGCCCCGGTCCGGTTCGGGGTCGTCCGCCTCGGCCGTGCCGGGGCGCAGGAGCAGTGGGCGGGGCGGTGTCGACTCCCGGCTCCAGACGCAGTGCAGGGTGCCGTCCGGGGCGCAGGACAGGTCGTGGATCGTGCCGCCGGGCGTAGGGATTTCCCGGGTGGGCGGGGCTTGTTCCGCCGATCCCTGTTCCGGCGTCCCCTGTTCCGGCGTCCCCTGTTCCCGCGGACCCTGTTCCGTCGGGGGGTCGAGGTCGGCGAGGAGGAGCCGGCTCCGCCCGGCCCGCTCGTGCTGGATCAGCACCTCGCGCGGCCCCCGGTACCAGCCGGTCGAGATCTCCGAGCCGAACGACAGCCGGGGGTGTCTTCGCAGGCCCGTGTCCGGCCGCCAGGTCGCGACCGTGTACCGCTCGTCCTCCTCGACCACCAGGAGCAGTTCCGGTTCGAGCAGCGCGAGCGGATTGAACTCGATCGGCCAGAGCCGGAGCCGCCGGCCGCCGGCGAGCTGAACCGCACCGTCCGCCCGGGCGTCCGTCGGCCACAGGACCACCGCGTCGTCCCCGTCGGGGCGCCCGCCGAGGGCGAGCAGCCGACCGTCCGGCGACAGGTCGGCCAGGCTCAGGTAGCCCGGCGCCGAACCGACCAGCCGCGCCCCGCCCGCGGGCGGGCCGACGTAGCAGTGCGAGGCGTCGTCGACGCCGACGGCCACCGCGGCGAGCGCGCCGGTCCGGTCGAAGGCGACGCCGTAGGCCCGCCCGCGCGGCACGCCGCGCAGCGCCGTGCCGCCCGTGCCGCCCTCGAAGGGCTCCCGCCACCACCGGCCCTGCCCGGCGCCGTCGGCGTCGAACCACCAGATGGCGTCGCCGTCCGGCTCGATCTCGCTCAGGTGAACGCCCTCCGGCAGGTCGGTGACCACCCGGCGCCGACCCGTCCCGAGGTCCCAGGCCACCGCCTGCCAGCGCTCCTCGACGAGTCGCGTCTCGACCGCGCGGTCGCCCGCCAGCGCGGCGAAGCCGGGGGACTGGAACGACTGCGTCATGGGCCCGGCCCTTTCGGCTCGATGGTGGGAACAGACCGTGCTGAGCATCCCGGGCCGGTCGGTCGGAGTGAAGGTCCGGTGAATCCACGTGAAGAAAAGGTCACTTGTGGAGGATCGCGGCCACTCTAGGAGGGCGTCGCGGCCGCGAACAGACCTTTCGCACAGATGGCCGAAAGACAGCTGAGATGAATGCCGACGGCCGTCCGCGCGCGGCGGCGAGCGGCTGCGGGTGGCGGCGAGCGGCTGCGGTTGGCGGCGAGCGGCTGCGGTTGGCGGTGCGCTCGCCCAGGGCCTGTCCGGGGCCGACGCCGGTGGACGCCGGGTGGACGTGGGCCGACGGCACTGCTGGACGCGCGTTGATCGCTCGTCTACCGGGGGGTCCTACGGTCGGGGCGTTCGGCAAGTTCCGTACCGCTCAGAAGGATTCCCATGATCGACCCGGCCGCACCGTCGCGCGGTGACACCCCCTGGATCGGCGACGATCCGCGCTTCACCGAGTTGCGCGCCAGCTACCGCAGGTTCGTGTTCCCGGTGACGGCGGCGTTCCTGCTCTGGTTCCTGACGTACGTCCTCTGCTCGGCCTACGCCCGCGGCTTCATGGCGACCAAGGTCGTCGGGAACATCAACGTGGCGCTGGTCTTCGGACTGCTGCAGTTCGTCTCGACCTTCGGCATCGCCCTGGCCTACGGCCGGTTCGCCGCCCGACGGCTGGACCCGCTGGCCGGGGCACTGCGCGAAGAGGCGGCCGCCCGGTCGGGCGGCGAGCAGGAGCTGACGGGGAGCCAGGCATGAGACAGCACCTTTCGGCCGCCGCGGCGGCGAAGTCGGCCTCGCACCAGGGCCTGACCATCGGCCTGTTCGTCGCTCTGGTGGCGGTGACCCTGGTCATCACCCTCTGGGCGCGCCGCAGCACCCGGGGCACCGGCGGCTTCTACACCGGCGGCGGCCAGTTCTCCGCGCTGCAGAACGGGATCGCGATCTCGGGCGACTACCTGTCCGCGGCGTCCTTCCTGGGCATCGCGGGGATCATCGCGCTCTCCGGCTACGACGGCTTCCTGTACTCCATCGGCTTCCTGGTCGCCTGGCTGGTCGCGCTGCTGATGGTGGCCGAACTGCTGCGCAACACCGGGCGGTTCACCATGGCCGACGTGCTGGCGGCGCGGCTGCGCAGCGGGCCGATGCGGACCGCCGCCGGGGTGTCGACCATCGTGGTGTCGATCTTCTACCTGATCGCGCAGATGGTCGGCGCGGCGACGATCGTCGGGCAGCTGCTCGACGTCAAGGGCGCCGCCGCGCAGATCTGGACCATCCTCGGGGTCGGCGCCCTGATGATCGTCTACGTCGTGGTCGGCGGGATGAAGGGCACCACCTGGGTGCAGATCGTCAAGGCGGTGCTGCTGATCGCCGGCGCGGCCGTGATGACCGTGTGGGTGCTGGCGAAGTACGGCTTCGACCTCAGCCACCTGCTCGGGGACGCCGCCTCGGCGTCGAAGAAGGGTGACGCCTTCCTCCAGCCCGGCCTCAAGTACGGGGCGACGGACGGCTGGTCGAAGCTCGACCTGGTCAGTCTGGGCGTCGCCCTGGTGCTGGGCACCGCGGCGCTGCCGCACGTGCTGGTGCGCTTCTACACCGTCCCCACCGGCCGGGACGCGCGGAAGTCGGTGAACTGGGCGATCGGCATCATCGGGGTCTTCTACCTGATGACCCTGGTGCTCGGCTTCGGCGCGGCCGCGCTGGTCGGCACGGCGACGATCAAGGCGAAGGACCCGTCCGGCAACACCGCCGCCACCCTGCTGGCCGAGCACCTGGGCGGGGGTGCGGGCACTACCGGGGGCTCCCTGATGCTCGCCTTCATCGCGGCGGTGGCGTTCGCCACCATCCTGGCGGTCGTCGCCGGGCTCACCCTGACCTCCTCGTCCTCGTTCGCCCATGACCTGTACGCCAGCGTCATCCGCAAGGGCCGGGCCACCGAGCGGCAGGAGCTGGTCACGGCGAAGATCGCGGCGGTGGTCATCGGCGCGGTCGCGGTCGCCCTGTCGATCTTCGCCCGGGACCTCAACGTGGCGTTCCTGGTGGCCCTGGCCTTCGCCATCGCGGCCTCGGCCAACCTGCCGGCGATCCTGCTGACCCTGTTCTGGAAGCGCTTCACCACCTTCGGCGCCAAGTGCGGCATCTACGCGGGCCTGGTCGCCTCGATCGGCCTGGTGCTGCTCTCGCCGATCTGCTGGGGCGGCGCGAGCAGCACCGTCCCCGCCGTGAAGCTGACGGCCGCCCAGGCGAAGGACTGCGGGGTGGACGCGGCCAGCAAGCAGGTCGGCAACGCCACGGCGCTGATCTCCTGCACCGCCACCGCGCCCGTCCCGCTGCAGAACCCGGGCGTGCTCTCGATCCCGATCGGGTTCGCGGCCGCCGTCCTCGGCTCGCTGGCCGGCGGCCGCCGGCGTCGCGACGAGGAGGCGGAGCGGCGCGGCTTCGAGGAGCTGGAAGTCCGCGCGCTCACCGGGGTGGGGAGGTAGACATGGCGACCGGCTCCAACCTCGACGAGTTCCTCGCCGACCTTGCGCGCTACGCCGCCGCCGACGTCCTGACCGCCCAACTCACCGCGGACACCCTGCGCAAGTACCTGCGCGCCGGGCTGATCGTCCCCGGCGACCTGTGCGCCGGTGACACCGAGGGCTACGCGCAGCGGCTGCTGTACGCCGGGCGCACCCACTCCGTGGTGGCCCTGACCTGGCTGCCCGGGCAGTTCACCCCGATCCACGACCACATCGCCTGGTGCGTGTCGGGGGTGGTGGAGGGCGTCGAGGTGGACGAGTCGTACCGGCTGTGGCGGCTCCCCAAGTCCGGCCGCAAGGTGCTGGCACCGGTCGCCCGGACGACCTGTTCGGCCGGCCGGGTGCAGCTCCTGGTCCCGCCCGACGAGGACATCCACCGGGTGTCGAACGGCGGCACCGGACGCGCGGTCTCCCTGCACGTCTACGGCGCGGACATCTCGCTGAACGCGGGCACCTCGATCAACCGGATCTTCGGACAGGAGGTCGTGGACCGCCCGCCGGACGGCGCCCGCCCGGTGAGCCGGCGGAGCCCGGAGGCCCTGGCCCCCTGACCGACACCCGACCCCTTGCCTCCGACGCCTGACCTGCGACGCGCGCCGACGATCCGTCGGCGCGCGTCGCAGTCCGTCCGTCCGTCCGTTCGTCCGTCCGTCCGTCCGTGGTGCATCATGTCCTCGATCACAGGGGGTGTGATGGCGCTGTTCCCGCCGAAGTGTCCGGTCGGGCCGCAGGAACGGGTCTGGATCGAGGAGTCGATGGCCTGGCTGGCGGCCGAGTTCGGCCTCGGTGTGCTGGAGCGCGCCCCGGTCCTGCCGACCGCCGAGTTCTTCCCGGAGCCCTACCGGGGCGACGAGGAGTCCATCCGGGCCGTGATCGCCCGGCTCTGCGGCTACCTGGAGGTGGCGCCCGACCGCCTGACCGTCGAGATCGAGCCGGACGACGGCGAACAGGCCATGGTCGACGGCCTCCGCCTCAACCACAGCTCCCGCTCCGCCGCCGGGCACTACCGGCGGGAGAACGGGCGCCCGGTGATCGCCGTCACCCGGCGCCAGGCCGCCCGCCCGGTCGCCCTGGTCGCCACCGCCGCCCATGAACTCGGCCACGTCCGGCTCCTCGACGAGCAGCGGATCCCCCGGGACCGGCGCGACCACGAACCGCTCACCGACCTGCTGACGGTGCATTTCGGCCTCGGCGTCTTCACCGCCAACTCCGCCTTCAACTTCAGCCGGAACGACCGGGGTTGGTCGTACTCCCGGCTCGGCTACCTGACCGAGCGGATGCTCGGCTACGCGCTGGCCTGCTACGCCCACCGGCGCGGCGAGGCCAAGCCCGGGTGGGCCCGTCACCTCACCACCAACCCGCGGGCCCATCTCAAGCAGGGTCTGCGCTACCTGGGGCAGCACCCGCCGATCGCATGACCGGGGGAGGGGCGGGATCCAGCCGGATCCTGGCGCCTGTCCGGGAGTTGGGCCGACAGGGCGTGCCGGAACACGTCGCGCGGGCCCCAGCGGGCCGGATCGGCGGCCGTGGTGAGCAGGGTGCGGCGGTTCGGCCGCGTGGCCGGTCGCTCGGCGTGACTTATCGTCAGCCCCCTTGCTGTGACAGCTGGTTGGCCCCCCTCAGCATGCCCGAACCCGGAGGGCCGCGCCCGGGGTTTCGGTCGGAAGTCCGGAAGTGTCGGTGGCCGAGACCTACGGCTTCCTCGCAGCCGCTCGGCCGGGGATACTGGGCGGAGGCGGTCCCTCCGGGGGCCCGGAGGACGGGCGTTCCCGCAGCTCAGGCCACGGGTCCCGGCCCCTGGGCGGCCCCCGGGAGGGCACCGTCCGGTGGGCCCGGTTTCAAATCTCGAGCACGTGTTTCACACATCCCCCTCATCGGGCCCCTCCGATGCTCTACATTGATTTTCGCGCCGCACCGTCGGCGCGAGGGGCGACACATGACGATCTACCGATCCATCCTTGCGCACTGCCGGTAATCGCGATTTCCGGCGGTAGGAGTGGGGTGTCCGAAATCTCGGCACCCGTGCTGAAGTTCTGGGTGTGGAGAGCAACCGTCGACGTTTTTCCGCGCACTTCGGGAATCCGGCCGGACGTCAGGGTCCGTCGGTGCCCGGTGGGATGTTCACGCAGTACGGGAATGGCCGGTTCGCCATTTCCTGGGGGTGCTGCCGTGTGCGGGTAGGAACAGTGCGGCGCGGGAGGCATGACCTCCCGAGGGGAGGAATCAGGTGCGGGAGGCAGCCGCCTTCCGGGGGGAGGAACCGTGTGGAGCGAGCACGTCGAACCCACTGACGACCTGGCAGGGGCGGGGGCTGTTGAGCAGAAGAAGGAGGAGGGAGAATTAGTCGGCCCGTTTCCGTCGGCGCGGGTGCGCCGCCCGATGGGCGGGAAATTCAGCCGGTCCGAGATCGACTGGGAGCAGCAGTACCGCCGTACGGTGATGGTCAGCGATACCGTGGCCACCGCCTTCGTGGTGGCGGCCATCGGGGGATTCTTCGGGGTCCGGGACGCGGCCAACTGGCACGAGAAATGGGGAATTCTCGCCTTCGGCACCGAACTGCTGGTGCTCGGCGCGCTGGCGACGACCCGGGCCTGGGCACCGGCGGTTCTCGGCCAGGGGGCGGAGGAATTCCGCCGACTCGGCCGTTCGCTGTTCACGGCGGCCGTGGTCCTGGCGCTCGGCGGGATCGCCCTCTCCTCGCACAACATCAGGCTCTGGATCTTCGTCGCGATTCCGGCGATCACGATGGTCACCATGACCGAGCGCTACCTGCTGCGGCTGTGGCTGCACAAGCAGCGCAACCAGGGGCGGTGCCTGCGCCCGGTGCTCGCCGCCGGGAGCCCGGCCACCGTGCGCGACCTGATCGCCCGGACCCGCAAGTTCCCGCACCTGGGCTGGCGGGTGGAGGCGGTGTGCACGCCGTACGCGCTGGGGCCGAACGGTGACCGGCTGGACGGCGTGCCGGTGGTCGGTCGGCTGACGGACGTCGCCAACCACGTGCGCCGGGACGGCTACCGCGTGGTCGCGATCACGCCGGACCCGCACTGGTCGCCGGACCGCCTGCAACGGCTGGCCTGGAACCTCGAGGGCGGCGACGCCGAGATGGTCGTGGCGCCGGTGCTGATGGAGGTGGCCGGACCGCGGCTGCACGTCGACGCGGTGCTCGGGATCCCGATGCTGCGGGTCAGCATGCCGGCTTTCACCGGCGCTCCCCGGGCGGTCAAGGCGGTCGTCGACCGGCTGGGCGCGGCGCTGTTGCTGGTGCTGTTCTCGCCGCTGATGCTGTGCGTCGGGCTGCTCGTCGCGCTGGACAGCCGCGGCGGGGTGTTCTACCGGCAGCACAGGGTCGGCAAGGACGGCCGCGGGTTCACCCTGGTCAAGTTCCGCACCATGGTGGCCGGGGCGGACCGGGCCAAGGCCGGGCTGGCCGACCGCAACGAGGGCGCCGGCCTGCTGTTCAAGCTCCGCCGGGACCCCCGGGTGACCAGGGTCGGCGGAGTGCTGCGGCGGTACTCGCTGGACGAGCTGCCGCAACTGCTCAACGTGCTGGCCGGCTCGATGTCGCTGGTCGGTCCGCGGCCGCCGCTGCCGGAGGAGTCCGCCGCCTATGGCCCGGACATCCGCCGGCGACTGCTCGTCAAGCCCGGGCTCACCGGCCTGTGGCAGATCAGCGGGCGCAGCGACCTGCCGTGGGAGGAGGCGGTCCGGCTGGACCTCCGGTACGTGGAGGACTGGTCGCTCGCGCTGGACGCGGTGATCCTCTGGAAGACGCTGCGTGCGGTGCTCCAGGGGCAGGGGGCGTACTGATGGCCATTGCTGGGGGGCGTCGTCCCATCGACGCGCGGACGGGCGGCCGCAAGGGCCGGCCCGAGGGGAGGAACGGGTCATGAGGGTCAGCGTCCTGGGGCTCGGCTACGTGGGCTGCGTGTCGGCCGCGTGCCTGGCCAGCCTCGGTCACGAGGTCATCGGCGTGGACGTCAACCAGGTGAAGGTCGACCTGGTCAACGAGGGCAAGGCCCCGGTGGTCGAGGAGCGGATCGGCGAGCTGATCGCCGAGGTGGTGTCGTCCGGAGCGCTGCGCGCCACGGCTGACGTCCGCGCGGCGGTCCTGGGCAGCGACGTGTCGCTGGTCTGCGTGGGCACGCCCTCGGAGCCCAACGGCAGCCTGTGCACCACCTATCTGGAGCGGGTCACCGAGCAGATCGGTGCGGCGGCGGCCGAGAAGGGCGGGCGGCACACCGTCGTGTTCCGCAGCACCATGCTCCCGGGCACCTGCCTCGACCTGCTGGTGCCGATCCTGGAGAAGCACCTCGGCGGCACCGCCGGGGTGGACGTCGGGGTCGCGGTCAACCCGGAGTTCCTGCGCGAGGGCACCAGCGTGCGGGACTTCTTCGACCCGCCCAAGACGGTGATCGGCGAGCTCGACGCGGCGAGCGGCGACGTGGTCGCGGCGCTGTACGGGGGCCTGCCGGGCGAGGTGTTCCGGGTGCCCGTCCCGGTGGCCGAGGCGATCAAGTACGCGGACAACGCCTTCCACGGCCTCAAGATCGGCTTCGCGAATGAGCTGGGCGCGGTCTGCCAGGCCCTCGGCGTGGACTCGCACCAGGTGATCGACGTGTTCCTGGCCGACCGCAAGCTCAACATCAGCCCCGCCTACCTGCGGCCCGGCTTCGCCTTCGGCGGCTCCTGCCTGCCCAAGGACCTGCGCAGCCTGGTCCACGCGGCCCGCCGGGCCGACGTCTCGGTGCCGATCCTCTCCCACGTGCTGCCGTCCAACGCCGACCACCTCCAGCGCGCGGTCGAGCTGGTCGAGCGCACCGGCAAGCGCCGGGTGGGCCTGTTCGGCCTGTCCTTCAAGCCCGGCACCGACGACCTCCGGGAGAGCCCGCTCGTCGAGCTCGCCGAGCGGCTCTTCGGCAAGGGCTACGACCTGCGGATCTACGACCCCAACGTGCACCTGTCCCGGTTGCTCGGCGCGAACCGGGAGTACATCGAGACCAGGCTGCCGCACCTCGCGCAGCTGCTGGTGCCGTCCGTCGACGAGGTCCTGGAGCACGCCGAGGTGTGCGTGGTCGGGACGAAGGACGAGGCCGTGCTCTCGGCCCTGCCGCACGGCGACGGAGCGGTGATCGTCGACCTCGTCCGCCTTCCCGACGCCGAGGCGCGCCGGACCGAGCGGGGGTACGCGGGCCTTGCCTGGTGACGCATCGTTCGAGGACGCGGTCAGCGCGGACGGCCGGGGCCGTCGCGCGCTGATCCTGGTGGAGAACCTGTCGGTGCCGTTCGACCGGCGGGTCTGGCAGGAGTGCACCACGCTGCGGGACGCGGGCTGGACGGTGGACGTCATCTGCCCGCAGGGGACCAAGCGGGACACCGAGCCCGAGGCGGTGATCGACGGGGTGCGGATCCACCGCTACCCCCTGCGGGCGGCCACCGGCGGGCCGGCCGGCTACCTCCAGGAGTACGGGACCGCGCTCTGGCACACCGCCCGGCTGGCCCGCAAGGTCGGCCCGGTCGACGTCGTGCACGCCTGCAACCCGCCCGACCTGCTGTTCCTGCCCGCCCTGTGGCTGAAACGGCGCGGCGCGCGGTTCGTCTTCGACCAGCACGACCTGGTGCCCGAGCTGTACCTGTCCCGCTTCGACCGCGGCGAGGACCTGCTCTACCGCGGCGTCTGCGCGCTGGAACGGATGACCTACCGGGCCGCGGACGTGGTGCTGTCCACCAACGAGAGCTACCGGGACGTCGCGCTGCGCCGCGGCGGCAAGCGGCCGGAGTCGGTCTTCGTGGTGCGCAGCGCGCCCGACACCGACCGGTTCCAACCGGTGCCGCCCGAGCCGGAGTTGAAGCGCGGCAAGCCCCATCTGCTCTGCTACCTCGGGGTGATGGGCCCGCAGGACGGCGTCGACTACGCCCTGCGGGCGCTGGCGAAGCTGCGCGACGAGCAGGGGCGGGACGACTGGCACGCCGTGTTCGTCGGCGGCGGCGACACCTTCGACGCGATGGTGGAGCTGTCCCGGCAGCTCGGCCTCTCCGAGCAGGTGGAGTTCACCGGGCGGGTGCCGGACGCCGACCTGGTGCGCTACCTGTCCAGCGCGGACGTCTGCCTCTCCCCGGACCCGCGCAACCCGCTCAACGACGTGTCGACCATGAACAAGGTCCTCGAGTACATGGTGATGGGCAAGCCGATCGTCTCCTTCGACCTGCGGGAGGCACGGGTCTCCGCCGGTGACGCGGCGCTCTACGCGCCCGCCGACGACGAGTCCGAGTTCGCCCGGCTGGTCGCGCTGCTGATGGACGACCCGGAGAAGCGGGCCCTGATGGGCAAGCTCGGCCAGGAGCGGATCAACGGGCCGCTCGCCTGGCGCAACTCCCAGCGCTCGCTGCTCGCCGCCTACGCGGCGGCCTGCGGGGACGGCGCTCGCGCGTCCGGGGGTGCCCGGCGCAGGGCGGGGAGAAGGCAGCGCCGTTGAACGAGGACACGATTCGCCTGGTCACGATCGGCCGGATCCTCCGCCGGCGGTGGCGGCTGCTCGCCGTCCTCGCCGCGGTGGGTGCGCTCGTCGGCTACGGCAGCTCCCTGCTGTTCCCGCCGAGTTACACCACCTCGGCATCGGTGCTGCTGCCGGGGGTGTGGCAGGAGCGCGAACTGATGACCCAGGCGGAGATCGCGACCAGTTCGGTGGTGGTCGACCGCACGGCCGCCGCGCTCAACTGGAGCGGGGTGAACGGCGTCAAGCTGCAGGACCGGGTCGGCGCGAGCGCCGCGGACGGGAACATCATCAAGCTCTCGGGCACCGCCGAGACCCCGGAGCGCGCCCAGCAGCTCGCCGACCAGCTGGCCAAGCAGTTCGTCGCCTTCGCCGGGCGGATGGCGGGCGACGGCTCCGACCCCGGGTCGGCGCAGCCCGACCAGCTGCGCCAACTGGTGATCCAGACCAGCCAGCGGATCACCGACCTGGCCAACGCGGTCGGGCCGGGGCAGACGGTGGAGAACGTGCAGCTCCGCACCGAGCTGGAGAAGCTGCGCACCGCGCTGCAGGAAGCCGTCAAGAAGCTGGACCAGGTCGACCCGGCCGCCAACAAGGCCAACATGGTCGTCATGGGCGCGGCGGCCCGTCCGACCGGCCAGGCGCCGCCGACCAGGACCCAGCTCGTCGCCGCCGGGGCGCTGGTGTTCCTCCTGCTCGGCGTCATCGGCCACCTCACGGCGGCGCGGATGAGCCGTCGGCTGCGCACCGAACCGGAGATCGCCGCGGCGCTGGGCTCGGAGCTGCTCGGCACCGTCGACGTCCCCGGCGGGCGGTCCCGGAGCCGCCCGACGGCCCGTGGCCCGCGGGGCTGGATCCGCCGACTGCTGGGCACCGACGTCCGGTGGGACCTGCCGACCCCGCACGCCTCCGGCGACGAGGCCGGCCGGCAGCTCCGCTACCGCCGGGTGTGCTCCCGGATCCGGGAGCAACTGCCGGCCCCCCGCGGGCTGTTGGTGGTCGTCCCGGAGGGCGACGAAGCGGCCCGCCGGGCCGCGGACCAGCTCGCCGTCGAGGCGGGCAGTGATCCGCGGCTGCGGGTGGTGGGGGTGCCGGTGTCCCGGCCGCTGCTGCCGGACCGGGACGCGGAGTCCGGCGCGCTGGTCGTGCTCAGCGCGGGCAGCTGGACGGCGGGGGAGCTGGCCGACCTGGCGGGGGCGTGCGCGGACGCCGAGCACGAGCTCCTGGGCGTCGTGGTGGCGGGCCTGGTCCAGGACCGTCCGAAGCGCTCCGGCGGGCGCCGTCCGGGCGCCGCCGAGCCGGCGCTCGCGGGCGCCGTCGCCTCCGGGGCCGCAACCGGTGAGGGTGACGAGGCGAGGAGAGATCCGGGGTGACGACGAGTACCACGGGGGAGTCGTCGACGGCCGCTCCACTGCTGGACCTCCACGCGCTGGTGGTCGCGGTGCGCAGGCGCCGCCGCCTCTGGTGCACCCTGGCGCTGCTCGGCCTGCTGGCCGGCGCGGCGCTGGCGGTCCTGCGGCCGGCACCGCCCAGCGCGACGGCCAAGGTGCTGGTCGCCCACGCGGCGGACCAGCCCAACGACCCCGGCACGCTGATCCGCACCGACGCCGCCCTGCTCCAGACCACCGGGATCGCCGCCAAGGCCCTGCAGGCCCTCGGGTCCGCGGAGAAACCGGAGGACTTCATGAAGGAGTACGCCGGGGCCGGCCTGACCAACAACCTCCTGGAGATCACCGTGACCGGCCACAGCGACGCCGAGGCCCAGGCCCGCGCCAAGGCGCTGGCCGAGGCCTTCGTCGCGGACCACGTGAAGCGGCTCCAGGACGCCGCCGACGCCGAGTCCAAGGCCCTGCTCGACCAGCGCGACCGGATGCGGCAGGAGCTCGACCAGGTCAACCAGCAGATCGGCAACGCCACGCCGCAGAGCGTGGCGAAGGGCGCGGCGAACCTGGTGTCGCTCTACGCCACCCGGGACGAACTCACCGCGCGCATCAACGACTTCAGCCAGCGTGCCGCCGAGGCCAAGGTCGGCGCGCCCCGGCTGGTGACCGGCACCCAGATCGTCGACGCCCCGCACGCGGTGAAGCAGTCCCTGGCCAAGACCGCCGCCACCGACGCCGGGATCGGGCTCGTCCTCGGGCTGTTCCTCGGGATCGCCGTGGCCGCGGTCGGCGCGGTGGTGGCGGACCGCCCGGTGCTGCGCCGGGAGATCGCGGCCGGCCTCGGCGCCTCCGTCATCGCGGAGCTGAACCGGGTGCCCCGGCGCTCGCTCGGCCGTTGGCAGCTCCGCCGGACCAAAGCGGCCCGGGCGAGGGTCACCGCGACCCTGGCCCGTACCGTGCGCGGCTCCGCGGAAGCGGTGTCGCTGCTCGAACTGGGCTGCGCGCACAGCACCGGCGCGATCGCCCTGGACCTCGCCCGGGTCCTGGCCGAGGAGGGCGGGCCGGCGGTCGTGGTCGACGGGCTGCCCGGACCGCAGCTCGCCGAGCGCGGCGCCGAGCCGGGGAAGCCGACCGTGGTCCGCGGCGAGCACGCCGAGGCCGTGACCCCGCCGCAGGAGCGCCGGATCGGCGTCGGCTCGGTGGCACCCGGCACGGCCTGGACCGACCTGCGCCACCTCGGCACCCGGACGGTGCTGGTCGTCCGGGCCGGGGCCGGCAGCGCCGCCTGGCTGCACACCGTGGCCCGGCAACTCGCCGAGCAGCGCATCCCGGTGCTCGGCGTGGTGCTGATCGACCCCGATCCGCGCGACCGGACCGACGGCACCCGCTGGGACGGGCCGCCCGCCGCGCCCCCCGACCGCGATGAACGACCCGCCCGGCTGATCCGGCTGGGCCGACGACGGACCGAACGACTTCCGATCTGGACCGCACCGGTCCCGGACATCGACCAGGAGGCGAGGTAGGACATGTGCGGCATCGCGGGAACGTACCGGTGGCCGGAGGGGAAGGCCGTCACCGACCTGCTCACCGACACCCTCGCCCACCGGGGCCCGGACGGGGCCGGCCGGTACAGCCACCCCCTCGGCGACGGCGAGGTGCACCTGGGGCACCGCCGGCTGGCCATCGTCGACCTGTCGGAGACCGGCGCCCAGCCGATGGCCAAGGACGGCCTGGTCCTGACCTACAACGGGGAGCTGTACAACGCCCCCGAGCTGCGCGCCGAACTGGCCGCCGCCGGGGTGCGCTTCCGCGGCACCTCCGACAGCGAGGTGCTGCTGGAGGCCTGGCGGCGCTGGGGCACCGACTGCCTGCCCCGGCTGCGCGGCATGTTCGCGTTCGGGGTCTTCGACGAGCGGACCGGCGAGCTGGTGCTCGCCCGCGACCAGCTCGGCATCAAGCCGCTGTTCCTGATCCGGCGCGGCGAGGGCCTGGTGTTCGCCTCCGAGCTCAAGGCGCTGGCCGCCGCCACCGGCGGGTCGCTGGAGGTGGACCACGCGGCGATGGTCGCCTCGCTGCTGTACTACTGGGTGCCGGACTCCCGGTGCGCGTACCGCGAGGCCGAGAAGCTGCCGCCGGGCAGCTGGCTGCGCTGCCGGCCCGACGGCCGGGTGGAGCGCGGCCGGTACTGGCACCTGCGGGAGGTCGCCGCCGAGGGCCGGGAGCGGGCCCGGGCCGGCGAGCTGCCGGACCTCGCCGCCATCGTCGAGGAGTCGACGCGGCGTCACCTGCTCTCCGACGTCCCGGTGGCGACCTTCCTCTCCGGCGGCCTGGACTCCAGCTACCTGACCGCGCTGGCGGCCCGCGACCACCCCGGGATCTCCGCCTACACCATCGGCTTCCGCGCCGAGGACGCCAAGTTCGAGGCGATGCCGGACGACCTGCGCTACGCCCGGCAGGTCGCCGAGCGGTTCGGCGTCGACCTGCACGAGATCGAGATCGCCCCGGACGTGCTGGACCTGCTGCCGCGGATGACGTACCACCTGGACGAGCCGATCGGCGACCCGGCCGCGATCAACACCTTCCTGATCTGCTCGGCCGCCCGGGAGGCCGGGGTCAAGGTGATGCTCTCCGGGATGGGCGCCGACGAGCTGTTCGCCGGCTACCGCAAGCACCTGGCCAACCAGCTGGCACTGCGCTACCAGCGCGTCCCGCGGCCGCTGCGCCGCGGCCTGTCCGCCGCGGTGGACCGGCTGCCGGTGGCCACCGCCAACCGGGGGCTGCGCTCGGTCCGGTTCGCCAAGCGCTTCCTCTCCTTCGCCGACCTGCCGGAGGAGACGGCGTTCCGGCGCAGCTACACGATGTACGACCGGGCGGAACTGCTCGACCTGGTCGACCCGGACCTCGCCGGGACGGTCCAGGACGTACTGGACGAGCACGCGGACGTCTACCAGGACAACGACCTCGACGACTTCGTCAACCGGATGTGCCTGGGCGACGCCCGGATGTTCCTGCCGGGCCTCAACCTCGCCTACACGGACCGCTCCAGCATGGCCGCGTCGACTGAGGTGCGGGTGCCCTACGTGGACGTCGAGGTGGTCAAGGCCGCGTTCACGGTGCCCGGCGACCGCAAGATCGTCGGACGCCAGGGCAAGGCCGTGCTCAAGGAGGCGGCCACCTCGGTCCTGCCCCGGGAGATCGTGTACCGGCCCAAGGGCCTGTTCAGCGCGCCGCTGCGGGCCTGGATGAGCCGGGACCTGGCCCCGCTGGTGCGCGAGGTGATCAATGACGGCGAGCTGGTGCGCTCCGGGTTCCTGCGCCGCGACGCGCTGGCCCGGCTGGCCGCCGAGGACGCCGCCGGACAGCAGGACTTCTCCAAGCACCTGTGGCACGTGCTGACCCTGGAGTACTGGTACCGCGGCGCGATCTCCGGCACCGCCGCCCACTGAACTGCTCGGCGCTCACTGAACGGCTAAGAAGCTCAGAAGCAAGGGGACTTCCGGTGAAACAGGTTGTGCAGAACTACAAGAGCGGCGAACTGTCGGTGCTCGACGTGCCGGTGCCGGGGTGCAAGCCGGGCGGGGTGCTGGTGCGCAGCGCCTTCTCGCTGATCTCCACCGGGACCGAGATGATGAAGGTGTCCGAGGCCGGGATGTCGATGGTGGGCAAGGCCCGCTCGCGTCCGGACCAGGTGGCCAAGGTGATGCAGAGCGTGGCCACCAACGGGCTGCCCGCCACCTACCGCAAGGTGATGGGCAAGCTGGACTCGTACACTCCGCTGGGCTACTCGCTGTGCGGGGTGGTCGAGCAGGTCGGTGCCGGGGTCGACGACGTCAAGGTCGGCGACCTGGTGGCCTGCGCCGGCAACGAGCACGCCCTGCACGCCGAGTTGAACTGGGTGCCGAAGAACCTCTACACCCCGGTGCCGGAGGGCCTCGCGCCGCAGCACGCGGCCTTCGGCACCGTCGGGTCGATCGCCCTCCAGGGCGTGCGCCAGGGCGAGCCGCAGCTCGGCGAGGTGGCGCTGGTGATCGGGCTCGGGCTGATCGGCCAGCTGGTGGTGCAGCTGCTGACCGCCGCGGGCGTCCGGGTGGTCGGGGCCGACCCCGACCCGGTGCGCTGCGAACTGGCCGAACAGCTGGGCGCGGTGGCCTGCGGCGACCCCGGGTCCGCGGTGGTGGAGACCGCCGTCGCCGAGCTGACCGACGGCCACGGCGTGGACCAGGTGTACCTGGCGGCCGGCGGCGGCAGCAACCAACCCGTCGAGCTGGCCGCGCAGTTGAGCCGGGACCGCGGCCGGGTGGTGGACATCGGCAAGTGCCGTCTGGACCTGCCCTGGAACGCCTACTACGAGAAGGAGCTGGACGTCCGGTTCTCCCGCTCGTACGGCCCCGGGCGCTACGACCCGGAGTACGAGCTGGCGGGCCGGGACTACCCCATCGGCTACGTGCGCTGGACCGAGCGCCGCAACCTGGCCTGCTTCCTCGACCTCGCCGCCCGCGGCCGGGTCGACGTGGCGCCGCTGATCTCCCACATCGCCGACTTCGACGACGCCGTGGAGACCTACCGGCGCCTGAAGGAGGGCGAGTTGAAGGCCGTGGCGGTGCTGTTCCGGTACGCCGGGGCCGAGCCGGAGCGGACGGCGCAGGCCCCGACGCTGACGGTGCCCGCCGTGCCGTCCGGTGCCAAGGCCGCCTCCCGGGCCACCGGCCCGGTCCGGCCCGCCGGGACGCCGGTGCGGCTGGCGTTCGTCGGCGCCGGGAACTACGCCTCGTCGATGCTGCTGCCGCACCTGGCCCAGCGCGAGGGCGTCGCCCTGTCCACGGTCGTCACCACCACGGCGCTGTCCGCGGCCAACGCCCAGCGCAAGTTCGGCTTCGAACGGGCGACCACCGACCTGGACGCCGTGCTCGGCGACGACTCCGTCGACGCGGTGTTCGTGGTCACCCGGCACAGCTCGCACGCCGAACTCACCAAGCGGGCCCTGCTGGCCGGCAAGGCGGTGTTCGTGGAGAAGCCGCTGGCCCTCACCGAGGACGAACTGGCGGGCGTGCTCGCGGCGGTGGAGGAGTCCGGCAACGACCGCCTCCAGGTGGGCTTCAACCGCCGGTTCGCGCCGCTGCTGCGGGAGGCCAAGGGCCGCTTCGGCACCCGGAGCGGCCCGGCCAGCCTGCGCTACCTGGTCAACGCGGGCCGGCTGCAGCACGGCAGCTGGTACCTCCAACAGGGCACCGAGGGCTCGCGGTTCGCCGGTGAGGGCGGGCACTTCATCGACACCGCGAGCTGGCTGCTGGGCGCCGACCCGGTCTCGGTGTACGCCGTCGCCCCGGCCGGCAACGAGGACCTGCAGATCGTGCTGCGCTACCCGGACGGCTCCACCGCCACCCTCAGCTACGTCACCACGGGTGCGTCGAGCTTCCCCAAGGAGACGCTGGACCTGGTCGCGGACGGCAAGGTGCTCAAGCTCGACGACTTCGTCCGCGCCTCGGTGTACGGGGGCAAGCGGTGGGTCAGCTCCCGGCTGCCCAAGGCCCGGGACAAGGGCCAGTCCGTCGAACTGGCCTCCTTCATCAAGGCGGTGCGGACCGGCGGTCCGATGCCGGTGCCGCTGGAGTCGCTGGTCGCCACCACGGCGGCCACCCTCGCCGTGCAGGCCGCCCTGGTCGGCGGCGCGCCGGTCACCCTGGCGAGGTCGCTGTGACCATGAGTCCGGGCTGGTACCTGCGACGGCTGTCCCGGATGGGACCGCAGGAGGTCGGCGGACGGGCGGCCGACGCGCTGCGCCGTCGGCGGTGGCGCTCGGCGCCGCCGCCCGGCCCGGTGGTGACCGGCGCCCGGTTCACCGCCGTGCTGCCCGCCGGGGCGCTCGCCGCCGTCCCGGCGGACGCCGCGAAGCGCCTGGTCGCCGAGGCCGACCGGCTGATGGACGGCCACGCCGAGTTCTTCGGGGTGGAGCGCCACGACCTGGCCGCCCCGGACTGGTGGCTCGACCCGAAGACCGGCCGCCGGGCCCCGGACGGCTACGCCTTCGACGTGCCGTACCGGAACGAGGACGCGGTCGGGGACATCAAGCAGATCTGGGAGCCCTCCCGGCACCAGTACCTGACCGTGCTCGCCGCCGCGTACGCGCTCACCGGCGACGAGCGGTACGCCGAGCGGGTGGCCGAGCACCTGCGGTCCTGGTGGGAGGCCAACCCCCCGCTGCGCGGCGTGCACTGGATCAGCGGCATCGAGCTGGGCATCCGGCTGCTGTCCTGGGTGTGGATCCGCCGGCTGCTCGACGGCTGGCCGGGCGCGGCCGGGCTGTTCGAGGGCAACCCGGTGGCGCTGGAGCAGATCCGGCACCACCAGCGCTGGCTGGCCGCCTTCCCCAGCCGGGGCTCCTCGGCGAACAACCACGTGATCGCCGAGACCGCCGGGCAGTTCGCCGCGGCCTGCGCGTTCGACTGGTTCCCCGCCTCGGAGCGCTGGCGCGCCGACGCGCTGCGCTCGCTGGAGCGGCAGCTGCGCGCCAACACCTTCCTGTCCGGCCTCAACCGCGAGCTGGCCACCGAGTACCACGGGTTGGTCCTGGAACTCGGCCTGGCCGCGCTGGCCGAGGCGGACGCCGCGGCCGTGCCCGTCCCCGGGACCGTCCGGCTGGTCCTGCTGCGGATGACCGACGCGCTCGCGGCCGTGGTGGACGAGCGGCTGCGCCCGCCCCGCCAGGGCGACGCGGACGACGGTCACGGCCTGGTCCTGGACGGCGCGGGCACCGACCGCTGGGGCTCGCTGCTGGCCACCGGGGACGCCGTGTTCGGCCGGCTCGCCTGGTGGCCGGCGGTGGCCGGCACCGATGTGCGCACCCCGCTGCTGGCCGCGCTGCTCCGCCCGTACGCCAAGGACGGCACGGTGACCCGCCCGGCGGCCCGGCCGGTGCACTTCCCGGACGCGGGCATGACCGTGCTGCGCGGACCGGGGCAGGACGGACGGGGGGAGATCTGGTGCCGCTGCGACGGCGGCCCGCACGGGTTCCTGTCCATCGCCGCGCACGGCCACGCCGACGCGCTGTCCGTGGAGGTCCGGTACGAGGGGGTCGACGTGCTCGCCGACCCGGGGACGTACTGCTACCACGGGCAGCCCGAGTGGCGGCGGTACTTCCGCTCGACCCTGGGCCACAACACCCTGGAGCTGGACGGCGGCGACCAGTCCCTCTCCGGCGGCCCGTTCCTGTGGACCAGGCACGCCCGCACCCGCGTCCTGGTCGCGGACACCTCCGACCCGGCGGTGGCCCGCTGGTGCGCCGAACACGACGGCTACCAGGATGCGGTGCACCGCCGCCGGGTGGAACTGGCCTCCGCGAGCCGGGAGTTGCGGATCGTCGACCAGGTGCGCGGCCCGCACCGGGCCGTCCGGCTGGCCTTCCACCTCGGCCCGGCGGTCACCGCCGAGCTGACCGGCCACCGGGCCGTGCTGACCTGGACCAGGGACGGCGAGGACCGCTCCGCGGTGCTCGACCTGCCCGGGGAGCTGAACTGGCGGGCGCACCGCGGCGAGACCGGGCCGCCGCTGGGCTGGTACTCGGCCGGCTTCGGCCGCAAGGAACCCGCCACCACGCTGATCGGCAGCGGCTCCGCCGACGGCGGGCGGGAGTTCACCACCGTCCTCGGGTTCCGGGGCTAGTCCGTGCTCGACAGGTTCAGGGGAGGAGGAGAGGGGCCGGTGGGGATCACGAGGTGGCGCCGGGCGGCGTCGGCGGCATCGGCGGCATCGGCACTGGTGCTGGCCCTGCTGGCGGCGGCCGGCTGCACGAGCACGTCGGACGCCCCGCCGCAGCCGACCGCCGGGCCCTCCGGGGCCGTGACGGCGGCCCAGGTGTGCGCCAACCCCGAGGCCGGGCCGGCCACCGCGCCGGCCGGCGCGGTGACGGTCGACCCCGCGGTGGTCGGCGACCTGACGGCGAAGACCAGGAGCAGCCCCCCGAACACCACGTTCTGGCTCGCGCCGGGGACGCACAGCCTCGAGGCGGACCGCTTCGCCCAGGTCGTCCCCAAGGAGGGCGACAGCTACCTCGGCGCGCCGGGCGCGGTGCTCGACGGCCACCGGACCAACCAGTACGCGTTCGGCGGCGGCGCCGGCGACGTCACCATCCGCTACCTGACCGTGCAGGGCTTCGTCGCGCCGCAGAACGAGGGCGTGGTCAACCACGACTCGGCCGACGGCTGGGTGATCGAGCACGCGACGATCCAGCACAACTCCGGCGCGGGGCTGATGGCCGGCGCCCACCAGAAGGTCCGCGGCAGCTGCCTGCGCGCCAACGGGCAGTACGGCATGAACGCCTACAAGTCCGGCGCCCCGCTCGGCGACCTGCTGGTCGAGGGCAACGAGATCACCGGCAACGACACCGACCAGTGGGAGAAGCAGCAGCCGGGCTGCGGCTGCACCGGGGGCGTCAAGTTCTGGGCCGTCAACGGCGCCGACGTGCGCGGCAACTGGGTGCACGACAACCGCGGCACCGGGCTCTGGGCCGACACCAACAACAACGACTTCCGCATCGAGGACAACCTGCTGGAGGCCAACGACGGTGCCGCGCTGATCTACGAGACCAGCTACAACGCGGTCATCCGGAACAACACGATCCGGCGCAACGACTGGGTCGAGGGCCGCCGTTCCGCCGACCGCGGCGACAGCTTCCCGTTCGCCACCGTCTACCTGTCCGAGTCCGGCGGCGAGCCCCGGATTAAGGCCCGCACCGACAAGATCGAGATCGACCGGAACGTCCTGGAGGACAACTGGTCCGGCATCACCCTGTGGGAGAACGCCGACCGGTTCTGCAACAGCCCGGCCAACACCTCCTCCGGCGACTGCACCCTGCTGGTGAAGGACGCCGGGCGCTGCGCCCAGCCGACCATCGCCAGCGCACCGCTCTACGCCGACTGCCGGTGGAAGACCCAGCGGGTGGACATCCACGACAACCGCTTCACCCTGGACCCCTCCGTGGTCGGCTGCACCGACAAGTGCGGCCGGATGGCCGTGCTGGCCAACTACGGCACCTACCCGGACTGGTCGCCGTACAAGGGCGAGCCGGTGGCCGACGCGGTCACCGGCAAGCAGCAGAACCGCTGGCACGACAACACCTACGTGGGGCCGTGGAGCTTCGTCGCCCACGACCCGAGCCGCAGCCTCGACTTCGAGCAGTGGCAGGGCACGCCGTACCAGCAGGACCAGGGCAGCACCCTCAAGCCCCGGAACGGGGGGTGAGATGGGACGGGAACCCGCTCAGGAGGCGCGGCCGGCCGGCCCGCCGAAGACCGTCGAGCTGATCTGGGGGCTGCTGATCCTCAACACGCTCGGCTCCGCCGGCGCGCAGACGATCATCCCGCTGCCGCGCTCGCTGATCCAGATGGCCACCATGGGCGCGCTGGTCTCCGCGTTCGCGCTGGCGCTGCTGCTCAATCTGCGGCTGCGGCTGCGGGCCAGCGCCTTCCTGTTCCTGCTCACCGTGCTGCTGGTGCTGAGCGTGATCTCCAGCGCCAACCTGCAGTCCGGCTACGGCGCGCTGTTCCGCTGCTTCCGGCTGACGCTGTTCGTCGGCACCCTGTGGCTGCTCAGCCGCTGGTGGGACGGCAGCGGGACGTTCGTCCGGTTCCACATCCGGATGTACTTCGTCGTGCTGGTCTCGGTGGCCGCCGGGCTGGTCGCCTCACCGGGCGCGGCTTTCCCCGACGTCTACGGCGGGCGGCTGGTCGGCGCGCTGTGGCCGCTCACCCCGCCGCAGATCGGGCAGTACGCGGCGGTGATCATCGGGCTCACCGTGCTGCTCCTGCTGGACCGCCGGACCACCCGGGCGAGCGCGGCGGCGATCATCGTGCCCTCGCTGGTGCTGCTCGCGCTGACCCACACCCGGACGGCCACCCTCGGCCTGATCATCGGACTGGTGCTGGCGATCGGCTCGCTCGTCATGACCAGCGCCGCCGCCCGCCGGTTCTTCAGCTGGGCGGTGCTGTTCGCCGCCGTGGTCGGGGTGGGCCTGAGCTCGCTGCTCCAGGCCTGGTTCCTGCGCGGGCAGAGCCAGGAGAACTTCTCCAACCTGACCGGCCGGGCCAAGGTCTGGGACGCCCTGCTGGCCGCACCCCGGACGACCATCGAACAGGTCTTCGGGATGGGCCTGGGCGACAAGTCCTTCGGCGGGCTGCCGATCGACAACAGCTGGCTGGCCGTCTACAACGAACAGGGCCTGGCCGGGGTCGCCGTGGTGGCGCTGGTCTTCGTCGCGCTGGGCGGCGTGGCACTGCTGCGGCCGCCCTCGCCCGCCCGGGCCGCCGCGATCTTCCTGATCAGCTACTGCGCGATCGCCTCGTACACCGAGGCCGGGCTCGGCGACGCCTCGCCGTACCTGCTGCACCTGACCGTGGCCGCCTCACTGCTGGCGGCGCCGGCCCGGCCCGCCGCGCTCGCGGCGCCCGTGGTCCTCCCGACACCCGCGGTCCTCCCGACACCCGCTGCCCGCCCGACACCTGCCGCGCTGCGGCGGCGCACCGCGCCCCGCGCCCGGCGAACGGAGCTCACCTGACATGCACGTCCTCGTGGTGCACAACCGCTACGCCTCGGCGCAGCCGAGCGGGGAGAACAAGGTCGTCGACCAGGAGGCGGGCCTGCTGCGGGAGGCCGGCCACCGGGTCGAGCTGTTCGAGCGTCGCAGCGACGACATCGCCCGCCGCTCGCTGCCGGGCAAGGTCGCGGTGCCGCTGCTGGTGCCGTGGAACCCGGCGGTGCGCAGCGAGTTGGCCGCCCGGCTGCGGGCCGAGCGGCCGGACGTGGTGCACGTCCACAACGTCTTCCCGCTGCTGTCGCCCGCGGTGCTGGCCGCCTGCGCCGACGCCGGGGTGCCCGCCGTCGCCACGCTGCACAACTACACCCAGATCTGCCCGCCGGGCACCCTGCAGCGGGACGGCCGGCCGTGCACCGAGTGCGTCGGCGGCTCACCGCTGCCGGCCGTCCGGCACGGCTGCTACCGCGGCTCCCGGCTGGCGACGGTACCGCTGGCGGTCAGTCTGGCGGTCAACCGGCGGCGCTGGTGGTCCGGGGTGGAACGGTTCTTCTGCATCTCGGCGGCGCAGCGCGACGTCCTGGTGCGGGCCGGCCTGCCGGCCGAACGGCTCGCGGTGAAGCACAACTTCGTGCCCGAGCCGGGGGCCGTCCGGACGGGCGAGGGGGAGCACCTGCTCTTCCTCGGCCGGCTCGCGGAGGCGAAGGGCGTGCGGCTGCTGATGGCCGCCTGGGACCGGCTCGCCGCCGAGGGCGGGGTCGGCGTGCCGCTGGTGATCGCGGGCGCCGGGCCGCTGGAGGCGGAGGTGCGGGCCTGGGCGGCGGGCCGTACGGACGTGCGCCCCGTCGGCCTGTACGACCAGGAGCAGTGCCGGGAGGCCATCGCCCGGGCGGTCGCCGTGGTGGCCCCCTCGACCTGGTTGGAGGCCTTCGGCCTGGTGGTCGTGGAGGCGATGGCGGCCGGGGTGCCGGCCGTCGCGGCCGGGCACGGCGCCTTCGTCGAACTCGTCGAGGACGGGGTGACCGGGCTGCTGCACCGGCCGGGCGAGGCGGACTCGCTGGCCGACCGCCTGCGCCGGATCACCGCCGACCCGGCGGTCAACCGGGAGCTGGGCCTGGCCGCCCGGCGCCGGTACGAGCAGGGGTTCAGCCCGGCCGTCGGGCTGGACCGCCTGGTGGAGGGGTACCGGGCCGCGATCGCGGCCCGGTCCGGCGGCGCGGTCGGCGCGCCGCCGATGGGGAACGGAAACGCTGGCCCGCGACGGGACACCCGCGCGGGCAGGAATGGGAGCAGTCAATGACACGATGCCGACTGTGCGGCTCGACGGCGATGGGGAGCGTCGTCGACCTGGGGGCCACCCCGCCGTGCGAGAGCTTCCTCGCCGCCGACCAGTTGGACCGGCCGGAGCCGGCGTACCCGCTGCACCTGCGGGTCTGCACCGACTGCTGGCTGGCGCAGATCCCGCCGCTGATCACGCCCGAGGAGACCTTCACCCAGTACGCGTACTTCTCCTCCTACTCGACCTCCTGGGTGGAGCACGCCCGGGGCTTCGTCGACGGCGCCCTCCAGCGGCTGGAGTTGGGCGCCGACGCCTTCGTGGTCGAGGTCGCGAGCAACGACGGCTACCTGCTGCGGCACGTGGTGGACCGGGGGATCCGCTGCCTGGGCGTCGAACCGTCGGTGAACGTCGGCGCCGCGGCGCGCGAGGCCGGGGTGCCCACGCTCACCGCGTTCCTGGACCCGGAGACCGGCGCCGCCGTCCGCGCCGAGCACGGCCCGGCGGACCTGGTGGTGGCCAACAACGTGTACGCCCACATCCCCGACGTGGTCGGCTTCACCCGGGGACTGCGCGCCCTGGTCGCCGACGACGGCTGGGTCTCCATCGAGGTGCAGCACCTGCTGACCCTGATCGAGGAGAACCAGTACGACACCATCTACCACGAGCACTTCCAGTACTACACGGTCGCCTCCGCGATCCGGGCCCTGGCCAGCGGCGGACTCACCCTGGTCGACGTTGAGCTGCTGCCCACCCACGGCGGCTCCATCCGGCTGTGGGCCCGCCCGGACGCGGCGGCCGGCGAGCCGACCGAGCGGGTGACCGAGGTGCTGGCCCGGGAGAAGGCCGCCGGACTCCAGGAGCTGTCCGGCTACACCGAGTTCTCCGCCCGGGTCGCCAAGGTCCGCCGGGACCTGCTGAAGTTCCTGATCGAGGCGGCCGAACGCGGTGAGACCGTGGTCGGCTACGGCGCCCCCGGCAAGGGCAACACCCTGCTCAACCACTGCGGCATCCGGCCCGACCTGCTCCCGTACACCGTCGACCGCAACCCGTACAAGCACGGCCGGTTCACCCCGGGCACCCGCATCCCGATCCTGGCGCCCGAGCAGATCGCCGCCGACCGGCCGGACTACGTCCTGGTCCTCCCCTGGAACCTGCGGACCGAACTGGTCGAGCAGCTGTCCTTCGTGCACGAGTGGGGCGGCCGCCTGGTCTTCCCCATCCCGGAACTCAGCATCGTCGAGGTGAAGGCATGAAGGTCGTCCTGTTCTGCGGCGGTTACGGGCTGCGGATGCGCAGCGGAGCGTCCGACGACGTGCCCAAGCCGATGGCGATGGTCGGGCCCCGGCCGCTGATCTGGCACGTCATGCGCTACTACGCGTACTTCGGGCACACCGAGTTCATCCTGTGCCTCGGGTACGGGGCGCACCACATCAAGGACTTCTTCCTCAACTACCAGGAGACGACGTCCAACGACTTCGTGCTGCGGGGCGGCAGGACCGAGTTGTTGTCCACCGACATCGCCTCCTGGACGATCACCTTCGCGCAGACCGGCATCGAGTCGCCGATCGGCGAGCGGCTGCGCCGGGTGCGCCACCACCTGGACGGCGACGAGATGTTCCTCGCCAACTACGCCGACGTGCTCACCGACGCCCCGCTGCCGGAGATGATCGACCGCTTCGCCGCGCGGGACGCCGGCGCGTCGATGATGGTGGTGCCGCCGCAGTCCTCCTTCCACTGCGTGGACCTGGCCGAGGACGGACTGGTCGGGGGGATCACCGCGGTGAGCGACATGCCGCTGTGGGAGAACGGCGGCTACTTCGTGCTCCGCCAGGAGATCTTCGACCACATCCCGGAGAACGGCGACCTGGTCGCCGACGGCTGCACCGAACTCGCCAAGCGCGGCCGCCTGGTGGCCCACCAGCACCGCGGCTTCTGGAAGCCGACCGACACCGTGAAGGAGCGGGCCGCGCTGGACGCCGCCTACGCCCACGGCGACCGCCCCTGGGCCGTCTGGGAGCGGGACGCCGCGAGGGTGGGGACCGCGTGATCCGCCTCGGGGCCGGTCCGCTGGACCGGATCGCCGCCGTCGGCGCGCACTGCGACGACATCGCGATCGGCGCCGGCGGCACCCTGCTGACGCTGTGCCGGGCGCGTCCCGGGCTGCGGGTGGACGCGCTGGTGCTCTCCGGCGGCGGCAGC
The DNA here is from genome assembly GCF_040303105.1 of Kitasatospora sp. NPDC096128. Classification (NCBI taxonomy): domain Bacteria; kingdom Bacillati; phylum Actinomycetota; class Actinomycetes; order Kitasatosporales; family Streptomycetaceae; genus Kitasatospora; species Kitasatospora sp. NPDC096128. The sequence goes on along the minus strand of NZ_JBEOSP010000004.1, from coordinate 27,853 downwards.
GAGCGGGAGCAGGAGGAGCGCGCCGCGCTGGCCGCCTTCTGTCCCGGCGCCGACCTGCGGCTGACCGTGCTCAAGCTGCCGGACGGGCGGCTGCCCGCGCACTGGGAGGAGGCCAAGGCCGCCGTCGAGGAACTGCGCGGGCGCACCGAGCCGGACCTGCTGCTCGCCCCGCGCACCGCGGACGCCCACCAGGACCACCGCGGCCTGGCCCGGCTGGTCACCACCGCGTTCCGCGACCACCTGGTGCTCGGCTACGAGATCGTCAAGTGGGACGCCGACCTCGGCCGCCCGACGGCCTACCAGCCGCTGACCGCGGAGACCGCCGAACAGAAGGTGCGGCTGCTGCAGGAGCACTACCCCTCGCAGCGGCACCGCCCCTGGTACGACCGGGAGGCCTTCCTCGGGCTCGCGCGGATCCGCGGCATCGAATGCCACGCCCGCTACGCCGAGGCCTTCGACACCGCCAAGGTCACCCTCGACCTCGGCACGCCCGACCTTGCCACGCCCGATCCCGGCACGCCCGATCGCGGCGCGCTCGACCTGGAGGGATGAACCTTGCGCGTACTGCTGACCGGACACCAGGGCTACCTGGGCACCGTGATGGCCCCCGTCCTCGCCGCCGCCGGACACGAGGTGGTCGGCCTGGACGCCGGCCTGTTCGCGGAGTGCGTCCTCGGCCCCAAGCCCGCCGACCCGCCCGGGCAGCGGGTGGACCTGCGGGACGTCACCGCCGAGCACGTGGCCGGGGTGGACGCCGTGATCCACCTGGCCGCGCTCTCCAACGACCCGCTGGGCTCGCTCGCCCCGGACCTCACCTACGACATCAACCACCACGCCTCGGTCCGGCTGGCCGAGCTGGCCCGCGAGGCCGGGGTGCGGCGCTTCCTGTACGCCTCGACCTGCTCCGTCTACGGCGCCGCCGGCGGCGACGAGCTGGTGACCGAGGACGCCCCGCTGCGCCCGGTGACCCCGTACGCGGAGTCCAAGGTGCGGGTGGAGGACGACCTGCACGCCCTGGCCGACGGCGACTTCAGCCCGGTGTACATGCGCAACGCCACCGCCTTCGGCTACTCGCCCCGGCTGCGCGCCGACATCGTGCTGAACAACCTGGTGGGCCACGCGCTGCTCTCCGGCGAGGTGCTGGTGCTCTCCGACGGCACCCCCTGGCGTCCGCTGGTGCACGCCGCCGACATCGCCCGGGCCTTCACGGCCGCGCTGGAGGCGCCGCGCGAGGCGGTGCACGACCGGGCCTTCAACATCGGCAGCGAGGCCAACAACGTCACCGTCGCCGAGATCGCCGAGCAGGTCGCCGAGGCGGTGGCCGGCGCCCAGGTGGTGATCACCGGGGAGAACGGCGCCGACCCGCGCTCCTACCGGGTCGACTTCTCCCGGTTCCGGGCCGCCCTGCCCGGCTTCGACTGCGAGTGGAGCGTGAAGCAGGGGGCCGTCGAACTCGCGGAGGCCTACCGGAAGTTCGGGCTGACCCGGGAGGACTTCGAGCGGCGCTTCACCCGCCTCGCGGTGCTGCGCGAGGCCGCCGGCGCCGGCGCCGTCGACGACACCCTGCGGTGGCGCCGGTGACCGGGGTCGGCGAGCAGATGCACGCCCTGGTGGAGCGGCTGTACCCGCTCTGCCGGAGCATCACCGGCGACGGGGTGCGCGCCACCCTGGAGATCGTCGGCGAGTACCTCCCGCTCCAGGTGCACGAGGTGCCGACCGGGACGCGGGTGCTGGACTGGACGGTGCCGCAGGAGTGGAACATCCGGGACGCGTACGTGGCCGACAGCGCGGGCAACCGGGTCGTCGACTTCGCCGCGTCCAGCCTGCACGTGCTCGGCTACAGCGTGCCGGTGGCGGCGACCATGCCGCTGAGCGAGCTGCGCCCGCACCTGCACACCCTGCCGGAGCACCCCGCCTGGGTGCCGTACCGCACCAGCTACTACACCCCGGAGTGGGGGTTCTGCCTGGCCCAGGAGACCCTGGACGGGCTGCCCGAGGGCGACTACGAGGTGCGGATCGACTCCACCCTCGCGGACGGCCACCTCACCTACGCCGAGCACGTCGTGCCCGGGCAGGTCGCCGACGAGGTGATCGTCTCCTGCCACGTCTGCCACCCGTCGCTGGCCAACGACAACCTGGCCGGCATCGCGGTTGCGACCTTCCTGGCGCGGGAGTTGGCGGAGCGGGCGCCGTACTACACCTACCGGTTCATCTTCGCCCCCGGCACGATCGGGGCGATCACCTGGCTGGCCCGCAACGCGGAGCGGGTGGAACGGGTCAAGCACGGCCTGGTGCTGGCCTGCGCCGGGGATCCGGGCCGATTGACGTACAAGCAGAGCCGGCGCGGCGACGCGGAGATCGACCGGGTGCTCCGGCACGTCCTGCGCGCCTCCGAACGCCCGCACCGGGTCACCGAGTTCACCCCGTACGGCTACGACGAGCGGCAGTACTGCTCGCCCGGCTTCGACCTCGGCGTCGGCTCGCTCAGCCGGACCCCGTACGCCGGGTACCCCGAGTACCACACCTCGGCGGACGACCTGGACTTCGTGCGGCCGGAGGCGATGGCGGACACCCTCGCGGTCTGCCGGGAGGCCTTCGCGGTGCTCGACCGCAACCGGCGCTACCTCAACCTGAGCCCTTACGGCGAACCGCAGTTGGGCCGGCGCGGGCTGTACGAATCGCTCGGCGGGCGCAGTGACGCCAAGCAGGCGCAGCTGGCCATGCTGTGGGTGCTCAGCTTCTCCGACGGCGAGCACAGCCTGCTGGACGTGGCCGAGCGCTCCGGGCTGCCGTTCGACACCGTCGCCGCCGCGGCCGACGCCCTCCAGGGCGCCGAACTGATCAAGGCGTGACGCCGATGACCACCGAGGGGGTGAAGACGACGACCCCGGCCGGCCCGGCCGGGGAGCCGGCGCCGACCCGGCCCGCCAGGCGGGGCGTGCTCGGCCGGGTGTCCTGGGGGCTGGCCGACCAGGCGGTCACCAGCATGATCAACTTCGCGGTGGGCATCTACGTCGCCCGCGAGCTGGGGGTGCACGCGTTCGGCGTGTTCAGCCTGGCCTGGCTGACCTACGGCGTGGTGCTCAACGTCTCCCGCGGGCTGGCCACCGACCCGCTGATGGTGCGGTTCAGCGGCGTGCCGGAGGCGACCTGGCGCGCTGCGGCGGCCCGCTCCTCCGGCACCGCGCTCGCCGTCGGCGCCGCCCTCGGCGCCCTCTGCCTGCTGGTCGGCCTCGGCCTCGGCGGCGACGTGGGGCCCGCGTTCGCGAGCCTCGGCGTCGCCCTGCCGGCGCTCCTGCTCCAGGACTCCCGCCGGTTCGCGTTCTTCGCGGCCGGCACCGGGCAGAAGGCCTTCGCCAACGACCTGGTGCAGGGCGTCGCGCTCGTCCCGGCCATGGTCGTGGCGGCCCGGGTGGGCACCGTACCCGCCTTCCTGCTGGCCTGGGGCGCCGCCGCGGCGGCCGCCGCCGGTTACGGCTTCCTCCAGTCCGGCGTCCGGCCCCGGGTGACCGAGGCCCGCGGCTGGCTGCGCGAGCAGCGCGACCTCGGCAGCCGCTACCTGGTCGAGAACGTCAGCCTCAGCGGCGCCGGCCAACTGCGGGCGTACGGGCTCGGCGCGATCGTCGGGGTCGGCGCGGTCGGTGCCGTCCGGGGCGCCGAACTCCTCCAAGGGCCCTTCCTCGCCCTGCTGATGGGGCTCTCCCTGGTCACCGTGGCGGAGGCGGCGAGGGTCCTGCGGCGGACGCCCGAGCGGCTCGGCCGGTTCTGCTTCCTGCTGGGCGGCGGACAGGCCGGCGCCGCCCTGCTGTGGGGCTCGGCCCTGCTGCTGATGCCCGACCGGGCCGGGCAGCTCGTCCTCGGCGACGTCTGGCACTCCGCCTCCCAGCTCATCCTGCCGGCCACCCTCGGCGTCGCGGGCGCCGGCCTCGGCAGCGGCGCAGCCGCCGGGCTGCGCGCCCTCGCCGCGGCCCGGCGCAGCCTGCGCTGCCAGCTGTTCGCCTCCGCCTGCTACCTCGGCGGCGGGCTCGGCGGCGCCGCGGCGGCCGGCACCGTCGGCTCCGCCTGGGGCGTCGCCGCCGCGACCGGCTGCGGCGCCGCCGTCTGGTGGCTCCAACTGCGCGCCGCCCTGCGCGAGCACCACCGCACACCCATCCCCGAAGTGAGGACCCCTTGACCGCCGTTCCCCGATTGAGCATCGGCCTGCCCGTCTACAACGGCCAGGAGTACCTCGCCGAGTCGCTCGACGCCCTGCTCGGCCAGACCTACGAGGACTTCGAGCTGGTCATCTCCGACAACGCCTCGACCGACGCCACCGAGTCCATCTGCCGGGAGTACGCCGCGCGGGACCGGCGGATCCGCTACCTCCGGCTGCCCCGCAACGTCGGCGCCGCGCCCAACCACAACTACGTCTTCACCCAGTGCCGCGGCGAGCTGTTCAAGTGGGCCTCGCACGACGACCTCTACGCCCGGGACCTCCTGCAGCGCTGCGTCGAGGCGCTGGACGAGCGGCCGGAGGTCATCCTCGCCCACTCCGGCCAGGCGGTCATCGACGAGCACGGCCAGGTGAAGGTCCCCTACGAGTACGGGCTCGCCACCGACTCGCCGCGCGCGCCCGAGCGCTTCCGCAGCCTGCTGTTCGAGCCCGGCGGCGACGACTTCTACGGGGTGATGCGGGCCGACGTGCTGCGCCGGGTCAAGCCGCACGACAGCTACCACCACGCGGACCGCACCTTCGTCGCCGAGATCACCCTGCACGGCCCGTTCCACCAGGTGCCGGAACTGCTCTACTTCCGCCGCGACCACCCCACCCGCGCCGAGCGGGCCAACCCCTCCAAGCGCTCCCGCTGCGTCAACCTGGACCCGCGCCGGGCCGGCCCGCTGCACCCGACGCCCCGGCTGCTCGCCGAGTACGTCTGGGGCTTCGCCTCGGCCGTCCGCCGGGCGCCGCTGTCCACCGCCGACCGGCGGGCCTGCTACGGCCACCTGGCCGCCTGGATGACCAGCCGGGTGCGGCCGGGCGCCGGCGAGCGGGTCGAGGACCGCGCCCCGGTCGAGCCGGAGCTGCGCACCGTCTCCGTCGACGACCTGGTGGCCGGACGCGACGGGAGGCGGCGATGACCGCTGCCGGAACCCCGGTGCGCGTCGGGGTGTTCGGCCTGCTCGGCTCCGGCAACCTCGGCAACGACGGCTCGCTGGAGGCCGTGCTCGGCTACCTGCGCGCCGAGCACCCGGACGCCGTGGTGGACGCGCTGTGCGGCGGACCGGAGGTCGTCACCGCCCGCTACCGCATCCCCGCGACCCGGCTGCACTGGTACCGCGGCGAATACCGGACCGCCTCCCGGGCCGGCGCGGTCGTCGGCAAGGGCCTGGGCAAGCTCGTCGACGCCGTGCGCACCGCCGCCTGGGTGCGCCGGCACCAGGTGGTCATCGTGCCGGGCATGGGCGTCCTGGAGGCCACCCTGCCGCTGCGCCCCTGGGGCTTCCCGTACGCGCTGTTCCTGCTCTGCGCCTCCGGCCGGCTGTTCGGCACCAAGGTGGCGCTGGTCGGCGTCGGCGCCGGCCCGATCGGCAACCCGGCCACCCGGGCGCTGGTGCGCTGGTCGGCCCGGCTGGCCGCCCACCGCTCGTACCGGGACGAGCTGTCCCGGGACGCGATGCGGGCGATGGGCGTGGACACCGCGCGGGACGAGGTCCACCCGGACATCGCCTTCGCCCTGCCCGCGCCGCCCGCCCCGGACACCCCGGACGGGCGGGTCTGCGTCGGCGTCATGGACTTCCACGGCGGCGACGACGACCGCGCCCGGGCCGAGGAGATCCACCGGCGCTACCTCGACGGGACGACCCGCTTCGTCCGCGCGCTGGTCGAGGAGGGCCGGCCGGTCCGGCTGCTCACCGGCGACGACGTCGACGCCCGGGTGGTCGCCGCGATCGTCGAGGCGGTCGGCTCCCCGCTGGTCACCGCCTCCACGGCGGCCTCGCTGGCCGAGCTGATGGCGGAGACGGCCGCCGCCGACACCGTGGTGGCGACCAGGTACCACAACCTGGTCTGCGCGCTGAAGACCGGCACGCCCACGCTCGCCCTCAGCTACGCGGCCAAGAGCGACGCGCTGATGGCCCGGATGGGGCTGGGCGCCTACTGCCACCCGGCCCGCGAGGTCGACGCCGACCGGCTGATCGAGCAGTTCCGGGAGCTGGAGAAGCGCTCGACGGAACTGCGGCAGACCCTCGCCGAGCGGAACCTGACGGCCGGCCGGAGCCTCGACCACCAGTTCACCGCCCTGACCGCGGCCGTCTTCCCGACCGCCGACCACGTGACGGCCGACCGACACCGTACGGAGACCCCATGAAGGTGACCGAAGTCCCGGCGATCGCCGGTGCCTACCTGTTCCAGCCGACGCCGTACGCCGACGAACGCGGCTTCTTCTGCCGCACCTTCGACGCCGAGGTGCTCCGCTCGGTCGGCATCGACCCCGAGGCCTTCGTCCAGCACAGCGTCTCCCGCTCGCTCCGGGGCGTGCTGCGCGGAATGCACCTGCGCTCCGGCGCCGGCGAGGCCAAGCTGGTGCGCTGCTCGCACGGGGAGGTCTTCGACGTCGTCGTCGACCTGCGCCCCGGCTCGCCGACCTACCGCAACACGGCCTTCTTCGAACTCTCCGGCGAGACCCAGGCCAGCGTGTACGTCCCGGCGGGCTGCGCCCACGGGTTCCAGGCGCTGACCGACGCCGACGTCTCGTACCGGATCGACCGCCCGCACGACCCGGCCGAGGACGTCACGATCGCCTTCGACGACCCGGAGCTCGCCATCCCCTGGCCGCTGCCGGCCACGTCGATGTCCAAGCGGGACCGGGAGGCGCCCAGCCTCGCCGAGGCCCTGCGACCCGAGGAGAAGTGAGCCCCATGGCCGTTGACGACTTCCAGCTGCCCAAGTCCCGGGCGGCCAACGAGCGGTTGCACGCCCTGATCCCCGGCGGCGCCCACACCTACGCCAAGGGCGACGACCAGTACCCCGAGAACCTCGCCCCGGTGATCGACCACGGCCGTGGCGCCCACGTGTGGGACGTCGACGGCAACCGCTACGTCGAGTACGGCTCCGGCCTGCGCGCCGTCAGTCTCGGTCACGCCCACCCGCGCGTGACCGAGGCCGCCCGGCGGGAGCTCGACCGGGGCAGCAACTTCGCCCGCCCGTCCATCCTCGAACTCGAGGCCGCGGAACGCTTCCTGGACACCGTGCCCACCGCCGAGATGGTGAAGTTCGCCAAGAACGGCTCCGACGTCACCACCGCCGCCGTGCGCCTCGCCCGCGCGGCCACCGGGCGCACCCTGGTGGCCGTCTGCGCCGACCACCCGTTCTTCTCCGTCGACGACTGGTTCATCGGCACCACCCCGATGAACGCCGGCATCCCGGCCGCCATCACCGACCTCACCGTGGCCTTCCCCTACGGGGACCTGGCCGCCACCGAGGAACTGCTCACCCGCCACCGGGGCGAGATCGCCTGCCTGATCCTCGAACCCGCCGGCCACGCCGAGCCCGCCCCCGGCTACCTCGCGGGCCTGCGCGAACTCGCCGACCGGCACGGCTGCGTGCTGATCTTCGACGAGATGATCACGGGTCTGCGCTGGTCCGAGGCAGGCGCCCAGGGCCTGTACGGCGTCGCCCCCGACCTCTCCACCTTCGGAAAGGCACTGGGCAACGGCTTCGCCGTCTCCGCCCTCGCCGGGCGCCGCGACCTGATGGAGCTCGGCGGGCTGCGCCACCCCGGCGACCGGGTGTTCCTGCTCTCCACCACCCACGGCGCGGAGACCCACGCACTGGCCGCCGCGATGGCCGTGCAGACCACCTATGTCGAGGAGGGCATCACCGCCCGACTGCACGCACTCGGCGAGCAACTGGCCGCCGGCGTCCGCGAGGCTTCGGCCGGGATGGGCACCGGCGAGCACGTCGTCGTCCGGGGCCGGGCCAGCAACCTGGTCTTCGCCACCCTCGACGCCGACGGCCGGCCCTCCCAGGAGTACCGCACCCTCTTCCTGCGCCAACTGCTGGCGGGCGGGGTGCTGGCCCCCTCGTTCGTGGTGAGCAGTGCCCTCACCGAGGCCGACATCGCCCACACGGTCGACGCCGTCTCCGCCGCCTGCGCCGTCTACCGCAAGGCCCTGGACGCCGGCGACCCCACCCCCTGGCTGGGCGGCCGCCCGGTGAAGCCGGTGTTCCGGCGGCGGGCCTGAATCACCGTTTCTCCACTACCCGATCGACGCGACAAGCGGCCGCCGGTGCACCAGCTGCCCAGCACGTCGGTCGGGTAGTGCGCGCCGGACGTGACCGAACTTCGGTGCAACCAGCCAGGAGCGGCCGTACGCTGTGCGGATGGAGCGAGCTGCAGTGACTTCGTTTCGTGCGGTGGTCTTCGACTTCTTCGGCGTCCTGACGTCGAACATGGTCGAGGTCATCACGTGGTTCGAGAACCGGGAGCGGATCGCCCCGGGGACGTTCCTGCGTGCCTGGTCGGACCCGCGTGGGCAGGACCTGTTCCGGAGTCTTGAACTCGGCCGGATCAGCCAGGAAGACTGGAACACCGGGTTCGCAGCCTTGATGGGCGTGAAGCCGGACAACCTGCTGGCGAGGTACCTCCACGACGCCTTTCCGGCGTACCAGGTTCTCCAGGTCGCGCGGCAGGCTCGTGCGGCAGGGGTGCGGACGGCGGTCCTGTCCAACAGCCTCGGTCGGCAGCCCTACGACCCGTACGCCGGGTTCGACCTGCACGGCACCTTCGATGCGGTGGTGCTGTCGGCGGATCATGGTGTCCGCAAGCCCGAACCCGAGGCGTTTCAGGTCGTGCTGGAGTGCCTCGGTGTCAGCGCCGAGGAGTGCCTGTTCGTGGACGACAGCGAGGAGAACCTCGTCGCCGCCCAGCGGCTCGGCTTCACTCCTGTGCTGGGGCTGGACGAGGATGTGGTCGTCCAGCGGTTACGCGAGCTCCTGCGCCTGCCCGGCTTCTAGGAAGTCACGGACCCCTGCGTGGGCGGTGTGAGGAGCCAGTTTCTCGCGCAGACCCCGCAGTTGGGATTCTGAGCGCGCGGAGTCGACCGCTCCGAGGCAGGCAGCGGCGTGCCGGCCCGTTGCCACGGCCGCGTCCAGGTCGTGCAGTGCGAGGTGTGCCTCTGCGGCGCGGGCAAGGTAGATGGCGTGGCTGCGGGGGTACTGCTCGTCGCCAGGGTACGCCTGAATGCCGGCCTCGAACCGCCGCAAGGCCTCGGCAGGGTCTCCCAGCTCCAGAGCGGAGGAGCCGGCGATCATCTCGATCTCGCCGTAGTCCACCCAGTAGAGGAAACTGGGGTCGTCCTGGTGTCGTCCCTTGTCCAGCGCTGCGTGTGCCAGGTGAAGTTGGTGCTTGGTCTCCTTCCTCGCTCCGTCCTTCGACCACGCGCGGGCGGCGCGGGCGGCGAGCATCGCCTCCATCCGCGGGGTGCTACGGCCGCGGACCTGGGTCCGGGCTGTGTCCGTGAACGACACCGCCCGGCCGGCCAGGCCGGGGGAGGAGTAGCACTGAATGGCGGCGAAGGACAGCGTGTAGGCACCGGCGATCACATCGCCGCACTCGGCGGAGGCCCGCAAGGAGGCATCGAAGTAGGACTGGGCGAGGCCGACGCGGCCCTGATCGAAGGCCGCCCAGCCGACCTGGCGGGCGGCTTCGGTGGTGATCGCGTACAAGCGCGACAGGTGATTGCCCTTGTAGCGCCCAGATTTGATCGCTGCCACTGCCAGGGCAAGGTCGCTGCGCGCGGCCGTGAAGACCTCGCCACTGCCGAGCTCGTCATCCACGCGGCGCAAGAGATCGAGCCGGCCTTCCAAACCTGCCATCAGGGACGAGCCGTCCACATGCCTGGCCCGTGGTTCCAGGAGAGTGCGCCCGATGGCCGTGACCCAGTTGTTCGTTGACGCTGTCAGGGCAATGCCGGCAGCGAGGAACCCTCGGCGATCCACTCGTCTTCCTTCCATCAGGCTTGTGAGAACCGCCAGAGTCGCCCCGGCCCGGTTCCACGAGATGTCCACGACTGCGGCATCCGCAAGGGCGGCGGCGAAGCCTCCGCCTGTGTCGAGGGCGCTGTCGTAGGCGGCTGCCACCGACTCGGTCACCCGGCGGTTGCCGTTTTCCACATTGCGCAGATAGGCCACACCGAACCCGCTCGCACGGGCGAACTCGGCCCAGTTCATGCCGGAAGCGCGCCGGGCTTGCCTCATATCGTGGCGCAGTTGATCGGGCATCAAGGCGCTCCTTGGAGATGGGATCGCTTTTGGATCGTGCCACAGCATTGTCTCCATGGCGCTGGCGGTGTGTGATCGGTTCCGTACAGATCGCAGTCGATGCCGTCTGGTCGCCCGGAGTCGGAGCGTTGATCCCGGCGTGCACCGGTTCGACCGCGCCTGCGTGAGTTCACGTCAGTGTGGGCCAGCAGAAGCCATGCCCATGCCTCCCACCGGGATACCGTTCTGAGGTACTTCGCCATGCTCAAAACCTGCTCTGCGGCCCGCCACCCCCGCTCGTTCGCCGCGCGTCTCGGCTCCTGCCCGGAATCGACGCCCCTCGCGCGGCACCTCCTCCGGGCGTACCTCTCTGCACTTCCCGCCGGTGACCGCTACCGAGATGTCGCCGAACTGCTCCTGAGTGAGCTCTTTGCCAACGCCGTCCAGCACGGCGACGCGCCCGACGACCGCCTCATCGAGGTCCGATTCGCCGTCATCGGGGACCGTCTTCGCCTTGAAGTGCACGATGCGGGCACCGGGCGCCCCACCGTTCGACCTGCGAAGTTCGACGACGAGCACGGACGTGGCCTGTTTCTCGTCAACGAGCTCGCCGAGCGCTGGGGTTGCTGCCCGCGCGCGGGTGGCATCGGCAAGTTCGTCTGGGCACTCATCGCCCCCGCCCCTGCGCTCGCGGCCTGAGCGGAGTACCTACCATGCGACTCGCCTCCACCGCCCGGCACCTGCTCGACGCCGGCGCGACCCGCGCCGAGGCCTACGCCACCCTCGCCCGCCGCACCCACGAACCCCTCCGTTCGGCCCGCGCAGTCCGTGAGGCCCTCGATATCCCCGCTGCCGAGGCCACCATCCGCCTCAACGACTGCTACGGCGCCCTGCTCGCCAACCTGCGCCCCGGTGCCGAGGCCGATACCGGGGAACTCCTGGAAGCCCTTGGCGTGTTCGACGTCCCCAAGCAGCTCGACGCCCGCGAGCTCGCGGTCATCGATCTCTTCCTCACCGCCATCGACGCCATGGGCGGCATCCGCGCGGGCCACCAGCACGGGCTGGGACGCTGGTTCGTCACGGGCAACCTCACCACCGCCTACCTATCCTTCGTGGCCGCCCAACCCGTTCCCTGCACGGGCGACCCCGTCCAGTACTGGACCACCCTCGTCCAGGCCGGCGAACTCCTCCTCGCCACCCCCAGGCCTGACACCCGCATCAAGTACGCCCTCACCCAGTGCCGCACCAACGCCACCCGCGCGACCTCCGCCACGCCGGCAAGTTGATTACGCCGACGGTTCAGACGCACAGCGCCCCGGAAGGACCGCACAGCCGTGACCAGTTCACTTCCCGCCCCCTCCGACCCTCTCGAAGTCCTCGAAGTCGCCACGCTGCGCCTGGTGGAGACGAATCAGCCGACGCTCTCACCGGAGCACCGCGCCGCGATGGACGTGGTGTGGGCGAAGGCCGTTCAGGCGAACCCGGACCTGTTCGACGGCCCGGCGGTGGTGTGCAACGCCGCTGGGTACGACGGCGACACCCTCATCCTGTCCTGGGCTCCCGTGACCTACCGGCACTTCGCGCTGCGCCGCGTGCCGGGGGCACCTCGGGTGTCGTCGGTGTTCGTGACCATCGCGCAGCCGACCGACGCGGGCGGTCTGGTCGTGGGCCGCATGTCCGCCTCGACCGCGGCGCCCGGCCGCTGGCAGTTGCCCGGCGGCAACGTGGAACCGCCCACCGGTACCGGAGCCCTGGACGAGACCGAGTTGCGCAGCCAGGCGTGCCGGGAGCTGGCGGAGGAGGTCGGTGTGCACGCGACGCCCAAGGACCTGACGTTGTGGGCCGTCACCCGAGGGGAGAACGGCAACATCGGCGTGCACTACGAGGCGCCCCGGCTGCCGCAGCAGACCGTGCGCGAGCGGTACGAGGCACTGGTGCGGGTGGAGACCGCCGCCGGCCACACCCCGGAGCTGGACCGGATCACCGTCGTTGACGGTGCAGCCACTGGGTCGGAGGACCCGCAGGCGGACTACCTCGAAGCCCTGCTCCACCGTTACAAAGCGAGTCGTCGAAGCTCGTGATTCCACGCCCCTTGATGACGTAGTCGATCTCCTCACGCCAGTAGTGGGACGTCGCGTCGAGAGAGGCCAGTACGGTGGCACGCCCCGACCGGAGCCCAGGCGAGGCTGTACGCGGATCGAGCGCGGTTCCCGTGCAGGCGGGCTGCCGCACCCTGTTCCTGCGCCGGCTCCTCGCGGGCGGAGTGCTGGCCCCCTCCTTCGTCGTCAGCAACGCGCTCGACGAGGCCGACATCGCCCACACCGTCCACGCGGTGGCCGAAGCCTGCACTGTGTACCGCAAGGCGCTGGACGCCGGGGATCCGTCCCCCTGGATGGGCGGGTGGCCGGTGTTCCGGCGCCTCATCTGATGCTATGTCAACTATGGGGTGCCGAACGGCCCGCCAGCCGGTCGGCCGCCCGGTCGACCAGCCGGCCGGCGGCCGGCACCAGCGCCAGCGCGGTGCACCCGCCGGCCAGGGTGTCGGTCGCGTAGTGGGCACCCAGGGCGACCTGCGCCCAGGCCATGGCCGCCCCGACGGCCGCCGCCGCGGCGAGCACCGGCAGCGGGCGGGCCCTCCCGCGGGCCGCCAACAGCCCCAGTACGAGGGCGACGGCGGTCAGGAAGGCCGTGTGCCCGCTCGGGTAGGACAGGTTGTCGCCGTGGATGGTGCGGCCCACCAGGTGCTTGAGCAGCGTCGCCGCCACCACCGGCAGGCCGACGCCGGCCACCGCGAACACCGCCGCGCGCGGCCGCCGGAGCAGCAGGCAGCCCGCGACCACGGCCCCGACCAGCAGTACGGCCCCCAGCGGTTCCCCCAGGGAGTCCAGGCCCCGGGCGGCGTACCGCCACGGCGGTTCCACCCCGTACACCGCGTCCTGGATCCGGCCGTCCACCCGGCCGGGCCGGCTCTCCCCGGCGAGCCGGAGCCCGAGTACCAGCACGAGCAGCGCCGCCAGCCCCGAGACCAGGCCGAGCCACCCGCGGAGCACCACGAGCGCGGGCTCGCCGCGCCCGGTCGGCCCCGGGGCCTGCCCGAGGGGGCGACTCCGCGGGGCATCCTCCCGTGTCGCGCCGGTCCTGCTTCCCGATCCGCTGCGGTCGGCCGATCCCACGCGCGCCCCCGTCGTGTCCGGATGTCCGTTCGCGGAAACGCCGCTGACGGATCGTCATCTGTCTGAGCCACGGCCCCCCGAAGCCGGAGCCAGGATACGGGCGGGCGGGCGCGGCCCGCAGGCCGGAGCTCGAAGACGGGCCCTCGTCCCACACGGACAACTCGCCGAAGCGTGCGGGCCGGGCCGGGGCCCCGGCCCGGCCCGACGGCCGCCGCGGCGACGCCGGACACCGCCACCGGGGGCGCGGGGAGCCGATCGACTCTCCGCACCCCCGGCAGGCGTCGCCGCAGAGGAGGTCAGACGGACCAGAAGGGGTCCTCGTAGCGGGGGATGACGTCGAGGTTGCCGTTGGCCATGACGGGCTCGGGGGTGGGGATGCCGAAGGGGTCGCGGTCGCGGATCACCGGGATGGGGCCGACCGAGGCGGTGAAGGTGATGTTGCCGGCGGCGCCGAAGGTGATGGCGATCTCGGAGCCGTCCGGGGTGGAGGCGAAGATGGCGGGCTGCCGGGGGTTGACCGCGGTGATGGTGTAGCCCTTGGCCTGCCAGCTGCGTTCGACCACGCCCAGCAGGGCGCCGTACTTGGCCAGGGCCACCTTGGTCATGATGTAGCGGTCACGGGCGGCGGTGGCGTAGCCGAGGGACTGCTCGTGGTAGCCCTCCGCGGACTGTTCGGTGGAGCGGGGCCAGCCGTCCCAGTACAGCAGCGGCGGGCGGATGCCGGACATGGAGTCGTCGAGCAGGGCGTTGAGCTGCTGGACGGCCTGTTCAGGGGTCATGGGGGCCTTCAGTTCGACCAGAAGGGGTCGTCGTACTTGGGGACGTCGTCCGGGTTGCCGTTGGACATGGTCGGAACGGGGGTGGGGGTTCCGAAGGGCCCGTGGACCACCGGGACGGGGGAGACGTGCGCCGTGATCTCGATGAGCCCGGAGGGGTGGAAGGCGATCCCGACGCCCGCGCCGTCCGGGGCACTGGCGGTGCTGCCGGGCGGGTTGGCGGCGCTCCGGGTGACGGTGTAGCCCTTGGCCTTCCAGCCGCGTTCGACCATGTCCAGCAGGGTGTCGTACTTGGCCGGCGCGATCCTGGTCATGATGTGGCGTCGGCGGTCGGCGTCCGCGTAGCCGAGGGAGTGCTCGTCGAGGCCCTTGGAGTACTGCTCGACCGCGTCGGGGTTGTCGTCCCAGTAGCGCAGCGCCGGCTGGACGTCGGCCAGCGACTCGTCGAGCAGGGCGTCCATCCGCCGGAGGGCCTGGTCGGCCGGTACCAGCTGCTTGGGCGCCCCGCCGCCGGACGCCCCGGTGCCGGCCGAGCACGCGGTCAGGGCGAGCGCCAGGGCGGCGACCGCGATGCCCGGGCGGGTGCCCCGCCGCGACCCGCTCATCGGCCGTCCTGCTTCGTCACGTTGTCGTACTTGCCCGCCACGATCTGGCCGATGTTGTTGATCGACTCCAGCTCCGCCTTCTTGGCCGGGTCCTTCGAGACGTCCATCTTCGGATCCTCCATGTAGTTCGAGTGGGAGTCGAAGGAGAGCGGCGCCCCGTCCGCGACGGCGAACCGGTTGGCGCCGAAGTCCTTGGCGGCCGGGTCCTTCCCGAACCACAGGTCGTTGGTGTCGCCGAAGTCGTCGTAGAGCTCGTTGGCGATCTCGCCGCCGGTCCAGGCCCCCAGCGGCCCGGCGAGCTTCCCCCCGATGACCGCCCCCGTGCCGTCGGCCGCGACCCGCTCCTTCGCCGGCAGGTGGCTCACCGGGTCGTTCTGGGCGTCGCCGACCCAGACGTGCTTCGGGTCGATGTGGAGCTGCGAGGCCCGGTCCGCGCCGGTGCCGGGGCTGCCGACCAGGATGATGTCGTCGGCGCCGGTGCCGCCGCCCTGCTGCGCCGCCATGCCCACCGTGGTCGAGCCGTAGCTGTGGCCGAGGGCGACGAGGTGCGGCGGAGCCCCTTCGTGGCTGGCGCGCAGGCCGCTCATGAACTTGTCGTAGGCATCGCCGCCCTTCTGGGCGCGGTCGGGGAGCATCACCTCGGCGACCTTGGGGTCGCCGTCCAGCGGGCCCGGCGGAGGGTCGTACCCCAGCCAGACCATGGAGGCGGTGTCCGCGGTCGGGTCGGCGTTGTGCGCGGCCTGCCACACGTTGCGGGCGCGGTCGGCGTCCTTGCCCCCGACGTCGGAGAGCTTGGTGCCGAGCCCGGGCACGTACGCGCTGACGTTCTTGGCGGTGTCCGGGTTGCCCCAGGAGAGGCAGCCGCGCCCCTGGCCCTCGTCGCTGACGGCCATCAGGAAGGCGGGCGGCGGCTCGTTGGACTTCGCCTGGTCGAGCTTGGTCCTGATGGCCCGGAAGCCTGCCAGCTTCTGCTTGTCGTCGTCCGAGGGGTTGGGCTTGTTCTCGTACTCCTTGGTCAGCCGGTCCAGGTTGAGCAGGTTGGCCTGGTTGCGGGCGACCGCGGGGATGCCGTCGCGGTTGCCGAGCAGGTCCGGATGGGCCTGGATGAGGCGCTGCTGCTCGTCCGGCGTGAGGCCCTTCCACCAGGAGTTGACCTCGGTGGGCTGGGCGTCCTTGGGCGGGAAGCCGGCGTCGAGCAGGTCCTTGCCCAGTTGGCCGACGGCCTTCTGGTCGGCGGCGGCGTTGTCGAGATTGAGGCCGGCGCCGGTCTTGGCGCGCGTGGTCAGGTCGTCGAGCGCCTTGGAGATCTTCTGGTCGGCGGTGTCCGCCTCGCTGATCGCGTGGGCTATCCGGTCCGAGATGGCCTTCGCCTTCTGCGGCGTGTCGTAGTCCGGGTCGTGGCGTTCGGCCGCGGTCGGGGCCGGCCAGGTGACCTTCCCGTCCTCGGCCACCGTGAGGCCCGCGGTCTTCGCGTCCGCGAGCGCCTCCTGCAGCTTGGACTGCGCCAGCCAGAAGCTCTCCGATGCCTCGCGCAGCAGACCCGACATGCAGGACAACTCGGTGTGGGCCGCGTCGAGGCGGGTACTGGTCGTCTCCATGGCCTGGTTGGCCGCGCCGGCGGCGTTGCCCACCCACCGGCCGTCGAAGAGGTGCTTGAGGACCTGGGTGTTCAGGTCGTCGGCGTGCTTCTTGAAGTTGTTGGAGAGCGTGTCGTAGGCGGTCGCCGCGGTGTCCAGGGGATCCAGGTGGGCGTCGCGCAGCTGGGCGAGGTCGACCATCAGCTCACCTTGGGGAAGTTCGGGCCCGTACCGACGCCGTTCAGACCGTTCGCCCCGCTGTGGTCGGCGTTGCGGTAGTTGGTCGCGGTCGACGAGAACTTCGTGCTGATGCCGTCGACCTCGGTGCCCAGCTTGCGCAGGCACTCCTCCCAGGCTGCCGAGCAGGCCTTCAGGGAGGCCGCGGTCCGCCAGCCGGCGAGCCCGGCCACCGCGTCGTCGGAGGGCTGGTAGATGTGCTGCAGTTCCCCCGGCATGGCCTGGCCGACGTTCTGGGCGAGGGTCGCCGCCGCGTCCAGGTCGGCCAGGTTGACTCCGAAGGACGGACCCGGCACGGCCGGCGGGCTGTACGGACCCTGCGGTCCGTAGCTGCCGCCGGGGCTGTATATGCCCGGGCCGTCGGCGCTCGCGTACGCGTTGATGGCTTCCCCCTGTGGTCGATCAAGAGATCGGTGCCAGGGCCAGGACACGTACAACAGCAGGTCACACGCCTCGCACACCGGCACCGAGGTCGAAAAAGTAGCAGATCGCGATTCCGCTTCCGATCACCGGTGCCGGGTGCGGCGGCCTGACCGCGTGAGGGTCGCCGACGCGCGGTCGGAGGCCGACGCGGAAGATCCGCGTCGGCCTCCGCGCCGTCCAGGCGCAGGCCTTACGGCCTGAACGCCTCCTGCATCGGGGAGCCCGAACCGCCGGGCCCTGCCGCTCAGGCCGTCGGCAGCGGCTGCGGGGCCGTGGGGCCGGTGTAGCGGGCGGCCGGGCGGATGATCTTGGGATCGGCCGCCTGCTCCAGGATGTTGGCGCTCCAGCCGATCGCCCGGGCCGCGGCGAACGTGGGGGTGAACATCTCCCTCGGCAGGCCGCAGAGGTGCATCACCACGCCGGCGTAGAACTCGACGTTGGTGTGCAGCTCGCGGCCCGGCTTCAGCTCGGCCAGGATCGCCTCGACCCGGGCCTCCACCTGGACGGCGAGGTCGACCAGCTCGCCGCCGAAGGACTCCGCGACGCCGCGCAGCATGCGGGAGCGGGGGTCCTCGGTGCGGTAGACGGCGTGGCCGAAGCCCATGATCCGGTCGCCGGCGAGTACGTGCTCGCGGATCCAGCCGTCGATCCGCTCCGGGGTGCCGATCGCGTCCAGGGTGTCGAGCGCCCGGCTGGGCGCGCCGCCGTGCAGCGGCCCGGAGAGCGCGCCGAGACCGCCGACCAGGCAGGCGACCAGGTCGGCCCCGGTGGAGGCGATCACCCGGGCGGTGAAGGTGGAGGCGTTGAAGCCGTGGTCCACCGTGGAGATCAGGTACTGCTCGACCGCCCGGGCCTTGGCCGGCTCGGGCTCCTGGCCGGTCAGCATGTAGAGGTAGTTGGCCGCGTAGCCGAGGTCGTCGCGCGGTTCTATCGGCTGCTCGCCCTGCTGCAGCCGGTGGAGCGCGGTCAGGACGGTGGGCACCAGCGCCGTGGCGAACAGCGCGTCCTCGATCCGCTGCTCGGGTGCGGTGTCGTAGAGCGGACGGACGCCGCGCTCGGCGCCGGCGATCGAGAGTGCGGCGCCCAGGGCGGCGAGCGGGCCGCCGTTCACGGTGCTCGCGGCGAGCGCGGGCAGGAGCGGGCGCAGTGCGTCGGGCAGGCGGCGCAGCGGGGTGGTGCGGGCGAGGAAGTCGGCGCGGCCGGGTGCGTCCGGCAGCTCGCCGAGGAGCATCAGGTGCCAGACGTCCTCCAGGGTGCGCTGTTCGGCGAGGTCGATCGCCGAGTACTGGCGGTAGCGGTAGAAGCCCTCCAGTCCGCGGACGTCGCCGAGTTCGGTCTCGGTGACCACGACGCCCTTGAGGCCGCGGGGGACCTCGATCTCGGTGGTGCTCGGCATGGCAGTGGCCTTTCTCGTGGATCTCTCCGGCTGCGGCTCCGGTTGCGTGCTTCCGGCTTCCGGCGACGTTCCTCACTCTCCGACTGTTGATCCATGTTGTCAATGTTGATTGGAATCAATGTGTAATACTGAGGTCCATCAAGACACGGAGGCGTCACAGGAGGATGAGGGCGGACGATGGCCGAACGCTTGACCACCCAGCAGGTCGCCGAGCAGCTCGGCGTGAAGGTGGAGACGGTGTACGCCTACGCCAGCCGCGGGCAGCTCAGCAGTGAGCGCGCCCCGGGGGGCAAGGGCAGCACCTTCGACCCCCAGGAGGTCGCCGAGCTGGCCGCCCGGGGCCGTCGCACCCCCGTACGAACGGCGGCGGGCGAGCCGTCGGGCGGCGGGGCGGGGTGGGCGGGCGAACCGGTCAGGGTCAGGACCGGACTGACCCTGATCGAGGACGGCCGGCTCTACTACCGCGGCCGCGACGGCGTCGAACTGGCCGCCCGGTACGGCTTCGAAGCCGCGATCGGCTGGCTCTGGGGGCTGGGCACCCAGGCCCCGGTGGAGCTGCGGGTACCGCCGGCCACCGCCGAGGCGCTGGCCCGCACCGCCTCCACGCTGCCCGAAGGGACCAGGCTGCCCGACCGGCTCCGGATCTCGGCCACCGTCGCCGCCGCGCTCGACCCGCTGCGCTTCGACCTGCGCGAGCAGACCGTCCGGGCCGCCGGGGCGGCCCTGATCGCCGGGATGGTGGAGGCGCTGCCGCGCACCGCGCCCGACCCCGGGTCCGACGCCCCGCTGGCCGCGCGGTTGTGGAGCCGGCTGGCCGCCGTCGCCCCCACGCCCGAGGCGCTGACCTGCCTGGACCGGGCCCTGGTGCTTCTGATCGACCACGAGCTGGCGGTCTCCACCGTGGCGGCGCGATTGGCGGCCTCGGCGCGGGCGGATCCGTACGCGGTGGTCTCCGCCGGACTCGGCGCCACCGACGGTCCGCTGCACGGGGCGGCCAGTCCGCTGGCGCAGCGGATGCTCGCCGAGGTGCTGGCCGACGGCGCGGTGCCGGTGGTCTCCGACTACCTGCGCACCGGCCGACCGATCCCGGGGCTCGGCCACCGGCTCTATCCGGACGGCGACCCCCGAGCGGTCGCACTGCTCGATGCGGTCCGTCAACTCGACGGCGGCGCAGTCGTGGTGGCGGCGGTCGCCGACGTGGAGGCGGCCGCCGGCCCGGCCGGGCGGCCGGCCCGGCGGGCCAACATCGACCTGGCGCTGGCCGCCATGGCACTGGCCGCCGGGATGCCGGCGGAGGCCGGCGAGGTGGTCTTCGCCGTGGCCCGAACCCCGGGCTGGCTGGCCCACGCGATGGAGGAGTACCGCGAGGAGCCGCTGCGGATGCGGGCCCGGGCCACCTACACCGGGCCGCGGCCGCGGGGCGACGCGGCGGATCCGTCCGCCGAGGCGGGTGGAGGGCCGTCCGCACCGAACTGAGCCGGGTCGAGCCGGGTCGAGTCGGACGAGCGGGACGGGCGGGACGGGCGGGACGGGCGGGACGAGCAAGGCAAGGCCGAGCCGTCCATGCGTCGACGTCTGCCACTCGACAGGGTGAAGGCGTGGCCCGCCGCCCCGGCCGGGGCGTCCGGTGAGTGCCCCCGGGGCGCCTCAGGCCAGGAAGCCCCTGAGCAGGGAGGCCGTGGCGGCGAGGTGTTCCTCGGTGGCGCGGCGGGCGGCGTCGCCGTCGCCGTCGAGGATGGCCCGGACCATGGCCCGGTGCTGCTCGGCGGCGTGCTCGATGTTGCGGTCCAGCATGGGGATCGCGTTCAGCAGGTCGTTGAGGCGCATCCTGGCCTCGGCGATGGCCGCGGCGAGGGCGGGGGAGCCGGTGAGTTCGCCGATGGCGAGGTGGAAGCGCGAGTCCAGCTGGCGGTACTGGTCCGCCGGGGCGGCGTCCAGCTCGGTCAGCCGGTCCTCCAGGTGGGTGCGCTGTTCGGGGGAGAGGGTGCGCCGGGCGGCGGCCTCGGCGGCGCCGACCTCCAGGACCTGCCGGTAGGTCAGCGCGTCCTCCAGGGCGCCGCCGAGGTCGCGGGCGGCGCGGCGCAGGTCGGCGACGTCCGGTTCGGGCATCCGGTAGGTGACGAAGGTGCCGCCGTAGCGGCCGCGGCGGGGTTCGACGCAGTCGGCCTGCTGGAGCGTGCGGAGTGCCTCGCGCAGGGTCTCGCGGCTGACGCCGAGCCGGGCGGCGAGGTCGCGTTCGGCGGGCAGCCGGTCGCCGGGGCCGAAGACGCCGAGCTTGATCGCCTGGAGCAGCCGCTCGACGGTCTCCTCGAAGGCGTTGCCGGTCCGGATCGGGCGGAAGATCGCCCCGGCCTCCCAGTCGAGCCGCGCCTGCTCACGTGTTACGTCCACGTCCACGTCCACGCCGGAATCGTACCTGCGATCGGATCTCCCGCACTCGTTCCCGTCCCGCCCTTGACGTGGCCACCGTCCAGCCGGAACGATGCTGCTCACCCACCCAATGGTCTGACTTTAGACCATTGAAGAGCCGTTCGACCGTCGAACCCGCCGGGGGAGTGCGTCACGCCGCCGTGGCCGCGCGCACCCCGGCACACCCTCAACCCCCAGGGGTGCCCATGACCGACGCACGCTCACCCGACCACCCTGGCCCCGCCGTGTTTCCGGTGGACTCCTCCCCCGTTTCCGCCGACGAACAACGCCTCCGCGAGCTGGGCTACACCCAGGAGCTGGCCCGCTCGATGTCGGGCTTCTCCAACTTCGCCGTCTCCTTCTCCATCGTCTCGATCCTGTCCGGCTGCCTGACCCTCTACGGGACGGGGATGAAGACCGGTGGCCCGGCCCTGATCATCTGGGGCTGGCCGGTGGTCGGTCTGCTGACGCTCTGCGTCGGCCTCGCGATGGCCGAGATCTGCTCCAGCTACCCGACGGCCGGCGGGCTCTACTACTGGTCCGCCAAACTGACCCGCAGCCGGAGCAGCGGCCGGAGCAGCGGCCCGGCCTGGAGCTGGTTCACCGGCTGGTTCAACTTCCTCGGCCAGGTCGCGGTGACCGCCAGCGTCGACTACGGCGCCGCCTTCTTCACCAACGCGTTCCTCGAACTCCGCTTCGGCGTCGCGGCCACCCCCGCGCACACCATGGAGATCTTCGCGGTCATCCTGCTGGCGCACGGCCTGCTCAACACCTTCGGGGTGCGCCTGGTCGCCGTCCTCAACAGCGTCTCCGTGTGGTGGCACCTGGTGGGCGTCGCGATCATCGTCGGCGCGCTCGCGCTGCTCCCCGAGCGGCACGCCTCCGTCTCCTTCGTCCTCACCGAGTTCGTCAACCGCACCGGCTTCCACAGCCAGTTCTACGTCGCGATGCTCGGCCTGCTGATGGCCCAGTACACCCTCACCGGCTACGACGCCTCCGCGCACATGACCGAGGAGACCCAGGACGCCGCCCGCTCCGGCCCGCGCGGCATCGTCAACGCCATCACCGTCTCCCTGGTGGCGGGCTGGATCCTGCTGCTCGGCATCACCTTCGCGATCCGCGACTACGACGGCGCGCTCGACAGCGACACCCAGGTCCCGCCCGCGCAGATCTTCATCGACGCGATCGGCTCCGGCGGCGCCCAGTTCCTGCTGCTCATCGTCATCGGCGCCCAGTTCTTCTGCGGCATGGCCTCCGTCACCGCCAACTCCCGCATGATCTACGCCTTCTCCCGCGACGGCGCGCTGCCCGGCTCCCGGCTGTGGCACCGCATCTCCCCGCGCACCCAGACCCCGACCAACGCGGTCTGGCTGGCCACCGGCGGCGCCCTGCTGCTCGGACTGCCCGCGCTCTGGAACAACACCGCCTACACGGCGGTGACCTCGATCTCCGTCATCGGCCTCTACATCTCCTACGTCATCCCGGTGTACCTGCGACTGCGCCAGGGCGAGGACTTCCCGCGCGGCCCCTGGCACCTGGGGCGCTGGAGCCGGCCGATCGGCGTGGTCGCCGTCGCCTGGACGGCGGTGATCACCGTCCTGTTCATGCTGCCCACCGCCAGCCCGATCACCGTCGACACCTTCAACTACACCCCGGTCGCCGTGGCCGTCGTGGTCGGCTTCGCCGGCGTGTGGTGGCTGGCCTCGGCCCGGCACTGGTTCACCGGGCCGCACGTCGGCGCCGCGCCGTCCGTCCTGTCCGCGCCGACCGCACCACCCACGCCCGACGCCCTGGACACCGAACAGGAGACCCGATGACCACCCCCCGGCTCACCCTCGACGAGCTGCGCACCCGCGTCGCCGACGGGTCCGTCGACACCGTCGTGCTCGCCATGACCGACATGCAGGGCCGCCTCCAGGGCAAACGCGTCGCCGCCGAGTACTTCCTCGACGACGTCGTCCCCGGCGCCGCGGAGGGCTGCGGCTACCTGCTGGCCGTCGACGTCGACATGAACACCGTCGACGGGTACGAGGTCTCCTCCTGGGAGAACGGCTACGGCGACCTGACACTGCGCCCCGACCTCGCCACCCTGCGCTCCGTCCCCTGGCACCCCGCCACCGTCATGGTCCAGTGCGACGTCGTCCAGCACGACGGCACCCCGGTCGCCGTCTCCCCGCGCCAGGTCCTCCAGCGCCAGCTCGACCGGCTGGCCGGCTACGGCTGGCAGGCCCAGGCCGCCACCGAGCTGGAGTTCATCGTCTTCCGGGACAGCTACGAACAGGCCTGGGACAAGGACTACACCCGGCTCACCCCGGCCAACCAGTACAACGTCGACTACTCCATCCTCGGCACCGGCCGGATCGAGCCCCTGCTGCGCCGCCTGCGCAACGGCATGGCCGGCGCCGGCCTCACCGTCGAGTCCGCCAAGGGCGAGTGCAACCTCGGCCAGCACGAGATCGCCTTCAAGTACGCCGACGCCCTCACCACCTGCGACAACCACGCCGTCTACAAGACCGGCGCCAAGGAGATCGCCGCCCAGGAGGGCTGCAGCCTCACGTTCATGGCGAAGTACGACGAACGCGAGGGCAACTCCTGCCACATCCACCTGAGCCTTCGCGACGAGCAGGGCGCCCCGGTGTTCGCCGGGGACCGCCGGTACGGCTTCTCCCGCACCATGGAGCACTTCCTCGCCGGCCAGCTCGCCTGCCTGGCCGACTTCGCCCTGCTGTTCGCCCCCACCGTCAACTCCTACAAGCGCTACGTCCCCGGCAGCTTCGCGCCCACCGCCATCGCCTGGGGCCGCGACAACCGCACCTGCGCCCTGCGCGTCGTCGGCCACGGTCAATCGCTGCGCTTCGAGAACCGCGTGCCCGGCGGCGACGTCAACCCCTATCTCGCGGTCGCCGCCCTGATCGCCGCCGGACTGTACGGCGTCGAGCAACAGCTCGAACTCCAGCCGGAGTTCACCGGCAACGCCTACGCCTCCGACGCACCCCGGGTGCCCGCCACCCTGCGCGACGCGGTCGACGCCTTCGAGCGCAGCGCCGTCGCCACCGAGGCCTTCGGCAAGGACGTCGTCCGGCACTACACCCACGCCGGGCGCACCGAACTCGCCTCCTACCAGCGGGCGGTGACCGACTGGGAGCGACGCCGCGGATTCGAGCGGCTGTGACTCACGACGACCGCCGGCGAGCGCTGATCGGCATCAGCAGCTACCAGGACGACGCCGTCTGGTCCGTCTGGAACCAGCGCGCCTCCCTGCTGCCCCAGACGTACGTCGACTCCGTCGTCCGCGCCGGCGGCACCCCGGTGCTGCTGCCGCCGCAGCCCGGCGGGGCCGATCACCTGCTCGACGCCCTGGACGGACTCGTCCTGGCCGGCGGACCGGACGTCGACCCGGCCCGCTACGCGGCGGCCCCCGACCCGCGCACCGGCCCGCCCCACCGCGCCCGGGACGACTGGGAGAGCCGGCTGCTCGGCGCCGCCCTCGCCCGGGACCTGCCGGTGCTCGGCGTCTGCCGCGGCATGCAACTGCTCAACGTCGAGCTCGGCGGCACCCTCGTCCAGCACCTGCCCGACGACAGCCACCAGATCGTCCCCGCCCGCTTCGTGCGCCACCGGGTCGACGTCGTCGACGGCAGCCGGCTCGCCGCCGTCCTCGGGCCCGCCACCGAGGTCTCCTGCTACCACCACCAGGCCGTCGACCGGCTCGGCACCGGCCTTCAGGCCACCGCGCACAGTGCCGATGGGACGGTCGAGGGACTCGAACTGACCGGCCACCGCTTCGCGCTGGGCGTCCAGTGGCACCCCGAGACCGACGCCGACGACCTGCGCCTCTTCCAGGCCCTGATCACCGCCACCCACAGGGAGACAGCCCCATGACCGAACCGGACCTCTTCGAGGTCGTCAACCCCGCCACCGAGGAGGTGATCACCACCGTCGAACTGGCGGGCGTCGCCGAGACGGACGCCGCCGTCGCCCGCGCCCGCGCCGCCTTCGACACCTGGCGCCGGGTGGCCCCCGCCGACCGCGCCCGGCTGCTGCGCGCCTTCGCCGCCGCCGTCGACGCCGACCGCGAGCACCTCGCCGCCCTGGAGGTCGCCAACGCCGGCCACACCATCGGCAACGCCCGCTGGGAGGCGGGCAACGCGCGGGACGTCATCGAGTACTACGCCGCCGCCCCCGAGCGGCTGTTCGGCCGCCAGATCCCCGTCGCCGGCGGCATCGACGTCACCTTCCAGGAACCGATCGGCGTCGTCGGGGTCATCGTGCCCTGGAACTTCCCGATGCCGATCGCCGCCTGGGCCCTCGCCCCGGCGCTCGCCGCCGGCAACACCGTCATCGTCAAACCGGCCGAGCTCACCCCGCTCACCGCCCTGCGCCTCGGTGAACTCGCCCGGCAGGCCGGGATCCCCGAGGGGGTGCTGCAGGTCCTGCCCGGCCGCGGCCCGGTCGTCGGACAGCGCTTCGTCACCCACCCCGACGTGCGCAAGGTCGTCTTCACCGGCTCGACGAGGGTCGGCAAGGAGATCATGGCGGGCTGCGCCGCCCAGGTGAAGCCCGTCACCCTCGAACTCGGCGGCAAGAGCGCCAATATCGTCTTCGCCGACGCCGACCTCGCCACGGCCGCCGCGACCGCGCCCTACGCCGTCTTCGACAACGCCGGCCAGGACTGCTGCGCGCGCTCCCGGATCCTCGTCGAGGCCTCCGTGTTCGACGACTTCATGGCGCTCCTGGAGCCGGCCGTGCGCGGCGTGCGGGTCGGCGACCCGACCGACGAGAAGACCGAGATGGGCCCGCTGATCTCGGCCGCCCACCGCGAGCGGGTCTCCTCGTACGTCCCGGACGCCTCGGCCGTCGCCTTCCGCGGCAGCGCCCCCGAGGGGCCCGGCTTCTGGTACCCGCCGACCGTCCTCGCGCCCGTGCGGCACGACGACCGCGCCTTCACCGAGGAGGTCTTCGGCCCGGTCGTCGCCGTCGTCCCGTTCCGCGACGAGGAGGACGCGCTGCGGATCGCCAACGCCACCGAGTACGGCCTGTCCGGCTCCATCTGGACCAGGGACCTCGGCCGCGCGCTGCGCGTCTCGCGCGGCGTCGAGGCCGGCAACCTCTCCGTCAACTCGCACTCCTCGGTGCGCTACACCACGCCGTTCGGCGGCTTCAAGCAGTCCGGCCTCGGCCGCGAGCTCGGCCCGGACGCCCTCGACGCCTTCACCCAGACCAAGAACGTCTTCATCTCCACGGAGGAATGATCAGCATGACCCAGCGACTCGACGGCCGCGTGGCCGTCATCACCGGCGCCGGCAGCGGCATCGGCCTGGCGACCGCCCGCCGCTTCGCCGCCGAGGGCGCGAAGGTGGTCTGCGTCGACCTCGACCCCGAGACCGGCGCCAAGGCCGCGAACGAGGTCGGCGGCCTGTTCATCCAGGCCGACGTCACCGACGAGGCCGCCGTGCGCGACCTCTTCCAGCGGGCCGTCGACGAGTACGGCCGTCTCGACATCGCCTTCAACAACGCGGGCATCTCGCCGCCGGACGACGACTCCATCCTCACCACCGGTCTGGAGGCCTGGAAGCGCGTCCAGGAGGTCAATCTCACCAGCGTCTACCTGTGCTGCAAGTACGCGATCCCGCACATGCAGCGCCAGGGCAAGGGCTCGATCATCAACACGGCGTCGTTCGTGGCCGTGATGGGCGCGGCCACCTCGCAGATCTCGTACAGCGCCTCCAAGGGCGGCGTGCTGGCGATGTCCCGCGAGCTGGGCGTGCAGTTCGCCCGCGAGGGCATCCGGGTCAACGCCCTCTGCCCCGGCCCGGTGAACACCCCGCTGCTGCAGGAACTCTTCGCCAAGGACCCGGAGCGGGCTGCCCGCCGCCTGGTCCACATCCCGCTGGGCCGCTTCGCCGAGCCCGAGGAGATCGCCGCCGCGGTGGCCTTCCTCGCCTCCGACGACTCCTCGTTCATGACCGCCAACACCTTCCTCGTCGACGGCGGCATCTCCGGCGCCTACGTGACCCCGCAGTAGCCGCGACCGCCGGACCCCGGACCCCGACTCCCGGACTCCGGCCTCCGGATTCCGCTGCGCCCGCACCGCGAATCGTGAGGACCGGGTGAGCCGATCGGGCCCGGAGACGCAGAACGGGCGGACGCCCCGCAGGGGGTGTCCGCCCGTTCGCCGGTCGTCAGGTGTCGGCCGGTCGGGTATCGGTGGGCCGGTTGTCGGTGGGCCTCACGGCATGACCGGGGGGAGTGTCGCGCCGGGGGAGGCCGGTGCCCAGGTGGGCGGGGCGGCGGCCTCCCGGGGGTCGGTCTCGCGCATCAGGACGCGCCAGCCGTCCTCGCCGCCGATGCCGTCGAGGCGCAGCCGGAGCTGCTTGACCTGCCGGGTGCGCTCGAAGTACAGCACCACCGACTGGCGGACCGAGCCCTCGCCGTGGAACTCCGCGGTGACCGGGCCCTGCGCACCCGCCCGGAACGCCTGCACCCAGTTGCCGGCCGTGCTGCGCGCCTCCGCGCCGGAGCCGTCGGAGGTGGCCATCGTCGCCAAGGAGTCCTCGGAGCCGTCGGCGAGGCGCCAGACGATCTGCTGGGTCAGTCGCAGGGTGCCCGCGGACGGGAAGCCGACCGTGCGCAGCGGCTCGTGGGCGGCGTAGTCGTCGGCGTACCGGAGGTCGTCGTCGGCCGACATCCACCAGGCGGTGGCGACGGACGAGGCGAGCGCCGAGACGACGGCGGCGGCGGTGACCGTCTTCCATCGGCTCCCGGGGGGCCTGACCGGCCTTGGGGCGTACATTGCTGCTCCTTTGCCCACTGTTGAACAATAGTGATGTGGGGGAGTTTAAGCAGGCCGGCGGGCTGACGGTGATCGCGGAAGCGGGCGCTCAGGTGGACTTGACGGTGGGGAACCTGTCGCCGCCGACGGCCCAGCGGCCGCGGCGCATCACGGCGACCAGGTCGTAGCTGTCGGAGTCGACCACGACCAGGTCGGCGAGCTTGCCGGCCTCCAGCGAGCCGATC